>JAGBUS010000086.1 GCA_017630735.1 Alistipes sp. | reverse complement strand
TCCAGATATCATCTTCTTCTGGATTGCACGTATGATCATGGCGGGCTACGAGTGGCGTAATGAGAAGCCATTCTCTAACGTATACTTCACAGGTATCGTGCGCGATAAGCTCGGTCGCAAGATGTCGAAGCAGCTCGGTAACTCTCCTGATCCACTTGACCTCATTGCTAAGTACGGTGCTGATGGTATGCGTATTGCTATGCTTATGTCCGCTTCGGCAGGTAACGACGTAATGTTCGACGAGGCATTGTGCGAGCAGGGTCGTAACTTCTGCAACAAGATTTGGAATGCTTACCGCTTGGTTAACATGTGGGAGGTAGACGAGACTCTTGAACAGCCAGCATCAGCACGCGAGGCAATCGAGTGGTTCGACGAGGTTATGGCACAGAGCATCGAGCGTCTCAACCACAACATGGAGCAGTACCGTATCTCTGAGGCATTCACAGAGTTGTACCGTCTCTTCTGGGATGACTTTAGCGGTTGGTACTTGGAGATGGTGAAGCCTGCATACCAGTGCCCTATCGACGCAGCAACACTTGCACGCACAAAGCACTACTTCGATATGCTTATGCGCCTATTGCACCCATTCATGCCATTTGTAACCGAAGAAATCTGGCAGGATTTGAAGTCTGAGGGCGATGTATGCTCAATTGTTATCGCACGTATGCCTGAGGTAGAGAAGAAGGCTGACGAGAAGATTCTCGCACGCTTCGCTTTGGCTGAGGAGATTATAACAGCATTGCGTAACGTACGCCGCGAGAAGAACATCGCTCAGAAGGAGGCTCTCACGCTCAACTATATCGCTGACGAGAACTACCCTAAGGAGTACGAGGATGTTATCGTAAAGATGGGCAACCTCAAGGCTATCAACACAGTTACAGAGAAGGATGCCACTGCTGCAGCGTTTATCGTTAAGACTACGCAGTACTTCGTGCCTATGGAGGGTAAGATTGACGTCGAAGCAGAGCTTAAGAAGCTCAACGACGACCTTACATACTACGAGGGATTCCTTGCATCGGTTATGAAGAAGCTCTCTAACGAGCGTTTCGTATCTTCAGCACCTGAGAAGGTTGTAGCTAACGAGCGTGCTAAGCAGGCTGATGCCGAGGCTAAGATTGCAGCACTCAAGGAGCAGATTGCAGCCCTCTCATAATGGCAGATATTACAATATATACCGATGGCTCGTCTCGCGGTAACCCAGGACCAGGAGGTTATGGCGTAGTCCTTATTTCGGGTCCTCACCGTAAAGAGCTATCTGCAGGCTACCGACTTACGACAAACAACCGCATGGAGCTTCTGGCAGTATGCGTAGCTCTCGAAGCTCTGAAGTTCGAGGGGTCGAATGTCACGCTATACTCCGACTCGAAGTATGTCATTGAGGCTGTAAACCAAAAATGGGTATTCGGCTGGGAGCGCAAAGGCTTTTCAGGTAAGAAGAATCCCGACCTTTGGATGCGCTTTCTGAGAGTCTATCGTCGCCATAATGTGCGCTTTATATGGGTTAAGGGTCACGCCTCTACGGTAGAGAACAACCGCTGTGATGAATTGGCAGTAGCGGCAGCAATGAGCAGTAATCTATTAGAGGATAGTGGATACGACGGCGAGTAACACCATTATATATAATATATAAAGTATGGCAGATATAAAGAAACAATCGTGGAAACCAGGCACGCTGATATATCCACTCCCTGCGGTATTAGTATCGTGTGGTGCTACACCTGAGGAGTATAACCTACTCACCATTGCTTGGACAGGTACTATATGTACCGACCCACCAATGTGCTATATATCGGTACGCAAGGAGCGTCACTCGTATGATATAATACGTCGTACAGGAGAATTTGCCATAAACCTCACAACCGAAGCGATGGCACGCGCTACCGACTGGTGTGGTGTACGCTCAGGACGTAACGAGAATAAGTGGGAAGCTACAGGATTGACACCTATGGCAAACAACCACATATCGGCACCGATAATTGCCGAGTCACCACTCTCGATATGCTGCAAGGTGCGTCAGGTTATGGAACTTGGAACACACGACATGTTTATTGCTGACGTTGTGGGCATCGAGGCTGATGAGCGATATATAGACCCTGAGACAGGTAAATTCTCGCTCGACAAGGCATCGCCTATAGTATACTCACATGGCGAGTATTACACACTTGGCAAGCTAATAGGTCATTTTGGCTGGTCGGTACGTAAGAAAACAACAAAACGAAAGAGATAATATGACTGAACAACAACGCGAAGTACTCAATAAATACGAGGAGGTACTACGTTCTACACTTATCAAATATTTCACCGAGAAGAAGCTCCTTGAGGGTCAGCTCTTGGAGGTGGAGGAGCTTAATCAAAAGTGGCACGATGCAGCACCATCATATATGGCAGATGCAGTACCTGAGATTGCAAAATACCCCTTGGTAGCTATCGCATGGGCGATGTATGAGGGTATGGGTATTGCCGTGCTATGGGATAAGGAGTGGAATAGATATGAGAATGTAGAGGATATACATAAGATGCTTACCGAGCCACGTGGCTTCGACTGCATGGACGAGTATATCACCGAGATACTTATCGGCATACCTCTTGAAAGCGAGGAGGCGGCAAAGTTCGAAGATATGGTACGCGGTGCTGCAGAGCAGGCACTATCACTCATCCGCAAGGAGCAGGTGGAGGCTCAGAGTGTTATGGCATTCCATGTTTTTGCCCGCACAACAAAGGTTATGTTCGAAGCAGGCGTAGCAGTACAGCTTCGCCGCATGGGATATAACTATGTAAAGGTTAATGCTGAAGTAGTAAGCTAATTATCCAAACTGCTATAATATAAAAGAGCAATCGCACGAGGTGATTGCTCTTTTATATTATAGCATCTTCTTCACTAGTCTAAATAACTTATAAGGCATATATCTAAATGGAAGATCAATCCATGTTGGCGTTGTGACTACCGAGCGACGGTGCGAGAAGGCATATAGCGAATCGCGTCCATGATAACGTCCCATACCTGAGTTACCAACACCACCAAAGGGCAAATGCTCATTGGCAATATGCATTATAGTGTCGTTTATGCATCCTCCGCCCGACGAAGTATGATCAAACACACGTCGTGCCACACCATCCTCAGCAAAGACATACATAGCCAAAGGCTTCTCCCTGTCGAGGATAAAGTTGATAGCCTCCTCCACATCCCCAATCTCCATCATCGGTAATACAGGTCCAAATATCTCCTCGCGCATCACAGCACTATCCGCAGAGACATTATCAAGTAGCGTAGGCTCGATATACCTATCTTCAGCAGATGTTAATCCTCCAGCTACGACATCACCACAATCCAAATAGCTCACTACGCGTTCAAATGCCCTATCAGATACCATACGCACATAGTGCTCACTCTTATGGACATCCTCACCGTGAAGCTCCGCTATGGCATGACGAAATGCCACAACAAACTCAGCCTTAACATCCTTATGGATAAGAAGATAGTCTGGGGCAATGCATGTCTGCCCAGCATTAAGCGTCTTACCCCATGCAATGCGCTTCGCTGCCAGCTTAATATCAGCACTCTTATCTACCACTACTGGGCTCTTTCCTCCAAGCTCCAGCACCACAGGCGTAAGATTCTCAGCAGCAGCACGCATAACAACGCGACCCAAGTCGGGTGAGCCAGTAAAGAATATTATATCATATCGCTCCCTCAGTAGCGCGCTATTTACCTCACGATGTCCCTGCACAACAGCAACATACTCAGGATCAAAGGTCTCAGCTATCAGTCTACCCAATACCTCCGCTACATTAGGCACGTATGGCGATGGCTTCAATACGGCAGTACAACCTGCACCAATAGCACCAACAAGCGGATTGAGCAATAGCTGCACAGGATAATTCCACGGTGCAATGATGAGAGAGACACCAAGAGGCTCGGTGAGTATCTCGCTATGCGATGGAAACATCTTCAACGGCGTAGACTTCTTAGAGGGCGCAGCCCAACCTTTTAGATGCTTCAGGAAATTATCAATCTCCGCAAGGACTATGCTTATCTCTGTAAGATACGCCTCCTCGTATGATTTATGAAGATCGTTATATAAAGCTTTTGCTAACTCTCGCTCATACTTAACTATCGAGGCACGAAGTCGTTTTAACATTTCAAGACGAAACTCTACACTTCGTGTTGCGTGACCGCGAAAAAATGCACGTTGCGCCGCAACTATATCCTTTATATCTTCAATAGGTGTTGTAATCATAGCTATATGATATTTCCACAAAGATAATCAATATCAAGATGAGTGCCAAATCTTCGGCTACAATAAAAAAGCCCTCCTTATCAAAGGAGGGTTTGGGAGGATTGTAAATATCTAAATTTACTTAGATGTCATAATTCTCAAAATCATCGCATCAGTATGTACCATAGCATCGCGACCAATATCAGTGAGGTTGCGGATAGACTTATCTACATCATCGTCGATGATACCCTCAACAGACTTAACGCAACGGTTATTCATTGCCATGAGTGCCGACACAACAGCTGTAGATACACCAGAAGCACACTTCATAGCGCATGATGGCTTAGCACCATCACATATCATACCTGCAAGATTTGCAATCATATTCTTAACTGCGAAGGTAACCTCCTCGTAACCACCACCCATAAGGTAAGTGATACCACATGAAGAACCTGTAGCTGCCACAACACAACCACACAAAGCAGACAAGCGACCGAGGCTCTGCTTGATATAAATCACTGTAAGGTTCGAAAGGATAAGAGAGCGGATGGTCTGCTCCTCATTTGCGTTAATCTGCTCGGCATATACCGCCACAGGAACTGTAGAGGTAAGACCCTGGTTACCACTACCAGAGTTACTCATAACAGGAATCATAGCACCTGCCATACGTGCATCACATGCAGCAGTTGTCATACCAACAATCTGGCAGTGTAGTGTGTCGCCCATAACATTACGCTCCGACTCTGAGCGGAATAGCTTACCAATGGCATGACCATAGTTACCCTTAAGAGACTCGTATGCGGCATTCATATTAAGACGCTTAGCCTCAAGGATAAAGCGCAACTCATCAACAGGTGCTGTCATAGCAAAATCCCACACCTTCTTGAGTGTCAACTCTGGATCCTTCACCTCTGCAACTGGTGCTGCACCCTCATCAGCCTTAGCCTCTGCGCTGAAAAGAGTCTCACCACAACGAGATATATGAACAAAGCGAGTGTGACCACCAGAGATGATAGCCATAGCACTTGCGCCACCAGCAAACACCTCTATCTCGATATATAGCTTCTCTGTGATGTTGTATTTAAGATCTACATCGATGCGCTTCTCATCAATCATCTTCTTACCCTCCTCTACGGCTGCAGCATCAGCATCCTTCAACACCTCAAGTTCGTACTCCGACTTACCAACCAATGCACCCAATGCCATAGCAATAGGTAGACCCGTCATACCAGTACCAGGGATACCTACACCCATAGCATTCTTAAGCACATTAGCACTTAGACGCGCCTCAATACGCTCAGGGCGACAGCCCAAAGTCTCGGTAGCCTTAGCCACACACAACGCAACAGCAATAGGCTCAGTACATCCTATAGCAGGAATAATCTCGCGATTCATAAGAGCGATGATCTCCTTACGCTCTTCGGCAGTAAATGTGTAATTCATAGGTAGTATTATAGTTACAGTTATTATTTTCTTAATATTTAATTATACGAAGATACGCAATTTCTTGCGAACTGCAAAATTGAAGACCCATTTTTTAACCACGTGGCAACTTTTTTGTTCGCACGTTTTGATAATATTTATATTATCCGTATCTTTGAAGGATAGAATTTAATCGTTATTAACTAAATATTTTAAGTTATGGCAGGAAAAGTACCTACTCCACACATTGGAGCGCAGTATGGCGAAATTGCCGATAAAGTAATTATGGCAGGCGATCCATTGCGCGCTAAATTTATGGCAGAGAATTTCTTGGAGAACCCCGTACAATATAATAACGTTCGTGGCATGCTCGGATTCACAGGCACCTACAAGGGTAAGCGTGTATCGGTTCAGGGTCATGGCATGGGTATTCCATCAATCGGTATCTACACCTATGAGTTGTTCAACTTCTACGACGTGAAGCGCATCATTCGTTGTGGCTCGGCAGGCGCATTCGACCCATCGTTGAAACTTGGCGATGTTGTATTCGGCATGGGCTCATGCACCGACTCAAACTACGGCGCACAGTTTAATCTACCTGGCACATTTGCTCCTATCGCTGACTTCGAACTTCTACGTGCAGCTGCAGCAAAGGCAGAGGAGTTGGGTATTGATTATAAGGCAGGTAATATCCTCGCGAGCGATGTCTTCTATGGCGATGATGCTGAGAGCTGGAAGCAGTGGCAGAAGATGGGTGTACTCGCAGTGGAGATGGAGGCTACAGCACTCTACATGAACGCTGCACGTGCCGGCAAGAGCGCGCTCTGCATCTGCACCATCTCCGACTCTCTCGTTCACGGCACTGCATGCTCTGCCGAGGAGCGCCAGACATCGTTTACTAATATGATGAAGATAGCATTCGACATCATATAATTTCTCAAGATAAGGTTGCATCTGCTGCCGCTAACGAATTGTCTCAGCAATGGGCAGTACGTCAAGTACAGCCCATCGCTTCGAAATTCGCCGAGCGTTGCATCTACAGCCTTCTATTGAGAAATTGAGCGCAATCCTCAATGTCATTCTGAGCGAAGTATAACGTAGTCGAAGAATCTCCTCGTTATATAACCCGCAGACAACAAGTAGACAGCAAGGAGATCCCTCGATAAGCTCGGGATGACATACATAATAAAATTAACCAGTATTTAAATGAATAAGATTATAAGAAACCTATTTATAGCGGTAGCAGCGATGTTTGCTGTTACTATCGCACAGTCCCAGGATCTCTCGTCACAGCGTGGCGAGTCACAGGATTTGGGCGGTCTCTTTGGTGAGAAGCTCGACCACGGAGGAATAATCATCAACCCTACTCCTCAGTCATTAGAGGTGGTGCGTACCGATGTATTGGACATCACAAAGGGTGTGGCACTTAAGGGTGATGCCAAGGCATTTGCCGAGGGTATCAACTTCTTGAAGCTCAACAAAAAGGGTGTGAAGTTGTCGGTAAAGGTTGATGAGATTATAATGATAGCACTATGTGGCGAGACAAACGCTAAGAAGGATGGTGTATATATGCTCTCTATCAACGAAAAGGATATAGAGATATTTGCCAGCAAGGATCTTGGCGTATTCTACGCCTTGCAGACCCTACGCCAGATTGTAGAGAGCCCTGCATCGCAGGGTGGCAAACTTCCTATGCTCACCATCATCGACTATCCTGATTTGCAGTACCGCGGCGTTGTAGAGGGCTTCTATGGCACACCATGGTCACACGAGACACGTCTCTCGCTTATCGACACATACGGTCGCTACAAGATGAACTACTACGTCTACGGTCCTAAGGATGATCCATATCACAGTTCTCCATATTGGCGTGAGCCATATCCTGCAGACGAGGCTCAAGAGATTAAGGAGTTGGTGGAGGCTTGTAACCGCAACCGCGTAAACTTCGTGTGGGCAGTGCATCCTGGCAAGGATATCAAGTGGGAGGAGTCTGATATTCAGAATCTTCTTCGCAAATTCGATGCTATGTACAACCTTGGCGTGCGCGCCTTCGCGGTACACTTCGACGACATCGAGGGTAACGGTACAAACCCATACTACCAGACCGAGTTAATGAACATCCTCAACGACGACTTCGTAAAGGTTAAGGGTGATGTATTACCTTTGATTGTCTGTCCTACAGAGTATACTCGCCTATGGGCAAATCCTACGGAGCGCGGTAGCCTTATGGTATATGGCAAGGAACTCGACCCATCGGTAGATGTATTCTGGACTGGCGATGCAGTATGTAGCGACATGACACCTCGCACTATGGAGTGGATTGCATCGCGCATACAGCGTCCTGCGCTCTTCTGGTGGAACTTCCCTGTTACGGACTATGCACGCCATATCGTTATGCAGGGTCCTGTATATGGTCTTTCACCAGTGCTCACAGAGAAGGAGACACGCGGTCTTGTAAGCAACCCTATGGAGCACGGCGAGGCTTCAAAGTTAGCTCTTTACAGCGTTGCTGACTACACATGGAATACCGAGGCATACAACCCTATCGACAGCTGGGAGCGTGCGTTGGAGGCTCTCGCACCAGAGGTTTACGAGGCTTACCGTCTCTTCGCTATTCACTCTTGCGATACCGAGACAGGATATCGTCGTTATGAGTCATGGGAGACAGAGACCTTCGGTTTCGAGGACTACACCCCAGAGCTTTCAGCAAAACTTATGGAGGAGTTGAAGCGCATCGAGGCTGTGCCAGCACAGATGGAGGCTATGCAGAACAAGGCACTCCTTGCTGAGTTGCGCCCTTGGTTGGTAGAGTTTGGTAAGTTGGGAACTCGCTGCCGCAAGGCTTTGGAGATGCTCGACAGATATATGCAGAATCCTGAGGATAAGAAGTTTGACGGCTTCTGGGATGCTTACGTAGCAAACCTTATGAGTGTTGAGGCAGTGGAGATGTACGACGCTCACCGCGTGGGTACAATGAAGCTAAAGCCTTTCTATGAGGGTATTATGGATGGTCTTGTAGCGCGTTACTACGAGTACCTCACAGGAGAGAAATCATCGACACTTAAGGCATGTGGTACTTACCGCTCGTTGCTTGCCCCACAGAATAAGTATATGTTCGACAACGACCCAGAGACATACTATCACTCTGGCGAGGGTCAGCGCACCGACCACTTTGTAGGAGCTGATATGGGCGTTGTACGTGAGGTGCGCGAGATTCGCATCATCCAGGGTCGTAACTCTGTGGATGATGTAGACTATTTCGACCACTGCATCTTGGAGTACTCTAAGGATGGCGAGGAGTGGATCGCTCTCACCGAGCCTATGCAGGGTGTCTACGAAATAGAGTGGAAGGGCGAGCCATTCGAGGCACGTTATGTCGGCATCCGCAAGTTGGAGTCTCAGAAGCGCAACTGGTTGGCTATCCGTGAGTTTGCCATCAACCCTGTTGAGGTTTCGGACTTCGGCTGGGACTGCAATCCATTTACTTTTGTAAGAGTTGAGGGTAGCGTTGTTAAGGAGTTGCCATATGCCGAGCAATGCGAACTTATGCTTGGTGAGTTTGAGGGTAAGATTGAGTACCGCATCTATGACGACTTTGCAGAGTGTAGCCGCGGCATAATAGAGTCACCTCGCGCGACTATTGCTCTTCCTCTGAGCGACATCATTGCTGGCAAACGTCGTATTGAACTTATCGGTAACTTCGACCTATACGAACTATTCTTTAAGTAGGATATATCGTTAATTGTAACCAAAGACTGTCTTTCGAGGCAGTCTTTTTTTGTTTGGGGATTATGGGTAGTTATGGGTAGTTATGGGTAGTAGGGAATTTAAGGAGATTAGTGAATTTAGTGAGGCTAAGGCAAAACACTAAACTCCTTAAACTCTCTAAAATTGCCTCGCAGAGGCGACACCATTGCTAATTACTAATTACTCCCCCCTTGACAAAAACTTAGATATCCTTAAATCGCCTAAAAACCGCCTTTACGGCGATTATTTCCTATTGCATCAGTTTAGAGAGGTCACTTTTTTTGTCTAACGCTTGTTAAAACCGAAATTTTTAAGTAAATTTGCACGTCTATATATATACTATATATAACACTCGCATAACAACACTTTAGAGAATAAAAATTGAATAACATAAACTAATATGTCAGAAGAGTTGAATAACACAGAGGTGACGGGGCGTATTGTCAAGGTCAACCTCGAAGAGCAGATGAAATCGGCATATATCGACTACTCGATGTCGGTAATCGTGTCGCGAGCACTGCCCGATGTGCGTGATGGTCTTAAGCCTGTACATCGTCGTATTTTGTATGATATGGCAGCCGAGCTGAACCTCACATCCGACAAACCTACACGTAAGAGTGCGCGTATCGTCGGTGATGTTCTCGGTAAGTTCCACCCACACGGCGATAGCTCTGTTTACGAGGCTATGGTACGTATGGCACAGGAGTGGTCAATGCGCTACCCTTTGGTTGAGGGTCAGGGTAACTTCGGTTCTATGGATGGTGACTCACCTGCGGCGATGCGTTACACCGAGGCTCGTATGCAGAAGATTACCGACGAGGTGATGGCTGATATCGAGAAGGAGACTATCGACTGGGGTCTCAACTTCGACGATACCCTCAAGGAGCCAACTGTATTGCCTACAAAGATTCCATTATTGCTTGTAAATGGTGCAAGCGGTATTGCGGTAGGTATGGCTACTAACATGGCACCACACAACCTATCAGAGGTAGTAGATGCATGCTGCGCATATATCGACAATCCTGAGTGTGAGTGCGAGGAACTTCTCCACTATGTTAAGGGTCCTGACTTCCCTACAGGCGGTATCATCTACGGCTATGAGGGTGTTAAGGAGGCATTGCTCACAGGTCGTGGTCGTGTTGTTATGCGTGCTAAGACAGAGATTGAGCACACTGCATCGGGTCGTGAGTGCATCGTAATCACCGAGATTCCATATATGGTTAATAAGGCTGAGATGATTAAGCGCATCGCAGATCTTATCAACGAGAAGAAGATTGAGGGTATCTCATACATCAACGATGAGTCAGATCGTCAGGGTATGCGTATTGTAATCATCCTCAAGCAGGATGCTGTGGCAAGCGTAGTTCTCAACACGCTCTACAAGAATACGCCTCTACAGTCGTCATTCGCTGTGAACAACATCGCACTTGTGAATGGTCGCCCACAGCTTCTCAACCTTAAGGATCTTATCCACCACTTTGTTGAGCATCGCCACGATGTTATTTTGCGTCGTTCACGCTTCGACCTTCAGAAGGCTGAGGAGCGTCTACATATCGTAAACGGACTCCTTATCGCGCAGGACAACATCGACGAGGTAGTAAATATCATCCGCTCATCGAAGACCACACAAGAGGCTCGCACACGCCTTCAGGAGCGTTTCGGACTCTCTGAGGTGCAGACTGCAGCAATCTTGGAGATGCGCCTTCGTCAGCTCACAGGTCTCCAGCGCGAGGCCTTGGAGCAGGAGCAGGCAGAGCTTATCAAGACTATCGACTACCTCAAGGCTGTACTTGCTAATGTCGATATGCAGATGCAGATTATCAAGGATGAGCTTCAGGAGATTAAGGAGAAGTATGGCGATGAGCGACGCTCAGAGATTATCTACTCTTCTGAGGAGTTCAATCCTGAGGACTTCTATGCTGATGACGATATGGTTATCACCATCTCGCACATGGGCTATATCAAGCGTACCCCACTTGCTGAGTACCGCACTCAGAACCGCGGTGGCGTAGGTGCTAAGGGTAGTGCAACACGCGACGAGGACTTCATCGAGCATATCTACGTAGCATCTATGCACAACACGATGATGTTCTTCACTGAGATGGGTCGTTGCTACTGGTTGAAGGTTTACCAGATTCCTGAAGGTACACGCACATCGAAGGGTCGTGCAATCCAGAATGTCATCCAGATTGAGCCTGGCGACAAGGTACGTGCATATATCAACGTTAAGAACCTAAACGATAAGGACTTCGTAGAGAACAACTACCTTGTGATGTGTACAAAGCGTGGTATCATCAAGAAGACAACCCTTGAGGATTATTCACGTCCACGTACTAATGGTGTTAAGGCAATCGTTATTAGAGAGGAGGACCAGTTGTTGGAGGTTAAGCTCACAAGTGGTAATGCAGAGATTATGATTGCAGCACGCGAGGGTCGCGCAATCCGCTTCAACGAGTCTACAGTACGCCCTATGGGTCGTGTAAGTTCTGGTGTACGTGCAATCTCTATCGAGGATACTGACGAGGTTATCGGCATGATTGCTATTGAGCCAGAGTCACAACAGGATGTTCTTGTTCTCTCGGAGAATGGTTATGGTAAGCGTACAGACCTTGACGAGTACCGTATCACTAACCGTGGTGGTAAGGGTGTTAAGACAATCAACGTTACAGACAAGACTGGTAAGCTTATCTCTATCCAGGCTGTTACTGACGATAACGACTTGATGATTATCAACCGCTCAGGTCTCACAATTAGAACGTCGGCTGATCAGATACGAGTTGCAGGTCGAGCTACACAGGGTGTACGTGTCATCAACCTCCGCGAGGGAGACTCTATCGCCTCTGTTACTGCAGTACCTAAGACTGACGAGGAGGATATTGAGGAGATAGTAGCAAATAATGAGGAGGGCGCATCTGTTGATACTCCAGCAGTAGAGACCTCTGAGAACGCAAACGAATAGATTATTAACAAATAACAGATTTTAAAACTATGAAGAAGTTTTTATTTATCGCAGCGGCATTGTTGATGTTCGCAGTACCAGCTGCAAATGCTCAGAAGGTGAATACCGCAAATGAGCTTAAGAAACTTGAGAAGGTAGATGTAGCTATCGCTGATGCAAAGAAGAATGTTAAGGCTGCTACATGGATTGCTCATGGTAAGGCATATATTGATGCATATATCTTGCCTACTAAGGAGCTTGGTCGTGGTGTTCCTGTACAGGTGCTTCAGATGAACGTAGGTCAGCCTGAGGGTATGGTTGAGGGTCAGCTTATGGGTGCCCCAATGGTTGTTCTCAACTATGAGTATGTAGACGTATACGTTGATCCTGCAACATATATGATTGAGGGTTGGAACCAGAAGAAGTCTATCAAGGAGAACCTTGCTGAGACAGCTATCGCATCTTTGGCTAAGGCTTATGAGCTTGACGCAAAGTCTGAGTCTAAGATTGCCCCTATCGCTATGACACTTGCAAATGCTTTGTCAATGCAGGGCGACGCTCTCAACACTGTAGGTCGCACTGAGGAGGCTGCAAAGTGCTTCGCATTGGCATACGACGCACAGAGCATCGTTCCATCTACAAAGGCTGATGGCAACAACCTCTACAACGCAGGTATGCTTATGACTATCTATGCAACATCACTTACTGGTGACGCTGCATTGGCAGCATACAAGGCAGCTGAGGAGATCTTCACAAAGGCTTTGGCTACAGGCTATGCTGACGAGGCTGGTAACATCTACTACTACCTCTTCCACTGCTACTATGGTCAGAAGGAAGCAGATCGTGAGTTCTACCTTGTAAAGGCTAAGGAGACTCTTCTCAACGGTATCAAGCTCTTCCCTAAGAACAACACTATCCTCGATGGTCTTATGCAGTTCTACACTGCTGAGGAGGGTGTAGGTGATCCAGCAGAGCTTATCACACTTGTTGAGAAGTCACTTAAGGAGGATCCAACAAACTACGATTTGTGGTTTGGTCGCGGTCGTGTATTCAACGCATTGAAGAACTACGACGAGTGCGTAGCATCATTCAAGAAGTGTGTTGAGTTGCGTCCTAACGAGTTCGAGCCTAACTTCTACACAGGCTACTTCATCGTAGAGAAGGCTAATGCGCTTCTTGAGGCTCTCAACAGCAACTCTGGCATCTCTTACGAGGCATACGAGGCTGAGAACGCAAAGATTAACTTGGTATATGCTGAGGCTATTCCATGGTTGGAGAAGGCTCACGAGATTAACCCAGCAGACGCAGGTGCTGTTGACTTCCTCAATAAGCTTTGCTTCCGTCTCCGCGATATGGAGGGTATGATGGATAAGTACAACAAGTATCACGAGTTGTACCTCCAGAACCAGTAGTTCTCAACTACTACAAACAAAATGTCCCAACCAGAAGGTTGGGACATTTTATTATATATAGGATTAAAAATTACAAAGCCTCAAGCCTATTAAGCAGTGGCGTAAAGTCTGAGTGAGCATTTGCAAACTCCTCGTAAGACTGCTCGGAGTGTCCCTCCTCTGGAACATCCGAAACGTACTTAGCAACAACAACAGGAATGTTGTTATATAGCTCAGCCACCTGGCATATAGCAGCAATCTCCATATCAAAGAGTCCACACTCTACACCAAAGCGAGACTTCACCTCACGAATAATATCGGCATTTACAAATGAGTCACCTGTAAAGACTGTCTCAGGATCGGTACCACGCAACATACGAGGATCGGTAATCTCTGGGCAGAAATTCTCAGGGATTATAGCATCGTGGTGAATAGCACGACAAGGCATTACGATATCGCCCTGCTTACGTCCAAGTGCCGACGCAGCAAATCCTACTACAGCCAACATATCATACTGCTCGGTAGCAAGAGTTAGTGCTCGCGCAACACCTGCCGAAGAGAGAGCCTTACCGATACCCACCTCAACAAGGTCGTAGTTATGTTTCAACCCTGAGGCGTTATCCAACGCATAGCGCATAGCGCGATATTCGCGCGAAGTGGGCGCGCAGATCAAAATCTTCATATTACCACCACTTTTCATACACATTAGCGATACCCAACTCTGATGCCTCCTCAGCAGTGAAGAGTGTACGCATATACTCCGCCATAGCTGCATTTGTAGAGTCGATAGCATACAAACCTGGGTTACCACACTGAATCTCGTTGAGTCCTACAACATCGGCTGCTGACTTAAGAGGGAATACCTTCTTATACACGCCTGCCAAAGCCATACGAACATCCTCAGCCTCTACATTCTGCATAGTTGAGAGGTAGAAGCCTGTTTTACAACCCATAGGGCAGAAAGAGACGATAGATGAGCCTATCTTCTCGTCGAGACGTAGATAGTAAGCCATAAGGTGCTCTATGGTATGTACCTCACCTGAGCCGAGTGGTGCGTGTGCCATTGGAGCACGGAAGCGCAAATCCCATGAACGTACCTGGTAGGCATCATTAATAGTATATACTGAACGAAGGTACAAGCCTGCGTCGAGAGTACGATGGTCAACATCGAATGATGAAACAATATTCTTCTCCATAGCTTTCATTAATTAATATATGGCAAAGATAGGAAAATTTCTACGAATTGGCTATCTTTGTGTAAAATTTAATGCGATGAACAATTCTCAATTATCCTCCGCAGACAACCAACGTATAGTCTTTCTTGATTACCTACGTGTCGTTGCCTGCTTCATGGTTATCCTCGTACATAGCATCGAGCCCTTTTATCTCGGAGGAGATGGATCGTATATTGCCTCGCTCAGCGATGCTCGCTGGGTGACATTTCTCGACTCTGCGCTACGTTGTGCAGTACCTCTCTTTGTGATGACATCGAGCTATCTGCTTGTTCCCGTAAGATGCGATGGCATAACATTCCTAAAACGTAGATTTGGTCGCGTTGCTATACCATTTATCCTATGGTCATTGCTCTATGCCATAGTACCTATGTGGGGCTCAGGAGGCGAAGTGGATATTAAGGGCAATCTGTCTCGCTTAGTCTTTAACCTTATGCCACACTCAGGACACCTATGGTTTGTATATATGCTTCTCGGCATATATATCATTATGCCGATAATATCCCCATGGCTTGAGCGCGTCTCTAAACGTGGCGAGCAACTATTTATTGGTGCATGGCTAATCTCAACAGCCATACCCTTCATCCGCGAAGCAGCATCTGCTACGGGCACAGCTGAGGTATGGGGAGAGGCAAGCTGGAACGAGTTTGGAATGTTATACTACACAAGTGGCTTTATAGGCTATATCGTTGTAGCCCACTATATTCGCAAATATGTGAATTGGAATGTGAAGCATACATTATTAGTCGCAATTCCTATGTTTGTGGTGGGATATCTCATTGTAGCACTACCCTTCTACGCACAACTTGGAGAGACCTACCCTATCAGCGGAACTATCGATTTAGCCATTGCATGGGAGCGCAGTTGGTGCTTCGCAACTACGGGCGTTGCGCTAACTGCAATTGCCGTATTCCTCCTCTTCAAACTCATTGCGAAGCCTTGTCGTATCTACCCTCTTTTCGAGCGACTATCAAAACTTAGCTATGGCATATATTTAATACATATATTTGTTCTTGTAGCTGTTTTCGACATAGTCTCTTCATGGGGGTTGATTACGCCTTATACAATAATACTTTCGGCAACATTAACTCTCTTAATATCAGCTGTTTTTGTAAAAGTTATTTCACTTCTCCCAAAGAGCAAATATTTAATTGGATAGTATGAAATTTCGCACCGAAATAGAGGTTAAAAAGTGGAGCGCACCACTTGAGTATAGCCATAGAATTATGTGTCTCGGCTCGTGCTTCGCAACAAACATAGGCGAGGAGCTTAGGAAGCGTAAGTTTCAAGTAACGATATCTCCTACAGGCATACTCTTCAATCCTGCATCAATAGCACACGCTATGCGTATGATGTCGGAATTGAGCGTTCCGAATGTAACGGAGCTAATGGAGCTAGATGGCAGATATGTTCACCATAATTTTCACTCTTCAGTTTCAGGAAATACCCCTAATAAGACAATAGAGGCAATGAGTGAAGCACTAAGCCGAGGCAAGAGAGCATTGCAAAGTGCGGATCTTACGATTGTAACACTTGGCACGGCATGGGTATACCGATTAAAAGATAGTGGCGAGGTGGTGGCTAATTGTCATAAACAACCACACCAACTATTTATTCGCGAGCTACTTACCATAGAGGAGTGCGAACATTATATCGAGGAGATTATCTCATATACACCTGGACGTGTACTATTCACCGTTAGCCCTGTTCGCCACGTAAGCGAAGGATTGGAGGATAATTCTCTATCAAAGGCGATACTTCGCGTTGCTATTGATAAGGCATGCCGCAAGTACAATGACCGTGCTTCATACTTCCCATCGTTTGAAATTCTTATTGATGATTTGCGCGACTACCGCTTCTATGGCGAGGACCTCGTACATCCATCACGCCAAGCGGTGGAATATATAGTCGAGAAGTTCTGTGAGGCAGCACTATCACATAAGAGCAAAGAGCTGATGAGTAAGGTTGAGAGTATCGTGCGTGCTGTAAACCATCGTCCGAATAATCCCTATAGCGAGGCATATCGTAAGTTCTGCGAAGCACAGCTAAAAGCGATATCGGAGCTAAAAGATGTAGATTTATCCGAAGAAAAGACCATAATGGAGCAGATGTTACAAATAAATTTGTAAATTTGCAGATTAATTTATGGTTATGACTGGAAATTTCACAAAAAAGGTATTACTGACACTTACTATAATTGTTGCGTCACTTACTGCGTCATACGCACAAAAGCCTCAATTGATAATCAACATCGTTGTGGGCTCGATGCGTAGTAATGACTTGGTACGCTATGAGGATAATTTCCAGCAACAAGGATTTAAGCGTCTTATGACAGGCGGTGTTACTTACACTAACGCCTATTATGACTATGCCCTAACGTCGACCGCCGCAGGATTGGCAACATTCGCAACAGGCGCACAGCCTTCAGTACATGGTGCCATAGGCGAACAGTGGTGGAGCTATATCGACTCTTCAAGCGTATCACTCATTGAGGATAAAAAGGTGCAGCCAGTGCCATTCAGCACAGGAACAGGTAGCTACTCACCATACCGACTCAACTGTCCGACACTTAGCGATATGGTTGTAGCATCAAACAGCCAAAGCAAGTCATTTACAGTTGCCCTCGACCCTCTATCAGCAATCATTCTTTCAGGACAGAGTGGAACTCCATATTGGGTTGAGAACAACAAAACCCACTGGACAACATCATCGGCATATAGCAAAGATATTCCTGCATGGGTGAAGGAGTATAACAGCAAAAATTGCAACGCCCAATATACTCTCAAGCGATGGACACCGCTACATCTTGCATCGCTATACCACAATAGCGAAGTTGCCGTAATAGAGGATATCAAGAATAAGAGCACTAATCTACTTAGTAATATCAACCTCAACAATTCAAAGTCGGCAATTGGACAGATGCGCTATACCCCTGCAGGCAACACCATGCTTCTTAAGTTTGCATCGACACTTATAACAAAGGAGAAGCTCGGCGAAGATATTGCACCAGACGTGTTGAACATCTGCCTTGACACCTCACGTTACATAGCATCGACATACGGTCCAGAGTCTATGGAGTATGAGGATATGCTCTATCGTCTTGACAAGGATCTTGGTGAGTTTCTGACATTTGTATACTCATTGGTTGATAACCCACTTAAAGTGGCAGTGGTTGTCACCTCAGACCATGGCACATCGCCATCCTACAACCCAATAGGCGGTAGAGAGCGTGAGCGATTTAATATCCGCCAAATGGAGGTTATTGTAAATGCCTTCTTAGGTGCGCGTTATGGTTCGGATAGCTACGTTCTTGGCTTTGCCAATAATGCGCTATACCTTAACCACCAGCTACTTAACAACAAGCAACTATCGATTGATACTATACGCGAGGAGATAGCAACATTTATGCTGCAGCTACGTGGTATATCATCAGCTATATCGGCATCATCATTGCGTAATACATCCTTTGCAGAGGGTCGTAGCAGACTTATGCAGCAGAGCTACTTTGCTACACGCTCAGGCGATGTTATTATAGACTTCATGCCCGGCTGGATTATTGAAGACAACTCAATCCGCTCATCATCTGATGCGGGATATAACTACGACCGTAGAGTTCCACTCATTATCTATGGCATACTCAAGTCAGGAACTTTTGGTCGTGATGTAAATATGACCGAGGTAGCACCAACGCTTACAACACTCCTCGGTATAGACCAACCATGGGCATCTACAGCAAGCCCACTTTCAGAGTGTATAACAATAAAATAGTGATAATATATGAATAACGACAAAATACAAGATGCTATCATTGAGGAGTTCTCGATGTTCGATGACTGGCTTGATAAGTACGACTACCTCATAAGCTTAAGTGAGTCACTTCCAATGATCGACCCATCGAAGCGCAACGACAAATACCTTATCGAGGGTTGTCAGTCCAGAGTGTGGGTAGCTTCCGAGCTTAAGGATGGCAAGGTGGTGTACACTGCCGATAGTGATGCTATAATCACAAAAGGCATCATCGCACTACTTATCAGAGTTATGAATAATCGCTGCCCTGAGGAGTTGGCGCATATCGACCTATACTTTATCGACGCCATAGGTCTTGGCGAGAACCTATCACCTACGCGAAGCAATGGACTTAGAGCAATGGTTGCCCAGATGAAGCTCGATGCCCTCGTTTATGCAGGACAAAAGTAAACGATAACAACGTAAAATATTAAGTGAAATATGTCACCAGAGGAGATACTACAAATAGAGAAGAACATTGTTCTTACCCTAAAGAATATATACGACCCTGAGATTCCTGTAAACATCTATGATCTCGGTCTTATCTACGAGATTAATTTCGAGCCGTCGGGAACAGCCGATATTATCATGACCCTTACGGCCCCTAACTGCCCTATGGCAGATATGTTGCTTCAGGATATACACCGCGAAGTGAGCAAGGTAGATGGCGTAGAGAAGGTAAATATCACTCTTACATTCGATCCACAATGGGATAAGTCTATGATGTCGGAGGAGGCACTCATCGAACTTAACCTATTCTAATCTTACACTATGGGGCACACCGAAAATATTAGTCTCGATAAGCTTATCGAAGGATGTCGTTTTGGGCTTTGCCATAACCTTATCGCAGAGCTCAACGACGATAATCTACACGCATTGTTCCACACACTTACTATGGAGCGTATGGTGCGTAAGGCCTTCGATATCGAGACGATATATAAGGATGAGGGGTGTTGCTGGTCGCAAACACTATACCATCTCACCCTTCGTTATCTCCTCGGAAAGCCTAATCGCAATATGGCGACACGCCTGGCTAAGCTGATACCCCATAACGTCCTTATGCGCGAGAACAACGCGCTGTATAAGATTGAAGCACTCCTTTTAGGTGGTGCAGGACTTCTCGACCTATATAACGATAGCTATGCTGTAGATATCAAGCAGGAGTTTCAACACCTCGCTTCGAAATATAATATCAAGCCACTTAATGCCCATGACTGGCGACTATCGGGCATACATATAAACAACCACCCTACATTACGTCTCGCACAGCTAGCAGCTTGCATACATAATAACTCTATATCCATAAGTGGAATTATGAGCTGTAAGGGGGATAGAGATATACACGCGCTATTCAGTTGCTCAGCATCCGACTACTGGGTAGATAGACTAATGAGCGAGAGCTTCGATAGGAGTATATCCTCTAAGATAGGCTCTACGATGAGTAATATCATCGCTATCAATGCCATTATACCTGTGCTTGTTGCCTATAGCAACTATACCGAGTCACATAATATATGCGAGAAGGCTATCAATCTGCTATATAACATACGTGCCGAGGATAACACCTATACTCGTCAATGGCAGTACAATAAGCAGATTGCAAAGAGCGCATTTGATAGCCAGGCTCTAATTCAGCTATCGACAGAGTATTGCAATCGCGGCAGATGCAAGGAGTGTCCTCTTGCCAAGATACTCACAATCACAAAAGGTAATAGTTGAAGTTTTGGGCAGTAGAGACTACACCACGACCTAATTTCCTGTTAGAAGGGAGTAGATACAACGCTCAGAAGCACACAAACCCAATTTCTTGTTAGAAGGCGTGAGATGTGTTGCATCATAAAAGAAGAATCCTCGGGATAGTACACATTAGTACAGCCCGAGGATACTTACTTTTAATGATGTGACGCAGATTGCGCCTTATCACAAGAAATTAATCTATGGGGAGGTGCACACATTCAATACCAACCCTGCGAAGAAGATCAAGACCCTCCTCAAGACGGTATGAATCGCTATAAACAACGCGCTTGATACCTGCCTGAATGATAAGTTTTGCACACTCAATGCAAGGTGAAGCGGTGATATAGAGTGTAGAGCCATCACAGTTATTGGCACTCTTGGCAACCTTAGTGATAGCATTAGCCTCAGCATGGAGAACATAAGGCTTAGTCTTGCCCATGTCATCCTCACATATATTTTCAAAGCCGGCAGGTGTGCCGTTGTAACCATCTGAGATAATCATATTATCCTTCACGATAAGCGCACCAACCTTACGGCGTACGCAGTATGAGTTCTCTGCCCATACGCGTGCCATCTGCAAATATCGAGTGTCGAACTGACGCTGTTTCTGCTCCTTATATCCCATTTGTCAAATTCTAATTGTTTACTATAATCAGTCCTCAGCCAAATTTCTTGTTAGAAGTGGTCAGATACAACGCTCGGCAAAAGTTACTGCGATGGGCTGTACTTGGGCGTACTGCCCATTGCAGGAATCTTTTGTTAGCGGCAGTAGATGTGCCACTTATCACAAGAAATTTTTATAGTTTGCCGTGACAATGCTTATACTTCTTTCCTGAGCCACATGGACATGGATCGTTACGACCTACGCTCTTATCAACCTTGATAGGCGCAGTCTTACCACGCTCGCCCTGACCTGCAGCTGCTGCGGCAGCCATACGTGAAGCCTGAAGCTTATTAACATCAATCTTCGACTTCTGCTCACGCGCCTGCTCCATATTCTGGGTATTCTCGCGGATATCAAGATATACCTTATTCAATAGAGACAAGACATCGCGGTTGATATCCTCCAACATCTTAGAGAATAGCTGGAATGACTCTAACTTATAGATGAGAAGTGGATCCTTCTGCTCGTATGTAGCATTCTGAACGCTCTGACGGAGGTCATCCATCTCGCGGAGGTGCTCACGCCAAGCATCATCAATAGTTGTAAAGAGTGCCACCTTCGCAAATACACGGTATACCTCCATACAGTCGCTATCCTTACACTTCTGCATCTCCACAGGGATAGAGTAACGCAAACGACCATCAGTGAATGGGAAGGCAAGGCGTGCAGTCATATTATTCTCAAACTGCGCGTAGTAACGCTCCATATTTGGACGAAGTATATCGGCAAATGCCTTAGCCTTACGCTCGTAGAGAGCCTCAAGGTCCTTAACAATAGCCTCGATAAGCTCCTTAGGCTTCATGGCGTTATACTGCTCCTCGATAAGCGTTGTGTCGAGTGTTACCTCGCGCAACAAGTCGAACTTGAACTCCTCGAATGAGCAACCCTCATGAGCCTCAACAAACTTGATAGCATAGTCATAACGGAGGTTGTTAAGGTCGATGTCAATGCGCTCGCCATAGAGAGCATGACGGCGACGTGTATAGATTACCTCACGCTGTGAGTTCATAACATCATCATACTCCAACAAACGCTTACGAACACCAAAGTGGTTCTCCTCAACCTTCTTCTGAGCACGCTCGATAGCCTTAGTCATCATACCAGCCTGGATAACCTCACCCTCCTGGATACCCATCTTATCCATCATAGATGCAATACGATCAGAACCAAAGAGACGCATAAGCTTATCCTCCAACGACACGAAGAACTGTGATGAACCTGGGTCACCCTGACGTCCTGCACGACCACGCAACTGACGGTCTACACGACGGCTCTCATGACGCTCAGTACCAATGATAGCAAGACCACCCTTCTCCTTAACCTCTGGAGTAAGCTTGATATCGGTACCACGACCCGCCATATTCGTAGCGATAGTAACCTGACCGCTGCGACCTGCCTCAGCAACAATCTGTGCCTCAAGCTGGTGCTGCTTAGCGTTCAACACATTATGCTTGATACCACGAATCTTAAGCATACGGCTGAGCAACTCAGAGATCTCCACAGAGGTTGTACCCACCAATACAGGGCGACCCTCAGCTACGAGTTTCTCAATCTCTGCGATAACAGCATTATACTTCTCTCGCTCAGTCTTATATACTAAATCCTCACGGTCATCACGTATAACATCCTTGTTTGTAGGGATAACAACTACATCGAGCTTGTAGATGCTCCAGAACTCCGACGACTCAGTCTCTGCGGTACCTGTCATACCTGCCAACTTGTGATACATACGGAAGTAGTTCTGAAGAGTAATTGTTGCGAAGGTCTGCGTTGCATCCTCAACCTTTACACTCTCCTTCGCCTCGATCGCCTGGTGCAAGCCATCAGAATAGCGACGACCCTCCATAATACGACCAGTCTGCTCGTCAACAATCTTCACCTTGTTATCGATAAGCACATACTCAACCTCCTTCTCGAACATGAAGTATGCCTTAAGAAGCTGATTCATGGTATGTACGCGCTCAGCCTTTACAGAGTACTCTGTGAGAAGCTCATCCTTCTTCTGCGCGCGCTCCTCATGAGAAATCTCCTTGTTGTGCTCCAACTCAGCAATACGTGCACCGATATCTGGCAATACGAAGAAGCCCTCCTCACCAAAACGCTTAGATGCCACCTCGTGACCCTTATCTGTAAGGATAAGAGAGTTCATCTTCTCGTCGTGAACAACAAAGTTCTCATCGGTAATCTCAGGCATACGACGCTCGTTGTCCTGCATATAGATGTTCTCTGTCTTCTGGAGAAGCACCTTTACACCTGGCTCAGACAAGAACTTAATGAGTGCCTTATACTTAGGCATAGCCTTATGAGCACGAAGAAGAAGCTTACCTGCCTCCTCCATCTGTCCCTCATTGTAGAGACGCTTAGCCTCGGCAACATCCGATGACGACATCTTGCTCTGAAGGTCGTAGATATACTTTGCAGCAGGCTGATACTCGGCAAAGAGCTGATCACCACCCTTAGGCACAGGACCAGAGATGATAAGTGGAGTACGAGCATCGTCAATCAACACTGAGTCGACCTCATCGACAATAGCATAGTGGTGCTTGCGCTGCACAAGGTCCTTTGGCTGCGATGCCATGTTATCACGCAAGTAGTCGAAACCAAACTCATTGTTAGTACCGAAGGTGATATCCGACATATAAGCCTTGCGACGCTCGGCAGAGTTAGGTCGTGTGTTGTCGATACAAGCTACCGACAAGCCGTGGAACTGATACATAGGACCCATCCACTCGGCATCACGACGTGCGAGGTAGTCGTTCACTGTCACCACGTGCACACCCTTATGAGCAAGGGCATTGAGGAATACTGGCAATGTAGCTACAAGGGTCTTACCCTCACCAGTCGCCATCTCAGCGATACGTCCCTTGTGGAGAGCAACACCACCAAAGAGCTGAACATCGTAGTGTACCATATCCCACTTGATGACGTTACCACCTGCAGTCCACTGGCTGCTGTAGATAGCCTTATCATCCTCGATACGTACCAAATCGCCACGCTCAGCAGCAAGGTTACGGTCGAAGTCGTTAGCCGTTACCACAACCTCATCATTCTCAGCAAAACGACGTGCTGTATCCTTCATGATAGCAAATGCCTCAGGAAGAATCTCCTCAAGCTTCTGCTCAATCTTCTCATCGATGCGCTTTGTAGCATCGTCAATCTCCTTTGAGATACGCTCCTTATCTTTGAGTGATGTTTCAGGAAGCTCCAAGATAAGCTTGTTATCAGCAATACTCTTCTCATCGGCAGCGATAAAGTCGGCAATAGCCTTGCTCAACGCTGCTGAGCGAGCACGAAGCTCGTCGTTAGAGAGTTTTGATATTGAAGGATATACAGCCTTAACCTTCTCAACATAAGGCATAATCTCCTTACGATCCTTATCAGCCTTTGAGCCGAAAAAGAGCTTAATAACTTTTGATAAAATATCCATGTCTATATTCTTTGTTTTCTTGTTACTCTGTATATCAACTTATGTATTACATACATAACGCGCAAAGATAATAAAAAATTTGGCAAACAGCAATAATTTCTCGCCGATATTACAAAAAAGAGATACCCTCGGGATAGCACAATGCTACATCCCGAGGGTATCTTAAGCCTTAAAAGTCTCTTTATCGGCGCATCGGTGGGCCAAATGGGGGCATCTTACCCTTATTGCCCATACCTTCGTAGTCGTCGATATTCTTCGATGCGCCCTTACCGAAGTAACGGAGGTTGTAGTTGAACTGAACAGTGAAGTAACGACCTACAACGCTATTCCAACTATTCTGCGTATAACCACTACCTACGGTACGTACGAAGGCGGAGTTCTGGTTAAGTAGGTCGTTGACGCCTACAAGAACCTCACCTTGCTTATTTTTGAAGAGCTTCTTGCCGAGGTATACGTTGCAGATGAGGTAATCCTCATTATAGTTGTCTGTGAAGCCGATATACTGGTTGTAGTTAACCGCAGCTGTAAGGGTGAAGCCCTTCCAGAATACCCACTTCAAAGTACCTGATGCTGTGTGGCTGAAGTACTGGTTGTTGCGACCACGCTGCGCCAATGACTGGCGAGCATCGTTATATGCACCGTTCCACTGTAGGGTAAAGTCGAGATTCTCCGAGATGTTACTACCCAAAGATACCATAGCATCGTAACCCATGTTTGATGTATAGTTCATCTCGCCATTGATGATAGATGGTGTCTGTGACCAGTTTGCGCCCACCATAACATTCAAGTTACACTTGATAGGATTAATTGGGAAGCCATAACTGATGTTTGTGCGGAACGACATAAAACCATCCATATTCTCGTATGTTGAGTACTGCAATGGGTTATAAACCTCGCCATCAACATCTATAGTTGGGTTATAGGCGATAGACTGACCAATATAGTCCTGAGTTAGCTGAGCATGCAACATCCACATAAATGTACGTCCCTTCTCGATATTCGAGCGGATGTAGTGGAAGTTGAAGCGGTGGTTGTATGACGATACCAAATTTGGATTACCCTTAGAGAGGTACTGAGCATTCGATACATCGTAGATATCCTGCAAGTTACGCACATCAGGGTTCTGCGTATATGAACTTAGGAACATACGTATACTATTCTGTGGATTGAATGCCACATTTGCCATAAGGAAGTATGTCACGTGGTCGAAGTCGCGTGATACATTCTCACCCTTAACCATACCATCGAGGATAGAGTGCTGGTAGTATACATTCGCCACCACGGTATTACGCTGCTTAGCATAGCGGAAGCCAGGACCTACACGATGCTCCATACTTGTACTTGTAGTGAGCGACGAGAGGCTTGGGTCTGGCGTAAGACCTACAGTGTTGAAGCTATCGTCAGCGGTGATGAACGATGTCTTCTCAATCTGCTGATCCTCATAGTCGAAACGATACTGGAGGCTTACCTGTGAGAACTTCGACACAGGCTCGGTGTATGTAAAGTTTGCACGTACATCATTCTGACCCTGAGGAGCTGTTGACGACACAAAGCGAAGCAATGGCGTTGCCACACCGCTCTCAGCATCATAAGATGTAGATAGCGTAGAGTAGCTATTTGTCCACGACTCAGGTGTCTGGCGTGTAGCATAACGACCATCGACAGTGATTGTACGACCCGCCTTACCGAGCTTTACGCGATACTGCAAGAACTCGCTGAAACGCAATGCGTGCGACTCACCCTCCGAGCCATTATATAGCATCTCGTATGGCAAACCCTTAAGCTCTGCTGTCTCACCCTTAAGCTCACCATACTGCTGGCTATAAGGGTCATTGGACTGGAAGCTAAAGTTTGTACGCGACATAAGCGACATATTCTTATTGATATTCCAGTCTAAGCGAAGGTTAAGACGATGGTTTGCATTATGTGTCTCAGACTCACCCTCCTGCTCAAGATAATCCTTTGGCGATGGTGCCTCGTACCACTTCTGAAGTAGGCTCTTGTTGCGAGTGTTTGTGTCATTGAAGAAATATGAACCATTAAGCTTAACCTTATCATCCTTACCCCACGAGTCGGAGTACTGAACACCGATAGAGCCTACACGTGCCACACCACTCTGTGGGCGCACCATATATCGACCTACGCCACGGCCGGGACCCATACCACCGCCACCACCTGTGACACCGAGGATATCCTCGAACGAGAAGTTCTGCTGGTTAACGTTATTGAATAGACCAATAACCGACACACGGCTCGAACCCTGGAAGATGTTTACGTTACCTCCGAGGTTGAACTTATGGTGTGATGTAACGCCCGCCACCTCTGGCTGATAAACATCAGGACTCTGGAACTGGAACTCCGCAGGCGAGCCATCCACATCAGGCTGATAGCCATAACCGCCATAGAGCTTACCAAATACACCCTGACGCATATTCGAGTGAGTTACGATATTGATAGCCTTATATCCCTCGCCATCGTCCATACCTGAGAACTCAGCATTATCCGAGAGTTTATTAAAGACCTCGATACGGTCTACTGCCTGCGCAGGGAGAGAGTTGAGAGCTGTTGATACATCCTCACCAAAGAACTCCTTGCCATCAACAAAAATCTTTTTAACCTGCTCACCCTGTGCCTCTACCTGACCATTTGATATAGTAATACCAGGCATCTTCTTCAACAGACCCTCAACATCGGCATCTGTCGAGACCTTGAATGCTGCAGCATTATAGGCTACAGTATCGCCATTCTGTGAAGTACGCAATGCCTGCACCTCCTTAACGACCATGTCGATAGATACCGCTTCAGGCTTAAGCTCTACAACGCCAAGGTCGACGTTACTACCTTCAACCTTAACATTCTGCTTAAATGTTGTATAGCCAATAAACGCCACTGTCACCTCATACTCACCAGAGGTAACACCCGTAACTATTGTAGCACCTGCGGCACCTGACACCGAGTGACGACGCTTATCACTCTTAGGATCAACAACCTCCATAATCGCACCGATGATACCCTCTTTACTCTCTGCATCCACAATCTTTGCAGTAATCTTCACCGATTGTGCCATCGTAGGAATTGCTATGCAGAGCATAACAAGTAGAGCTAAAAATCTTTTTGTCATATCTATATTTTCTGTTATTTCTTTGTATATGCTTTTCGCTCTGCGAAAATAGTGTTTTTTTTCGTATTACGCTACACTTTGGGGGTGAAACGGCAAAATTGGGTGGTCAACCGTACAAAAAAGAAAAAGCGAACGGATTTGCCGTTCACTTTTTCTTGATTATCACCTACTCACTACCAACGACGTGGAGCTGGAGGAGGTGGAGGAGTACCTGGGCGGTGTGGGTTACCGAAGCCTGGGTGAGGTCTTCCGCCGTGACCCTTGTGGTAGTCACATCTCTTATTGCCCTTGCACCTCTTGCACTCGCGAATCTTCTTTGCATACTTCTCGCAACTGCGGCACTCACCCTTGTGATACTTATGGTCTGCGTGGTGACCAGGACATCCTCCGCGATACTCTCCGTGGTGATGGTGACCAGGACCTGAAGGGCCTCCTACATTTATTGCTACGAAAGCTCCGCCATTACCAATGCCAAACATTGCACCTGAAGGTCTACGAGCTGAATCATTTGCTGAAGCTGAAGCTACTGCCATCACCGATAGCATAAGAGCTAAGAACATAATCTTTTTCATAATTATAAATTTTAATGGGTTATACCTCTGTTTTCTTAGTACAAAGGTACAACCCATAACAACGATTTGTTCCTGCCCCTTAGGTCAAACGACCATTGTGGTGGTTGAAGTGCCATTTAGTCGGCGTGAACGGACTGCAGCCAACTCTTGAATTCTGGCACTCTCGCCTTAGATATGATTATTCGCTCTGGTGTTTCGATGGTTAGATTGAGTGCCAAGCGGCTACCAAACCACACAGCTATATCCTTCACTGCACGACGCGACACGATAAACTGACGATTCGCGCGAAAAAACTTCTCAGGAGAGAGCTGTTGACTGAGTGACTCAAGTGTCTTATCTACAGGATAGCAATCGCCCTTCAGCGTAGTTACCGTAACACGCTCCTCCGAGGTATAGAAGAATGCCACCTCATCGGCAGTGACAGGGATAAGCTTATCCTTATATCTAAGGAGCATAGTCTGCATATTATCGCCATGCACCTCACGCACCATCTTCTCACGACTATCCTTCTGCATAGTGCGCTCACCCACTGTAAGCCTTTCGAGCTTATCCAATGCACGACGAAGTTCCTCCTCCTTGTATGGTTTTAGGATATAGTCGATACTATTTACCTTGAACGCCTGCAACGCATACTCATCATAAGCCGTAGTGAAGATAATAGGGATATTGATATCCACGCTTTGGAATATACGGAACGACTCACCATCAGCCAGGTGAATATCCATAAATACAACATCAGCCTCAACATCCGAGGAGAAGAACTCCACTGCCTCCTCTACAGACTCAAGCACTGCGAGGACCTCCACGTTAGAATCAATAGAAGCAAGCATACTACGCAAGTTTACCGCAGCAGCTGTTTCATCTTCAACTATAATTACTCGTCTCATTATTTGCTACATTTTTGGAGTGGCAATCGTACCATAAAACGATGCTCTTCATCAACAACCTCTATATCACTGCCTGAAATTATCTGCCATCTACTGCGTAGATTCTGAAGACCTATACCTGTCGACGGTTCAACATCGAGTTTAGGATGTTTCGGATTCTCAATCTCCAAGACACCATCCACAACACGTATCGCCACATGCAAAGGATTCTTCGTAGTGATGCTATTATGCTTCACTGCATTACCAATAAGAGGTTGCAACGACAATGCTGGCAGAGTCCAATCCATATAGATTGGGTCAATATTGATGTCGAAGAAGAGCTTATCGGCATAACGTATCTTAAATAAATATATGTATGCCTCAGCAAATGCCATCTCATCCTTGAGCGTTGTTTCACTTGTCTGACCGTTCTGGATAATATAACGGAACGTGTATGACAACTGCTCGATATACTCTAACGCGCGCTTATCATCCTTCTCACGCACCAACATCGAGAGCGAATTGAGCGAATTAAAGAAGAAGTGAGGGTTAATCTGTCCCACAAGCATATTATAACGCGTTGCGAGATTTTCGGTCTTAAGACGCTCATTCTCCACAACCATAACCTGACGCTGCTGCATAAGCGTATATATATAGGAGTAGAGTGCCGATACCACCAACATAAATAGCGACTTGGTAAGCACCACAAGATATACATTATCACGTGGTGGAGACTCAAAGAAGAATACGATACGCATCACACCATCCTTGAATGCCATAACGGGGGCAAAATATATAGCAATGCCCGTAACGAGGATAGCCAGCACAACAACCCTGAGGTAGTGCCAAGTAGCAGATGTCTTGCGCTCCCTCAGCATCACAAAGATACAGATAAGCACAAACGATAGTAGTGCATAATATGCAATCTGCCACACAAACTCGACGGTACGACTTGGGCGGTCGTATATCATATCAAGGTCGAAGGCGGTGCCATTACGCATCATCACCCTATCCAAACGAGGATGTGCACCTACAATCTCCGATGGTATATCCTGTGGAGGACGTACGGAGAACTCCAAAGTATCACCATCCTGCAACTTCATTGTACGCACCTGCCATGCGGTGACATAGGTACTATCGCGCATCTCACAATCACAAACGATATAACCATGCATATCGCTTGAGAGGTGCAATACGCCAACGTTATGCGTTCCATTATCATCATTATTAGCACGTTCGTTAACTCCCTGGTCGGTGATTATCGGCACAAGGAGATACGAAAAATTAATAACGAGACTCAACGCCAACGCAATAACAATATGGGGTAGTATGGTGTTTTTCCAGTTCACCGTAAAAAGATTTGAATGATTTTACTTCTCGTACCACGATGCGTACACGCGATAGTCACGTGCCGTGCGCTTGATAATCTCCTCGCGCTGCTCAGGTGTTACATCCTTAACCTTCTTTGCAGGCACACCAGCATAGACCGAGTTTGGCTCAAGCTTCTGATTCGACAACACCAAGGCATTAGCCGCAACGATACATCCTGTACCAACAACAGCATTATCCAAAATCGTTGCGCCCATACCGATAAGGCAGTCGTTCTCAATAACAGCACCATGAATTACGGCATTATGTCCCACCGACACAAAATCGCCAATATGGGTCTGTGATGGGTTCTTCGAGCCATCATAGAGGGTGTGGATAACCACGCCATCCTGAATATTTGAATTATTGCCAATAGTGATAGCATTAACATCACCACGAAGCACCGCATTGTACCATATTGAGCAATTCTCACCAATCTTCACATTACCAAGAATCGTTGCATTCTCAGCCAACCATGTATCCTTACCAATCTCTGGCATGTAGCCACGAACTTCTCTAATCAAAGCCATAATAGTATTAATTATTTGTTTTCCTGTTTTTTACACTCATCCCAATACTTATCCATCTCCGCAAGCGACATATCGTGCAGGGTCTTGCCCAACTCCTCAGCCTTCTGCTCGACATAACCAAAGCGACGGATAAACTTCTTATTGGTACGCTCCAAAGCACCCTCAGGGTCGATACCATAGAGACGGCAGGCGTTTATAAGCGCGAAGAACAAATCGCCAATCTCATCCGTGAGATGCTCCTTATCCTTTGCCTCGATCTCGGCATCCACCTCCATAAGTTCCTCCTTGACCTTAGCCCACACATCCTCCTTCTGCTCCCAGTCGAAGCCCGTAGCAGCTGCCTTCTCACCGATGCGGAAAGCCTTGACCATTGCAGGTAGCGACTGTGGCACACCACTCAAAGCACCACTCTTACGCCTCTTCTTACGTAGCTTCAGAGCCTCCCAATTCTGCTTTACCTCCTCAGGAGTATCGGCATGGATATCGCCATAGACGTGAGGATGACGGTAGATAAGCTTATCACACACGCCATTTGCCACATCGGCATAGTTGAACGCTCCTGTCTCATCACCCATCTTCGAGTAGAAGACTACGTGCAGTAGCAAATCGCCCAACTCCTCCTTGATACCCTCCATATTTTTGTCGGTGATGGCATCAACCAACTCGTATGTCTCCTCGATAGTATTATTTCGCAACGAGTCGAAGGTCTGCTCTCTATCCCATGGGCACTCCGCGCGGAGCCTATCCATAACCTCTAAGAGTCGCGCCGTTGCCAACTCTGCCTCTCTCATATCCATAGTTCTTCTATTTATTTACGTTTGATACTTCTAAATGGTAGTTTCAGCACTCCGAAGAATGCCTCACCAAAGATTCCTGACGACATCTTCGATGTTCCCTCCTCACGGTCGATGAAGATTATCGACACCTCGCCAATGGAGAATCCTATGCGCCACGCCGTATACTTCATCTCTATCTGGAAGCCATAGCCATTCATCGCCACACGGTCGAAGTTGATAGCCTCCAGTACCTCACGACGGTAGCCCACAAAGCCTGCCGTAGCATCCGCTACAGGCATACGCGTTACGATGCGCACATATTTCGATGCGAAGTAAGACATCAGAAGTCGTCCCATAGGCCAATTCACGACATTCACACCACGTGAGTAGCGCGAGCCTATAGCCACATCTTTTTCATCGAGCATAGCATCCAAACGTGGCAGGTCATCAGGGTTATGCGAGAAGTCGCAATCCATCTCAAAGATGCGGTCATACCCCTTTTCCAAGGCATACTTGAAACCTGCTATATATGCCGTGCCGAGACCCAACTTACCACTGCGCTCTATCATCGCCAAACGCTCACCGTAGCACTCCTGAGCCTCACGCACAAGGTTTGCCGTGCCATCCGGCGAGCCGTCATCAACAATCAGCAAGTCGAAACCCTCTGGCATAGCCATAAGACGGTCGATCATCTTTCTGATATTCTCCTTCTCGTTGTATGTCGGGATAATAATAAGTCTTCTCATCACATCATATTTTTAAATCGTCTTGCGCCAAAGATATAACGCAATACTATAGAAAAGCCGTATATATGCTCCGCCTTTTTACTACGCACCACAGCCTTACGCTTCACCGCGAGCATCTTATGCCACGCGATAAATCTTCCCCATGCCCTCGCTATAGCCCATGCCTTATGAGGATGTAGCGTAAGAAGATATGCCAAAGCCTCCGCGGCATCTGTTAGTGGGCGCACCACAGCCACAACAATACGTTGCATAGGTGTTGCACACTTATACAACATTGCAAGGTTATTACGGTGGTTAAGATATACCTTCATCGATGATGGAGGCAACGTGCCACCGCCCAAATGATATACCTTGGAACGAGGCTCAACCATTATGCGCCAACCGCTAAGTTGCATGCGCCACTGCAGGTCAATCTCCTCCATGTGGGCAAAGAAATCCTCATCAAAGCCATCCATAGCGTGAAAGACCTCGCTACGGCAACACATCGCCGCACCACTCGCCCAAAAGATATCTCGCGCATCGTCATATTGACCCTCATCACGCTCCACCGTCGATAGAATTCTTCCGCGACAGAAGGGATAGCCGAGGTAGTCGATAAAACCGCCCGAAGCACCTGCATATTCAAACATTGCATGGTCGCTATCAGCCAACAACTTAGGCGCAACAACTGCAACATCCTTCTCTCTATCCAGCACCTCAACTAAAGGCTGCCACCACCCTGCTGTCACCTCAACATCGGAATTTAGCAGTAGGTAGTACTCACTCTCAATCTCTCTTAGCGCGCGGTTATATCCACCAGCAAAGCCGTAGTTCTTATCGAGCTTCACCACACGAATATCGGGGTAGTTAATACGCAACCACGCAAGCGAGTCATCCGTAGAGCCGTTATCGGCAATGATGACCTCTGCATCGCCCGATGTATGCTCCACAACACTCGGCAGATAACGCTCCAAGTGCTTGCGACCATTCCAATTGAGTATAACTACGCTTAGCTTCATAACTTTTAAAGTGAAAAGTGAGAGGTGAAAGGTGAAAAGTAAGGTATTGTGTCTATGTCATTCCGAGCGTAGTCGAGGAATCTCCTCGCTATGGGCTCATTGTCATCGAGTTGTATAACGAGGAGATCCTTCGACTTCACTTCGTTTCGCTCAGGATGACATACAAGGTGCAACATTATTTTACTCCTCCTCTTCTTCGTCCTCCTTAGAGTCCTTGCGCTTAGGGTCGTAACCCTCAACAACGATAACAAACTCTCCCTTAGGCTCGTGCTCACGGAAGTGCTCCAAAGCCTCCGCAATAGTGCCTCGCACCGTCTCCTCAAACTTCTTGGTAATCTCCCTGACGACAGCTACTCTACGCTCCACGCCAAAGGTCTCAGCGAGCTGCTCCAAGCACTTGACAACACGATATGGCGACTCGTAAAGCACGAGTGTACGTGGCTCCAAGGCGAGCTCCTGAAGACGCTTCATACGACCCTTCTTCTGTGGCAAGAAGCCCTCAAAACAGAATCTGTCGCAAGGGAAGCCACTCTGCACCACAGCAGGGATAAGTGCTGTTGCACCAGGCAGTGTAACAACCTCAATACCCTCCTCCACACACTTGCGGACAAGCAAGAATCCTGGATCGGAGATACCTGGCGTACCGGCATCCGACACCAATGCCACATCGCGACCGCTATTTATAGCCTCAGCCACACGACCCACCGTAGCATGTTCGTTAAACTTATGGTGAGAGTGCATAGGCTTCTCGATGCCGAGGTGACGCAACAAATGTGATGTTGTGCGTGTATCCTCAGCAAGGATAAAGTCCACCTCCTTAAGCACGTTTATTGCTCTGAGGGTTATATCTTCGAGATTACCAATTGGTGTAGGTACTACATATAATTTTGCCATAACGCTATATTTTATGCCAATTTACGTTCCAAGAGCGATACTATAAGTTTTGCTGCCTCAAGATCTGGATTCCAATGGAAGTTCTCAACGATATATATCATGCACTCATCCAAATCATCGAACTCATCCAACGTATCTATCGTAGCCTCATAACGCTCCGCGTCGCCATCAAACAAATCGCGAATCATAAGGAACTTATCGTTGAGACCTATCGCCTTGCGAAGCTCCGTGATACGATTAAACGGTGTTGTAGGCTCATCGGCAGATGCCATAGCGTCGGCTAACGTCTGCACGCCACCACCCAAAACATCACCTAAACGCTTTGGCTGCTCAACCACCTCCTCTACCTCTACATGTGGAGTATATGTCTCTTCCTGAGGCTGAGTAGGCTCCTCAATCTTTGCAGGCTGCTCAACAGGATTTGGAGCAGAAACAGTTGGCGTGAAATTGTCGTTATATAGATGCACCATCTTACGTCCGCGCTTTGAGCGCACAGGGATATCATCAAGGTTGAACAACGCACCAGGAGCGTTTGAAGTGTTATCATCCACCTCTGTCTCCTCCTGCTCCACTATCTCCTTAGAGTCCTCTTCTGGTTGCTGTGGCTCTGACTGCTCCTCCACTCTTTCTATCTCCTTAGGCAACTCCACAGAGCTATCATCTACAGGTTGCTCAACTTTCTCCTCAACAACAGAGACTTCAATAGTCTGCTCCTCTACCGCAGGAAGCTCCTCCACTACATCCTCTTCACCAATACCCAACAATGCATCGATATCGAGAGCATCATCAAAATCGTCTACTATATCGTTTATCACCTCTGTTGTTGCAACGACAGTCGTACTATGCGAAGGTTGCTCCTCGTCATCACCCTCCTCTGGGGTATAGTCGAGGATTTCATCGTAGATATGTCGTAGCTCCTCAAGAGCCAAATCACGCTCTATGCGAGGCACATTTTTATTGTTCTGCCAGCCGTTTATGATGGTTGTCACACGCGACAAACGCTCGTCAATTCTCTTAAGTCCCATTGTCCTGTACGATAAATATAGGTATATAACGTATCAAAGGTAATAAAAAAAAGTGAAAGGTGAAAGGTGAAAACTGAAAAGTATGGAAAATTATAAAGTGAAAGGTGAAAAATGAAAACTGAAAAGTATGGGAAAAATAAAAAAACTGCCCGACTCCTAAGAGCCGAGCAGTTCGATATTGTGCTAAAGCGTGTTACTCTGCGTAGCGGAAAGCAACCTCGTGCAAGAAGTAATATGCACCAAGGTTATCACCTGCTGTATCATTGCAATCTACGCTGATGTAAGGATTAGATGCAGATAACTCAAATGCACTCTTCCATTCACCCTTACCCTGAACAGTACCACTTGTGCTATTGCCAGCAGTGGTCTTGAATGACACTGAAGACGTGTTTGATGATGTGGTGCTTGACACAGCACCTACATATGTGGTACGCTCAAGATCACCTACAGCGTTGTATGAACTGTGAGCGATCGCAGGCTGCACCATAACAGATGCAGGAACATTAAACTTTGGAGATACCACAAAGCCCTTCTCGTGCTCATTGAACAACACAACAAACACCTTAGAGTAGCGTCGGTGATTCAAGACCAAAGTCTTAGCACGACCCGCCAAAGTCTCGTTGCTTACTCGCAACTTACCATTTGTCGACCAACCTGCGTTGCGATAAGCATCCAACGAGCCATCTACAAAGTTGTAACTATATGGCAAACCTGTAATATACACTGTTGTAGATGACTTGTATGTCTGACCATCCTTAGTCTTAATATAAGCCTCAACACTCTTTGCACCCCATGTAGATACTGTGACATCTTGTGTCATTGCAAAGCTCTTTGTTGCAGTATCAACATCAGACACATAAGTCTCACCATCTACCACATAACCAGCCTCGGCAATCATAGCATTCTGAACGCCTGAGAATGTAGATGCTGTTGTGAAATAGATAACGTTATTAGCGCAAGAGTTTGCTGTTGCAGAATCACCAACAGCGTAGTAGCTGTATGATGTCATAGGCGTGCCAAGTGTAACAGATGGTGTTGACCACTCGATATTTACACGTGTGGTAGTACCCTTAGCGAAGGTCTTGCCGTTATATGCCTTAGAGCAAACGTTGCCCGCAGCATCTGTGAGGCTAACGATATATCCCGCTGACATATCTATATCGGCTGGCAACGAGAAGAAGAATGAATTTGCAGGGTTTGCGATAGTGTATGCAGCAACCTCACCCGATGTAGAGGTAGTCTCCTCAACAAAGTTATATACAAACTGCTGAGCGATAGCCGAACCATCGAAAGCCTTGAACTCTGCCTTTGCCAAGGTCTCTACACCGCTTACCGCAACGTGAAGGAGTGCATTTGCAGGAGTGAACGACATGCTAACACCCTCTGTAGATGTAGCAGTAGTCTTTGCAACCAACACCGCAGCATCGTCACCCGACTGCTCAGCGAGGTCGATAGTAGCAACACCCTCAGTGATAGCCACTGCAGGGTAGATAGCGTAGTAGGTATCCTCAGCCGATACAATAGTGCCCTCGCCAGCGAAGGATGCCTTTTCGCCATCCTCGCTAATCGCATTAGCGGTCATAGTCATAGATGTGCCAAAAGCAGACGAGAGCTGAATCATATCATCCATCTCCCACTTAACATCTGTGAAATTCTCACCCTCAACCGCAACACGTGTATCGTCCAACACGATTGAGGCATTAACAGTAAAATTATTCTTCTCAATAACATCAATTGGAGCGTTCTCCTTAGAACAACCCACAAAAGCAGCAACGGCTGCCAAAGCCATAAAAATCTTCTTCATAGTAGTGTAAGTTGTTAAAGGTTAATCCATCTCCTCGCCTTCGCCGCCATCGCCATAGTCGCTACCGATGCCCGAAAGTGCAAAACCTGCCTCAACCAAGATCTCTACAACCTCGATCTCTGGTGCTGTGTAAAACATCTTCATCATAAAAGTATATAAATTTATTCTTATCCTCTGCCATTTTTCCACGCGCACGTTATACACGCGAAAAAGACGTGCAAAGGTAATCTATTTTTTTTCGTCTCAAAACATTTTTCAACAAACCCCAATATTTTCATATCATAAAACAAGGGGATGACTAAAAATTTAGCCATCCCCTTAACTATCTATGAGGTTCGTTCTGCGCCTATATAACAAAATACTCCAAGTCATCCATACAGATATATAGTGGTGTATTAGGGCCATACTCACCTACGTCCGATGTTTCGATAGTAACACGCATCCTGCCATAAGCCATAATACCGAGGTAGAACACCTGCCAGTCATCGGCAATAAAACGCTTGCCATCGCGATAATCCACAACATAGCACTCCACACCCTCTCCAACAGGCTCACCCTGAGCATCAAGCATAGTAAATACAACCTTCAGGTAGTCGCCCTCGTCAAACTTGCGAGCGAAAGTGTTGATATCCTCGTTCGTAATAGAGGCGTAGGTATAGGTTGACAAGTTGAGCTTAATAGTTTCAAGCATATAGGTCTTATTCTCGTTGAAGACCATATAGCAAGGCTCCGAGTAATCATCATAGTAATATAGCAAGAAGCTATCGCCCGACGCTGCCTTATCGTTATATACAGCATACTGATTCTCATATTTACCATTTGCTGCATCACTATCGTATACCCTCGACTGAGCAAAGCCACCCCAGTACTGATACTCCTCGTTGAAGAAATACTCACACTTAACGACATCACTCTCAAAGCCGTAAGCATAATCGTCCTCTATATCACCCTCAAAACTCTCAACCATTGTCTCCACAGAGATTAAATTCTTATTAACATCTCTATCACACCCAACAAATGCCAATACGCACAATACAAAAATAAGTTTTTTCATTTAGTTATTTATTAGTTATTAATTATATAAACGAGACAATATCGTAGGCACGATATCCATCCTTGCTCCAGCGAGGAAGATTTGCATCGCTAACATCGACAATGCACAACTCCATATCTACTATCTCGCCATCATAGTCATAAGATATGCTCACGGGCAATACTCGCGAAGCATCACACCTAAGAGCCAAACGTATCTTCGTAACACCCATAGCATCATCGCGTGGCACAAGACTCAACACACACCCCTCAGCCGATGACTCCACAACGCTGATTGCGAACTCCTCGCCGACAAAATCGAAGGCGTGCGTAGGGTTTGTGAGCAGGTCGACAGAACTAAGGTCTACATTATCTATTGTCACCTCCTTACGCTCGTTATTTATCTCGTGGCGCAGCTTACCATCGCTATATACCTCCATCACACCAAGGGTAATATAGTAGCTATCGCCATCTACCATAAAGTAGCCATTCAACGACTCAGACTCAGCCATTGCCACAGATATATTCATACCATAACGGTCTCCCAACGACCTATTAAGAGCCTCGATCCACCACTCAGCAGTTGTTTGTGCCGAGGCAGCAAACGCCATCATCGAGGTCACAAATATCAACAATATCTCTCTCATAGTCAACTAAATAATTAGAACACGCCCAAATCCTGCAACTTCGCCTCCAATGACTGCAAGTCGTAGAACTTTATCTCGCGAGGCTTTGCGCCAATTTGTGGACCTACAATACCTGCCCTTTCAAGCTGCATCATAATACGTCCTGCACGGTTGAAGCCCACCTCGAAGCTACGCTGAATCATCGACGTTGAGATAACGCCATTTGTTACCGCAGCACGTGCAATCTCAGCGAACTTAGGGTCATACTTCTGCGCTACGCCACTCTCCTCGCTGCCAAGGCTTACACCGCCCATACCGCCATCTCCCGACTCAGGAACATAGTCTGGAAGGTTATATGCCGACGTATAACCCTGCTGCACGCCAATATGCTCCACGACACGCTCAACCTCCGGAGTATCAATAAAGGCACACTGGATACGCGTAGGCTCACCACCACTGAGGAACAACATATCGCCACGACCAATAAGCTGATTAGCACCAGGCTGGTCGATAATGGTACGCGAGTCGGTCATCTGCATAACACGGAAAGCGATACGCGCAGGGAAGTTAGCCTTGATACCACCTGTGATAACCTTAACATCTGGTCGCTGCGTAGCAACAATAAGGTGAATGCCCACAGCACGCGCCTTCTGTGCCAAACGCATAACAGGCTTCTCAACCTCCTTCGCGGTCATAATTAAGTCGGCAAACTCATCGATTACGACAACGATATATGGCAAATATCGATGTCCATTTTCGGGGTTAAGCTTGCGCGCAACAAACTTCTCATTATACTCCACGATGTTCTTTGCCGCAGCCTGCTTACACAACTCCAAGCGATTTTCCATCTCTGTACAAAGAGAGTTAAGAGTATATACCGCCTTCTTTGGGTCGGTGACAATTGCCTCATCCTCCGACTCCATCTTTGCCAAGAAGTGCTTCTCCAGACGATTGTAGAGCGAGAACTCCACCATCTTAGGGTCTATCAACACAAACTTCAACTCTGCAGGGTGTTTGCGATAGAGCAACGACGTAATGATGGCGTTCAGACCCACAGACTTACCCTGACCCGTAGCACCTGCAACAAGCAAGTGTGGCAACTTAGCAAGGTCAAAGGTAAAGTTTTCGTTCTGAATGGTACGACCTATAACTACAGGCAACTCTGCCTTAGAGTTTTGGAACTCTGGCGAGCATATTGCCGAGCGCATTGATACAGTCTGCTTAATGTTATTAGGCACCTCGATACCCACAGTACCCTTACCGGGGATTGGAGCAATGATACGCACACTCTGCGCTTTAAGGTTTTGTGCGAGGTCATCCTCAAGACCTATGATTCTCGAAATCTTAACTCCCGCCTCCTGAACAATCTCATAGAGAGTGACAGTAGGACCTACCGTAGCAGTCATACTTGTGATAGGAATGTGGAAATGGAGCAATGTCTCGCGGATACGCTCCTTATTCTTAAATATCTCCTCCTCGTCGAGGGTGTTCACCTGCTTGTAGTCGATAAGAAGACTTGGCGTTGGTGCATCATAACGTCCAACATCAAGTGTAGGATCGTATGGTTCCATCTCTATTTCATCCTCGCCAAGCACCTTAGGCTTGTTCTGCTTAACGGTAATTACAAGGTTCTCATCTGCTGGAGCTTCGGTCTTCTCCTCAGTCTCCACGCCCAAAATCTCATCTACCTCAATTGGATTAACAGTAGTATTATCGTCAGCCACCTTTGCGATAACATTCTCTGTAACGTCATTATTCTTCTGCGTAGCAGCTACATCCTCCTGTGGCTCATCATCACAAGGCTCAACAACGAATATATCCTCCTTCACCTCCTGAGGCTCTACAACATCGGTCTCAACACTATCCTCAGTAGTTATATCCTCCTCATCCTCAATAACATCATCCGAAGCATTATCATTTGTATTACCCTTACGATGTATCTTATGTATTGTGCGTGTTGTCACGTTCTTGATTCCTCCCACAACCTGCTCACCTGCACTATCTACCACGCGCAAGAAGTTTCTATCTATAAGCAAACCTGTAAGTATCCATCCTGCAACAATTACGAGTAACGTACCTATAGATCCCATGACATCTGACAAGAAAAGGTCGATAGCAATACCATACTCACCACCAAGACCAGAGCCAAAGACACCCCAGCTTGAGCCAAAGAGAAAACCCAAGGTCAACGAGCCAAGTATAAGTACAAGACTGAATATGAGTAAGAAACGATGTAGTCGCAAATGCTTATAGCGGAACAATCGCCAGCCTATCATCGACGTGATAACAGGGAAGACAATTGCAAAGAGACCAAAACCCTTACCCACCAATGCGTGAGCTACTTTGGCACCCCACTCACCACAGATATTTCTAAACTCAGGATTACTCATTGGACGACCCAGCTCAGCCAAGGCACTCATATCCTGCTTCCAGTAGAATATATATGAGACTACGGAACAGAAGATGAAGGCTCCGATAAGCATAAACACAAAGCCTGAGATTAGTCGTATGTTATCCATCATCGTAACCTCTTGAGCCATTTCCGCCTCAGGCTTCGAGGTCCTACTATTTGTCTTTTTGCTATTCTCCATAATACATATATCTATAGTACAAACGTACTCATTACTTCTTTTCTTATTCGTTACTTCTCAATGATGTGCATTGCACACTGCTCTAATCGCTGGCGATACTCCTCGTCGGCAAAGCTCAAAAAACGATACTCAGGATGTTTTGTCCCATCCGCCGCAATATCATATCGCTCCATAAGCCACTTTACGCGACGAGCAACAGCCTCACCAGAGTCAATCACCTCAATATCCTTTTCGCCGATAACCTGCTCAATAAGCGGTCTGAGAAATGGATAGTGCGTACATCCCAAAACTATCTTATCGATACCCTCGTCCAAGAGTGGCTCGACAACTCTACGCACCGCAATCTCAGCCTCCACGCTACGCTCCAAGCCCTGCTCAACAAGTTCTACAAAGCCATTGCCTACAACCTTTATAACCTCAACATCCGAAGCATAACGTGCTGCCGTAGCAAGAAACATATCACTCTTAAGACTATGCTCCGTAGCCAACACTGCAATGCGTCGGGTACGTGAGGTAAGACATGCAGGCTTCACCGCAGGCTCCAAGCCAACAATAGGCATATCGCTCCAACGCTCACGAAGATAGGCTACAGCAGCTGTAGTGGCAGTATTACACCCCACAACTATCATCTTTGCGCCCTCCGCTACAAGAGCCTCTACCGCTTCAACCGCAAACGACGTTATCTCCTCACGGCTACGACCACCATAGGGACAATTCTTGCCGTCACCCAGATATATGAGCGACTCCTCAGGGAGCATCTTGCGTAGCTCTCGCCACACAGACAATCCTCCGAAGCCAGAATCGTAGACTCCTATAGCGCGATTATCCATTATATATTACCTATTTATATAGTTTACTATTTTCTCTACAGCATCGTCATCGCTGATGCCATCACACTCTAGTGTCAAGTGCGACTTAGCATAATAAGGCTCTCGCAGAGCCATGTGCTGAGTCATAAAGTCGAGTAGCTCCGCATCGCTCTTTCCCCTAAACATAGGACGCTTCTCACGACCATAGTCCGAGAGTCGAGACATAATATTTGCAGGACTACGACGTAGATATATTGTTACACCAACATCGTTCATTCGCTCGATATTATCTTGCCACGTTGCAAGACCACCACCCGTAGCTACAATGCCATCAAAAGCCTCCTCGATGAGTTGTTCGAGCACACCGCGCTCAGCATTACGGAAATACTCCTCTCCCTGGTAATAGAATATATCTGCAACCATAGCTCCCTCACTACGTTCAACAAGCTTATCGGTATCAACATACCGCTTACCAAGTCGACGTGCAAGACGCTTACCCAACGAACTTTTACCACAGCCCGCGTATCCAACTAAGAAGAGAAGCATAACCTACATTATTTAGAATAGGTCGAGCTGCTCAGCAGAGAAGCCTGCATCATCGCCCTCCGAGAAACTATTATAGTCCACACCTGGCTGCACCTCGATATCCTCGCCCAAAAGTTCAGCAACATCAACCTCCTGGTCATCCATATCATCCTCAGCAATATCCATAGGCTCTACCTCCTCCTCTTCTGGCTCCTCAGGCTCGATGAAGCGCAATGTATCAACCTCGTATGTTGTGATACGCTTACCCTTTGCACGATGGCTCTTTACGCCGATAACCTCATCGACATCTACCCTCTCAGTAGGACGCTGAGCATTCTGACCACCGAAAACAACCTCAAGAGAAGCTCCCTTGCGATAGGTCATAGCCACGAAACGCATAGGAGAATCCTCATCCAAGAAGAACTGGGTCTTATCACTCAACTCCAACTGGAAACGCTTCATATAGTAATACTTCTGCTCTCCATCGTAGTAGCATACGGCATATACCCTGCTCTCCACAAAACGCTCTACGCGGATAGTGTCATCAGGGAAGTGCTGCTGGATGTCGTAACCCGTGATGTAGTACTGATTCTTGGCGGTCCATACCACAATCTTATCATCGCCCTTAAACTCACCAAGCAACATACCGCGACCATCGGCATTGAGACGACGTACATCCTCGTCATACCATATATTCTGTCCGCCGAGAGTTGATGTACCACGCTCCTTAAGCACAATCTTATTGATTGAATAGCGAGTAACGAGGTTACCCACGCTCTGACGACCCTTGATAGCAAGTGTCGAGAGATCGAGATCAATGATACACTTCTTCAAGCGTGCACGTGGACGCAAGTAGATACGCAACACCTCTGCCTCACCGTTAGGGTTAACCGACAAATAGAGCAACTCACTCTTAGGCGTACCCTTAGTGAGGTCGTACTCCTTATCGCGAGTTATGCTCTTGATGGCACATCGCTTCATCATTATCGCACCACCACGACCATCGCGGTAGAGCATATTGTATATCGTGCGCTCGTCATTGCGCTTATAGATACCGATGTAGTAGATACCCTTATCGAAGAACGCCTTTTCGGATATCTTTGTAATCTTATAGCGACCATCCTTAAGGATGATGATAACATCGTCGAGGTTCGAGCAGTCGCAGACAAACTCTGCATCCTTCATACCCTTACCCATACCGAAGAAGCCCTCGGCACGGTCGACATAGAGTTTTGCATTTGTAGATGCCACCTTCCATGCCTCGATGGTGTCGAACTCGCGGATCTCTGTACGACGCTCCTTGCCCTCGCCATACTTAGCCTTGATACGCTCGAAGTAGGCAATAGCATACTCTGTCAAGTGGTCGAGGTCGTGCTTCGTTGCCTTAATATCCTTCTCTATCTGCTTAATCTCATTATCTGCCTTCTCGGAGTCATAGCGCGAGATACGAATGAACTTCAACTCCGTAAGTCGCTGCACATCCTCCATTGTGACCTCACGACGCAACTGCTTTTTGAATGGCTCAAGACCCTTATCCACGGCCTCGTATGCTGCCTCGCGTGTGCGACAACCCTCAATTAGCTGATAGAGCTTATTCTCGATAAAGATACGCTCCAAGGATGCTGCATGCCACGCCTCGTTAAGCTCTCCGAGTTTAATTTCAAGCTCCTTGCCCAATAACGCCTTAGTATGATCGGTCGAGTAGCGCAAAATGTCACTCACGCCCATAAACACTGGCTTATTATCGACAATAACACATGCATTTGGTGAGATAGATACCTCGCAATCGGTGAAGGCATAGAGTGCATCGATGGTCTTATCCGAAGACTCATCGGCAGCCACCTGAATAACAATCTCCACCTTCTCGGCAGTATTGTCATCCACCTTCTTAATCTTTATCTTACCCTTGTCGTTAGCCTTGATGATTGACTCTTTGATAGACTCCGAAGTTGTGGTATATGGAATCTCGGTAATGGCAAGTGTTCGCTTATCAATCTTCGAGATACGCGCACGCACACGTACCGAGCCACCACGGAGTCCATCGTTATAGTTGCTGGCATCCATGATACCTCCTGTCTGGAAGTCAGGGACAAGCTGAAACTCCTCGCCACGAAGGTATGCGATAGAGGCGTTAATAAGCTCATTAAAGTTATGTGGCAATATCTTCGATGCAAGACCTACGGCAATACCGTCAGCTCCCTGAGCCAACAATAGTGGAAACTTTACAGGAAGTGTCACAGGCTCCTCCTTGCGACCATCGTACGCAAGCATCCACTCCGTAGTCTTTTTATTGTAGACAACGTCGAGGGCAAACTTCGACAGACGCGCCTCGATATATCGAGCTGCAGCAGCCTCGTCACCCGTAAGTATATTACCCCAGTTACCCTGCATATCGATAAGCAGACCCTTCTGACCGAGCTGCACCAAAGCATCCTTGATTGAGGCATCACCATGAGGGTGATACTGCATAGCCTGACCTACGACATTGGCAACCTTATTATACCTGCCATCCTCGACACACTTCATAGCATGGAGGATACGACGCTGTACAGGCTTAAGACCATCAGCCAAGTGAGGCACAGCACGCTCAAGGATAACATACGAGGCATAGTCCAAGAACCAGTTCTTGTACATACCCGTAAGGCGACGCACCGAGTCCTCTGCCGAGGTGAGGGCATCATACTTACCCTTTGGGGCATCCTGCGCATCCACCTCCTGAGTCTCCATATCCTGAGACTCAACATCCATAATATCTCTATTATCCTCCATTAGTCAACAATTTTCATATTTTCGACAATATCCTCCTCAACACGCAGATTGCCTACGATGAAGTCCTTACGGTCTGGCGTATTCTTACCCATATAGAAATCCAATAGGTCGTGAATAGGATCATCCTTCGTCAAGCGCACACGGTCGAGACGCATACCCTCACCGATAAACTCCTTAAACTCCGCAGCCGAGATCTCACCAAGACCTTTGAATCGTGTAATCTCTGCCTGAGCACCACACTTCTTAATCGCCGCCACACGCTCATCATCCGTATAGCAGTAGTGGGTCTCCTTCTTGTTACGCACACGAAACAGCGGTGTCTGCAAGATATAGAGATGACCGAGACGTATAACATCGGGGAAGAACTGCAAAAAGAACGAGGTTAACAACAAGCGGATATGCATACCATCGACATCGGCATCGGTAGCGATAATAACCTTATTGTAGCGCAGGTTATCCATATCCTCCTCGATGTTAAGTGCCGCCTGCAACAGGTTGAACTCCTCATTCTCGTATACCACGCGTTTAGTAAGACCATAGCAGTTAAGTGGCTTTCCTCGCAATGAGAATACCGCCTGTGTACGTGGATCGCGGCTCGAAGTGATAGATCCCGAAGCTGAGTTACCCTCGGTGATAAATATCATAGTCTGCTCCGCCAAATCCGACTTATCGGTGTAATGAATCTTACAATCGCGAAGCTTCTTATTGTTTAGCGACACCTTTTTAGCTGCCTCGCGTGCCTTCTTCTGCACACCAGAGATAGCCTTGCGCTCCTTCTCGTTCTCCACAATCTTACGCTGCAAAGCCTGAGCAGCATCGGGATGCTTATGGAGGTAGTTATCGAGATTTGTAGCGAGGAAGTCACCTACAAACTGTCGCATTGTAACACCTGCCTCCTTATCCTTTGAGCCGAGCTTTGTCTTGGTCTGCGACTCGAAGATAGGATCATCAACACGCACCGAGATAGCCGCGATGATAGAAGTTCGGATATCGGATGGATCGTAGTCCTTGCGATAGAACTCCTTAATGGTCTTAGCTATAGCCTCACGGAATGCTGCCTGATGTGTACCACCTTGTGGTGTATACTGACCATTGACAAACGAATAGTACGACTCGCCATAGCCATTGCCATGGGTGATAACAATCTCGATATCCTCGCCAGTGATATGCACAGGAGCATACAACGGCTCGCTCGACATATTGTCGTTCACCAAATCGAGAAGTCCGTTTTTTGAGATATAAGGCTTGCCATTAAGCACTACAGTAAGACCGAGGTTTAGGTAGGTGTAGTTCTTCACCATCTGCTCTACATACTCAAGGTTGTAGGCATACTCACCAAATACCTCCCTATCTACGACAAACTCCACGTATGTACCATTCTGCTCCGTAACGCCACTCTCCGTGCGATCGGTAAGCTCCAGACCCTGAGAGAAAGTTACTGTGCGCGCCTCGCCATTACGCACCGAGCGAGCAACGAAGTGGCTCGATAGCATATTCACAGCCTTGACACCCACACCATTAAGACCTACAGTCTTCTTGAAGGCATCACCGCCATACTTACCACCCGTATTCATCTTGCTCACAGCATCCGACAACGCCTCCAATGGAATACCGCGACCATAGTCACGCACCGAGACCTTATCGTCCTCGATAGTAATCTCAATACGCTTACCAGCACCCATGATAAACTCATCAATAGAGTTATCAACAACCTCCTTGATAAGCACATAGATACCATCATCGGACTGTGTACCGTCACCCAACTTTCCGATGTACATACCGGGACGCAAGCGGATATGCTCGCGTGGCGAAAGGGTGACAATCGCATCTTTTGTATATTCGGCAACTTGATTTTCCAAGTTCAACTCTGCCATAAAACCTCCTCTATATTTCTTTGTTACTTATTCTTACGAATCTCTGCCAATGTCTCGACCATATTCTCACGCACCTCCGCCATAACATCCTTAATGTCGCGATTCTGCACATCCTCAGCCGACACTGGAGGGAGAACACGGATGGTAATCTTGTTACGCCAGTTCATCAACCAGCCATTACGCACCATAGTGTTTGTACCATCCAACACGATAGGCAGAATAGGTACGCCCGCCTCCTTTGCCAAGATAAATGCTCCAGACTTGAAGTTATGAATCTCGCCATCCTTAGAGCGTGTACCCTCAGGGAAGATAGAGACACAAGCACCCTTCTTCAGCCACTCCAAACCGCGAGTATGCACCAACTGCATAGCCTCCTTGGTACTTGCGCGGTTGATTACAATATCGCCATGAGCAAAGAGCAACTGACCAACGATAGGGATGCGGTATACCTCCTTCTTCGACACCCACTTGAAGACAAGCGGAAGGTTGTAAATGCTCATGATATCGACCATAGAGTTATGGTTGAGCACCATAACGTATGCCTTCTTTGGGTCTATGTTCTCCAGACCTATCACCTCGCGCTTCATAAATATCGGCAAGCCGAAGACTACGTCGGTAATCCACTTCGAGAGTGTATGCACCACAACGCGCTTTTTATCAAATGGATAGCACACTACAAGAGCGATGAACGAAGCCACAAACAAAACTGTTGCAGCAACCAAACATACGAGATAATAGAGAATAGTTAACATAATAAACGTTGTTAGATTCTTATATATAGGTTTAATCGTGCAAATGTAGCAATTTTTTATGGATTAACAACGCTCGCAAAGCGAAAATTTTTCAACATCCGAAGGGCAAAATTCATTGCTCGAAATAGAGCACTAAAGATGGGAATTTGCAGGGTCGATGCTGTTAGTTTGCAAAATTTATATATTTTTGCACAAATTCTAAACTTATAACGAGATGACAAACACACCTCAATGCCCCAAGTGCGGTGGCGACAACACCTATTTCGACGGATCACTAAACGTATGTCCTGACTGCGGTCACGAGTTTAACGCAGGCGAGGAGAGTAACGACAACAACGACATCGCTCGCGACAGCAACGGCGCAGAGCTTTGTGACGGCGATGCCGTAACAGTTATCAAAGACCTCAAGGTTAAGGGTTCGTCTATGGTTATCAAGCGCGGCACAAAGGTTAAGAGCATACGCCTTACCGACAACCCAGAGGAGGTTGATTGCAAGATTGACGGCAGCAGCATCGTACTCAAAACCTGCTTCCTAAAGAAGTAAGCTCTGGCTTACACAAACAAGGGATTGCCTAACATTGTTTGGCAATCCCTTGTTTGTATGAAGTTGTTTAACATTAGTCCTTTACCCTAACATCGATGGTAAGACCAATGTGCGAGAGTCGCTCCTTGAGCTTCGGCAACTCCTCGTCCATAAACTTCTTACGCTCAAGTTGTTTGATATGATCCTTCGCGCCCTCGGCAACGAAGAAACCAATACCTCGGCGGTTGAAGATGATGCCATCCGCCTCCAACTTCTCGTAACTGCGCATCACGGTATTGGGGTTAACACCCACCGCCGCAGCCATCTCCCTCACCGAGACTATACGCTCCATCTCTGCCCACTCGCCTGAGAGGATACGCATAGCGATAAGCTCATATATCTGTCGCCATATAGGCTTCTCTTCTGTGAACTGTATCATAACCTACCATTTTACCTGTCTGCGCTTCAGCGCAATATAACTCAATGCGTAGAACACCACTGGAAGCAAGCAGTAGACGATCTTGCCCGCCAACTCCACAGCCTCGATATTTGCGTCTATGTTGATATACCACTCGCGCTCAACAGCTATGCCTACAACGCCATAGAGCAACAATATAACACCCACAATGGCAATCACATAGGTGAGCATAATGCTACGGCGTGAGATAGCTGCCATAAAGAGCGACACCGAGGCGAACAACTGCACAAGGACATAACCCTCCCAATCGAGGTAGAAGCCATCGAGATGACCAATGATATAGTCTCCGAGTTCGATATCGAAACTATCGAAAGGCTTTGCAACGACAATAGCCAGCACCGAGGTTACTATAGCCACCACGGGAAAGACCACCGCGAGGTTAAACAACATCGCCAACCAACGTTCCTCGGTAGATACGGGGAGCGTCATAGCCATAACTTTAGTGCCTCGCTGGCGCAACGTCCACATCTCACGCACGGGGAACACCCACGCGGCAACCATATAGACAAATAGCGACATTCCTGATGCGGTTACTATGCTTCCTCTATTCAAGATACCAAAGAAGAGTGGCACAATAAACATCGCCAACACATTCCAGGTATAGTTCTTAGCCTGGACGGTATATATGTAGCGTAGATACTCCACTACGCGCTTCAATGAAAACTTCTTCATAGCCAACTACTTATTAAAAATTGCACGAATAGCATCTCTGTTTGCCGATGTGGCATTGAAGAGCAACTCTATGTTGAGCAGCGAATCCTCCTCGCGCTCGTTCCACACCACAGCCATATCACCAGCGATAGTGCGCTCAGAGTAGATAACCTTATCACCCTCCTCGGCTCTGCCAAACTTCAGACGCTGGCATATCTCTGCCGTGGTGGCATTGAGCGCAACACCCTGCTGATCAAGGATTACGATGTTATCGAGGAGCGACTCCACATCCGCAACCTGATGCGTAGAGATAACAACCATACGACTCTCATCTACATATCCCGCAAGCAGTCTGCGGAACACGCTCTTAGATGGAATATCGAGACCATTCGTAGGCTCGTCCATAAGCAGCATCTTCACGTTGCAAGCCAGAGCAAAGGCGATGTATGCCTTCTTACGCTGACCCATAGACATAGCGTGCAATTTCTCCACAGGATTCACGCCCAACGCCTCGCAGTAGCTACGCATCTGACCCATATCGAAACGAGGGTAGAAGCTCGAAGTAACCTTAGCGTAACGCTCCAATGAGACATTTGGAAGGTCGAACTCCTCAGGTATTATCATCAACTCGCTGAACATCTCTGGGCGGCGCGACATAGGGTCAAAGCCATCCACAACGACCTCTCCCGCATCTGGACGCATAATGCCGCAGATAATCTTCAGAAGCGTAGTTTTACCAATACCGTTACAGCCCAAAAGACCGTGAATATGCCCCTCACCCAACGTTAGCGAGATATCGTTCAGCACCCTCTTACCAGCCGAGTATCCGAACGAGAGTTTGTTTGTTGTAATCATAACCGCAATTTTTAAGTGAAAAGTGAAATGTGAAAAGTATGGAATTATGTTTATATGTCATTCCGAGCTTGCCGAGGAATCACCTCGCTAACTACTCGTTGTCTGCGTGTTGTATATTAGGAGATCCTTGAGTTCCTCTTCGTTGCTACGGCTCGGCATAACAAGTAAACTTGTTCTGCTCTCACCTTAATCGCAACGCTCGACTTCGCTACGCTTCGCTCAGGATGACATTCTCTAATAACCCAGCGTCGCAGACGCCTTACTTTTCACTTTTCCCCTTTCAGTTTTCAGTTTCATTATGTGTATTACACCACTAATACACTGCAAAGGTAGTGTCTTTTTTCGTAATTGCAAATTTTTCGGCAACTTTTTTCAAGAAATAAATAACGCCACGTATGCGTGTAATAAACATAGGTATAGCATTTTAATGGAAAATTTCCGTACAAAAAATTTGGAAGATTGAAAAATTGAACATATATTTGCAGTGTATTAATTATCTAATACACCATACTAAGAAAATAATTTCACTTAGAGATGTAACAAAACACACCACTTATACGTTTAATAGTTAAACACGCAAACAAAAACATTAAAAGATGAAACGATTAGTTCAGATAGCGATGATGATAGCGGTGCTCATCATAGGCACTGCGGGGTCGCTCGCGGCACAGCGACACTCGCTCGGAGGTCGCGTGACCGATAGTGCCGAGCAGCCTATACCATACGCCACAGTGGTAGTGTTGCAGAACAACACGCAGGTGACAGGCACAACAACAAACAGTGAGGGACGCTTCTCGCTTACCGCCGAGAGTGGCGACTACACCCTCAATATCACTTACATTGGATACAAGAGCACGCTGCTCCCTATCTCGCTCACCGAGAACACTACCCTCGCAGATATCGTCCTTAAGGAGGATAGCGAGAAGATTGATGAGGTAGTGGTAACAGCTCAGCTCATACGCCGCGAGGCAGATCGCTTTGTGGTAGACATTGCAAACTCACCTATCGCCATAGGCAAGGATGGCGAGGAGCTACTCAAGACCGCGCCAGGCGTATGGATTCAGGATGATAAAATCTCAATTAACGGTGCTTCGGGCTCGAAGATATACCTCAACGACCGCGAGGTGAAGATGGAGGATGAGCAACTTATAGCCTACCTACGCTCGTTGCGCGCCGAGGATATCCAGCGCATAGAGGTCATCCCACAGTCGGGTGCTGACTACGACGCTGCATCGTCGGGAGGTATCATCAAGATCACCACCAAGAAGCGCATAGACTCTGGTCTTATGGGTAACGCCTCGCTCGTGGTGAATGGCACAAAGGGATTATATAACGTTATGCCTTCGCTGTCACTAAACTATAACCGTGGCAAGGTGAATGCCTACGGTCGCATGTGGGCAGGAACGCAGGGCAACAGCAACATGGCTTCGGAGCATACCGACTACACCTCTGGAACGGTTATCGATGCAGAGTCTGAACTATTCACAGTTACATCATGGGCAGGTGGTAATGCCGGCATCGTCTACGACATCAACGACCGTCACTCCGTAGGTGGCGAGGTGCAGTATAACTACTACGGCGGTGGCTCAAGCACCGATACCTGGACCCAGCACACCTCAACCGCAACAACACGTAGCGAGGGTGTATATGAGAATAACTATAATAGCCAGATGGTTACAGCGACACTCAACTACATCTATAAACTCGACGAGATGGGCTCGACATTGAAGTTTATAGGCGACTACACACGCAATTCATCACCAAACAACAATAGCTACATAGACCAGACATTCAACATCGCAACGCCGAACATTGTTCGCGACTCCACATACCGCGACAATACATATTCGAGCTATCAGCTCGGAACAGCAACCGTAGCCTTGGAGAAGGTGCTCTCGCCAAAGATGGTGCTCAAGACAGGTCTCAAATACACCTATAACGATAATAGCAACCTTGCCACTTACGAGTATCAGAGAGATGGAATATGGAGCCCTAATCTTGACAAGAACTACAACATCGGCTACACCGAGAACATCGGCGCAGCATACGTCATTGCCACAGCGCGTCTCGGTCGTCTAAGCCTTGTGGGAGGCTTGCGCGGTGAGTATACAAACTTTCATGATAACACAGGCACGGTAAAGCAGAATTACTTTGACCTCTTCCCCAACGCCAACATATCATACTCACTAACAAAGGATGGCGCATACTCGCTCGTGGCACAATATGCTCGTACCATCAGCCGACCATCGTTCTGGGCATTATCACCCAACGAGACCAAGATTTCGGAGTATATGATACAGCGCGGTAATCCCAACCTCAAGCCATCGTACGACAACTCTCTGTCGGTGACCGCAGTACTTAAATATAAGTTCAGCATAACCCTCGGCATGAAACTCACCGAGAATGCCATACAGCAGGCTACCATAGCCGACCCCGACAACCCTGAGGTGCTGATTATGCAGCATACCAACTACCCCACTATGAACAACTTCTTCGCCTCGGCAAACCTGCCATTCCAGTTCACAAAGTGGTGGTCTGCAAACTTCAACATTATGGCGATGTATATGGGTCAGCGCATCTACCCCGACGAGCCTCTCAGACGTAACTTTATGGGATTTGCTAATGCACAGATGTCCTTCACACTACCAAAGAACTTCTTTATCGAGGTGGATGGACAATATATGCACGGCATGGTGGCAGGTAACACACGCCTAAGCGACATGGGAAATATGAGCCTCACACTCAAGAAGCGTATGCTCGACAACAAGCTTACCATAAGCCTCGGCGTGCAGAACATAATACCATCAACGATGAATATCACCATCGAGGAGCCAACCTTCAAGCGCGTTATGCACCTCGACCAGCCGTGGCAGCGCCCATCGGCAAAGTTCCAAATATCGTATAACTTCAACTCCGGCAAGCAGTTCCGCGCAAAGAGCGTGGAGAGCGGATCGTTGGAGGACCGTGGACGTCTTGGCAATGGAAACAGCAGTAACTAATAACCTAAAATACAAAATATTATGAAAACTATAACAATTATCCTTAGCGCACTTGCACTAACATCGTGCATCACCTTCGTAGGCACTACAAAGCTCTCCGAAGCACCTATCGAGGAGCGCACACTGCCCCTCAACGACGAGGTGACAGCCATAGCAGCATCGTGTGGAGCAGATGTGATTATCGACGCTACTATTCCAGCAAATGAGATTCGCGTTAAGACACACACCGACATCTTCGACATCCTCGATATAAAGACCGACAAGGGAACAATCGATATTAGCCTTAGCGAAAACTCACTACGTGCCAAGACCTTTGAGGTACGCGTACCTATCCTTGCATACAACACCATCGCTGCATCAGGAGGCGCGGACATCGAGTGGCACGACTGCAGAGCCGAGATGCTCACCATTGCAGCATCAGGTGGTGCAGACATCGACATCGAGGGAGAGTGTGGTGACATCATTTTGGCAGTATCGGGTGGTGCGGATGCTGAGATGGCAGGGCACTGCGTAAACCTCACCGTAGCAGCATCGGGCGGTGCGGATGCCGACCTCGACGACCTTAAGGCAATGAATGTGGAGGTATCTGCATCGGGAGGTGCTGACGTTGCCGTACACGCAACAAAGGTCCTTACGGTAAATGCCTCTGGTGGTGCTGACGTAGCCTACAGCGGTAATCCTGAATCTAAAGACATCATCCGCTCAGGAGGCGCAGATGTTTACCAGGCAAACTAAAAAAATGAAAACTGAAAGGTGAAAAGTGAAAAGTGAAAAGTAAGGTGCGCTAAAGCGCAATGCTTACTAACTGGGTAGTTATAGGTATTAATAGGTAGTTATGGGGATTTTTTCCGCCCTAATTCTACCTATTAGTCCCTATAACTACCCAAAATTTTTATTCTTACGCACAGCATACCCCACTTTTCACTCTTAGGGTTTCGCTTTTCATATTTTTTCACTATATTTGTATAATATTTTCTATACGCACAGTATGAGGCGATCGGTATTCCAAAATATTTTATGGTTACTACCTGCAGAGGTGGCACATAACATACGCATGGCACTGCTTGGTATAGTTGGTAAAATACCATCTGGCAAGTGGTGGCTTGAGACTGTTCATGCGCCACAGAAGGAGAACTTGGAGCGCGAGGTATTTGGTATTCATTTCCGCAACCCTATAGGCATAGGTGCAGGCTTCGACCCCAATGGCGATAGGCTCGATGAGTTGGCTGCCACAGGATTTGGCTTTGTGGAGATAGGCTCAGTAGTGCCACGCCCACAGCCTGGAACACCTCGCCCTCGCATCAAGCGTCTACGCCCCAACCACTCACTTATCGATAATTCGGGATACCCAAGCAGAGGATTGGAGTATATCCTCAACAATGTGCGTCACCGTACGGACTACACGCGTGACCTGGTGATAGGATGCAACATAGGTCGTCTCACAGCGTCGCACCGCGACGACACCATAAAGGAGTATCTGCGTGTGTTCCGCAATATGTATCAGTATGTCGATTTTTTCGTCATCAACATATCGTGCAACACCGCATCGAAGCGTTTTGTGCCACGTTCACGCGAGGAGATTCTCGCACTTATAGAGCCACTCTTTGAGTTCCGACGCGGTCAGCTCGACTATCGCCCTATACTACTTAAGATTTCCCCCGACCTCAGCAAGGAGGAGTTAGACACAGTGATAGACATCCTCATAGAGACACCTCTCGATGGTATCGAGGCTGTTGCAGGGTCGATAGATATGGCACGCAAGAGCCCTGGTGCGGTGACGGGAGGACTTCTCACCGAGCGCGCGATAGAGATGGTGCGATACATAGCCGAGAAGACCGAGTACAACTACCCTATCATTGGCTCTGGTGGCATGATGACGCCTGAGGATGTAAAGCGCATGATGGAGGCTGGAGCATCGCTCGTATCACTCAACACAGGACTACGCGAGAATGGTCTCAGGCTTTTGAAAAAGAGTGCTAAGAAGATAGCCGAAACTAAAAATAAAGAAGATTAGTGATGAATGCTACGATAATAACCATAGGCGACGAGATACTAATTGGTCAGATTGTCGACACCAACACCGCATCGATAGCCCGCAAGTTGAACGCCATAGGCATCTCCATCAAGGAGAAGACATCTATAGGCGATAGTGCCGAGGAGATTAAGAGTTGCGTAGGACGAGCATTGCAACAGAGCAAGGTGATAATAATGACAGGTGGTCTCGGTCCTACAAAGGACGACATCACCAAGACTACACTCGCCGAGATGTTCAACACCACCCTTGAGTATAACGAGGTGGAGGGCGAACATATTCGCACACTTCTTGCACGTCGCAACATCCCATTTACGGAGCTAAATCGTGCACAGGCACTTGTACCTAAGTGTTGTACAGTGCTTCACAACGCACACGGCACAGCACCAGGAATGTGGTTCGATACTGCGGAGGGAGGTATAGTAATATCTCTCCCTGGAGTACCATTTGAGATGGAGCACCTAATGGATGACATAGTTATACCGCGCCTTAAGGAGAAACTCACATTACGTAGCATCATACATAAGACACTCATAACACGTGGCATTCCAGAGTCGTTGCTTGCTGAACGCATAGAGAAGTGGGAGGATGCACTGCCAGAGTATATGCATCTTGCCTATCTACCAGCACCCAACATCGTGCGTCTACGCCTATCGGCATATAATGTCGAGAAGGAGATAGCCGAGAGTGACATATATGCTGAATTTGACAAGCTACGCGAGCTAATTGGCGACAACATCGTAGGCTGGGAGGGAGCTACCGTAGAGCAGCAGGTTCACGAGATCCTCACACGCCATCACCTTACCCTCGCCGTTGCCGAGAGTTGCACGGGAGGCACTATAGCCTCTAAGTTTACAGCTATGGCAGGTGCCTCGTCATACTTCCTCGCAGGTGTTGTGGCATACGCCAATAGTGCAAAGAGTAGCATCATAGGCGTGAATGCCGAAGATATAGCACGCGAGGGTGCTGTGAGCGAATGTGTGGCACGCCAAATGGCAGATGGAGTACGAAGAGTTAGTGGTGCAGACTACGCCATTGCCACAACAGGCATTGCAGGACCTTCGGGAGGTAGCGAGGCGAAACCCGTAGGCACCGTATGGATGGCAGTAGCAACACCTAACGGCACAATATCACGTATGCGCAACTGTGGCACTGACCGCTCGCAGATTATCAGCCGCGCGTCGGCATACGCCATAGAGATGCTCTACAATGAAATAAAGCATCTGCTATAATATAACTGTTGCTAAGAGAATATGTAACACAAACAAATAAATGCTATGATACGATCTATCTTAGACACCGACTTGTACAAGTTTACCACTTCGTACGCCTACTTTAAACTCTACCCAGAGGCTATAGGCACGTTCACATTTAACGACCGCGCCAAGACCGAGTTTGATGAGGATTTTTTGGATGATTTGAAGGCAGAGCTCAAAGCCTTGGAGCGCATATCGCTCTCGGACGATGAGTTTCAGTATATGTGCACAAACTGCAAATATATTCCACAGAACTACTTCGAGTGGCTGAAGGGTTTCCACTTCGACGCATCGAAGATTAACGTATGGCTCGACGAGGAGCATCACCTGCAGATAAACGTTACGGACTACATGTATAAGGTTACGCTCTATGAGATTCCTATCCTTGCCACCGTATCGGAGTTGTTCCACCTACGCAACAGCTACGATGCTGAAGTAATGATAGAGCGTCTGGAGAAGAAGGAGCAGATAGCACGTGACAATGGCATCATCTTCTCGGACTTCGGTACACGTCGCCGCTTCTCATACGACGTGCAGCGCATGGTCGTGAAGCACCTCAAGAACAACCCTTGCGGATGTACTGGAACATCGAACTGCCACCTCGCTATGGAATTGGACATGAAGATGATAGGCACATATCCTCACGAGTTGCCAATGTTCATCGCTGCAGTAAATGGTGGTCCTCGTAATGCCAACTACCTAACGATGGAGGATGGGGTGAAGGTCTACGACGGCTACCTTGGCACAGCCCTCACAGATAGCTTCGGCTCAGAGGTATTCTTTAACAACTTCTCGAAGAAGCACGCGTGCTTGTTTGATGGTGTGCGCCACGACTCAGGCGACCCTATCGCCTTCATCGATATGGCAATCAACCGCTATAAGGAGTTGGGTATCGACCCTATGACTAAGAGCATCGTCTTTAGCGACTCGCTCAATTTCGAGAAGTGCGTGAAGATTAAGGAGGCTTGCGAGGGACGTATCAAGTGTATGTTCGGCATCGGCACAAACCTCACATGCGACACAGGTCACTCATCGTGCAACATCGTTATGAAGCTCTCATCTTGTCAGATTAACTCCCGCAAACCTAAGGAGTTATGTGTAAAACTTTCAGACGTCGAGGGCAAGGAGATGGGCGACCCAGAGGAGATTAAGGTATATCGCTACTTGTTGCGTAACCAGGGGAAATAGCAACTAATAAACTACTCGACCATGAACGATAATAAGATGTATTCAGCCCCCGATATGGACATACTATTAGTTATATGCGAGCAAGGGTTTGCAAATTCAATAGAGGATCCTTTTATAAATGATGAAATGGAGTGGTAGCTATGAAGAGATTATTTATTTTTACGTTGCTTGTAACAATGTTTACAGCATGTACAGAGAATGTTGTCGTTGAAATTGTTTCTCCATCTTCTGATTTGGAGTATATCTATGCCAGTATAGAGGAAGATACACGCGTAGAGCTAAACGAGCATAAAAAGAGCGTATGGACTAAAGGTGATATGATTATTCGCATTGGAGATAAAACTCTTGACGGATGGAAATTTACTGGACAAACTGGAGACAGAAGCGGTAATTTTTCTAAATCAACCACATTTAAAGACTATTTTGACTACGACTTTAAAGGTGAGTATGTAGCACTCTACCCATATAATAGCAATATATCATACGCACAGTTTACAAATGGAGATTTAGCAATTTCACAGAACATTAAAAAGGAACAGAGCTATCACCCCAATAGCTACGATCCAACAAGCAACACTATGTTTGGATCAAGTAGTGATGGCAAAAACTTTAAGTTCAAAAATCTAATGGGTTATTTATGCATTTCACTCACAGGTGATAAGAGCGTAAAAAAGATTATAGTTACTGGTAATAACAATGAAACTATAAGTGGTGATTTATTTATCAATATATTTGATACTGATGTAACTGCATGGGGTAATCAAACAAGCTACAACACAATAACCCTCAACTGTGGAAGCGGAGTGCAGCTTACCGACGAGCCTACTCAGTTCTATTTCGCAATACCCCCAACAACATTCACAAAAGGTATAAGCGTTGTGGTCTACTTCAGCGACGGAACACAATACCCTATTAACACTGCAAAGCAGTTGGTTTTAGAGCGTAATACCATTCAGCCTATGGCAAATGTGAATACTGGCGAAGAGATAGAGTGGCAGACAATCACCATTCAGCACTCAGGAGAGCTTGTATATACACCTCTTATTCTCAATATGTCTGGTGATCTTGCAACAGCTGGCTATATCTACTGGGGCGATAATAATCAGACATCAATGAAGGAAATCCCTGAGAGTTACGTATATGTTGATGCAGAAGATGAACACACAATTACTATCAAGACTCAAAATGCTACATACCTCTATTTAGAGAAATGCACAGGTATCAGTGAGATAGATCTTACTAACTTCTAATTCGGACATAGATTATGAAAAAGATATTTACACTTTTTACATTACTTTTTGTAACCCTACAACTATCAGCTGGTCCTATTGGAGAATCACGCGCACGTCAAATAGCAGAGGTATTCTTTGCCGAGCACGCCACAACACGTTCAGCTACAACACTCAAACTCGAATGGGCAGGCGACGTTATCTCCGAATCATCAACCCGCTCTACCGATCTTGAAAACGCACTTATATATATATATACGCGCGGAACAAATGAAGGCTTTGTTATTATCGCTGGTGACGACAATATCGATTCTATTATTGGATACTCATTTGAAACTACATTTGATAGTGAGAATATGGCAGAAGCCACAAAGGATATTATCGATGCGTGGGGAAAACAGGTTAATGCAGCACGCAACGGACAGCTATCAGCGAACGTAACAACTCGCACCTCAACACTCTACAACGAAGTTTTGCTTTACGAGACAGCACTATGGAATCAAAGCGAGCCATACAACCGCGAAGCACCTACAATCAATGGCAGTCGCTCTGTGACAGGATGTGCAGCAACAGCAATGTCTATAATCTGTAAATTTAATAAATGGCCTAATAAAGGTGTTGGCACAACACCTGCCTATAGCTATGTAGACAATTCAGGCATAACACGCAGTGTACCAGCAAACACGCTCGGACGCACATACGACTATGACAATATGCTACAAAGCTACGATAATGGCTACAACAATACCCAAGCAAATGCTGTAGCTGCACTGATGAAGGATATGGGAACTGCAATCAAGATGAACTACAACCCCGACGAGTCGAGTGCTTATGACCCTGATGTTGCACAGGCATTTATCAACCACTTCGGCTACTCAAAGCAAAGCATTCTTGCATGTCGCGTTGGTTATACATCCAAAGAGTGGCATGAGATAATGCGAACCAACCTCGAGAATTATGGTCCTACATTTTTCAGTGGTCAGGGCGACGATGGTGGTCACGCATTTATCCTAGATGGCTATGCAACAAACGATTACTTCCACTTCAATTTCGGATGGAGTGGCTATAACAATGGCTATTTCCGAATGCCTGAGATTGATTATTATGCTGAACAAAAAGCATTGCTCTACCTCGCACCAGATAAAGATGGCACTTCAAAATATAGAGACAATATACAATTATACGCTTTAGGATTAAATAATGGAGAAATAATGCGTGGTATCACATCCTATGAAGACAAATACGTTGCCAATAACTCATTCCAAATTATGTTTGGCGGATTTATTAACTACGGTTCAAGAACCTTCAGCGGAGATATTGCGCTTATGCAATGTAATAAGAATGGTGAATTAAAAAAACAGCTGTTTACAATGGCTGTAGATAATCTGGGCATACAGTACTATACATACTCCAACTCTTATCACAACATAAGTATTGACAATATTGAGGATGGTGATGTTCTTCGAGTATACTTCAGGAGTAGCGACTCAGATGAATGGATATGGGCAAGAGCATATAGTGCTGAGGCAGATGATGAAATACAGATATGCGCTACACCTGAACAAGTAGCTGAGAATCTAAGTTTTACATACAATAAAGCCGAGAATGTGATATATCTCCAATCACCAGATGCATTCCAGATAGATCTTGACAATGGCACGGGCAGTGGAGCGTTTACTGGTCACTCACAGGGAACTATACAAAGTAGTCTACTTAACAAGGGAGAGCATACCCTAAAGATATCAAATAGTGGTAGAGCATACGAACTCAAGATAAAGCTATAGCCATAAAAGCTATAATTTATTCATAAAAAGCGCATGAGGATGTTGCAATTTGAGAAAAATTGTGTATCTTTGTGCGCTTTTGTGCCACGGTGGCACTAAGTTAAAAAAATAAGTACAATGAAAGTTTGTGAAATCACTGGCAAGGTAGCGATGGTGGGATGCAACGTTTCTCACTCGCACATCCGTACCAAGCGTAAGTTCTCTCCAAACTTGAGAACTAAGCGTTTTTGGTCTGAGGAGGAGAACCGCTGGATCACTTTGAAGGTATCTGCAGCGGGTATCAAAACAATTAACAAGAAGGGTCTTTCAGCAGCACTTCGTGACGCTAAGGCCGCTAAGAAGGTTTACTAAAAAAAGTAACAAAAGATGGCAAAGAAAGGTAACAGAGTGCAGGTAATCCTTGAGTGCACCGAGC
>JAGBUS010000085.1 GCA_017630735.1 Alistipes sp. | reverse complement strand
CCTCGACCTGCATATATGTCAAGCCACGAAGACCTGCTGTGATAGTAGGGCAGTCAAGACCAATCATAGACGTATCTGATACGAGGATGATGTCCGCCTTGAGCAACTTCTTGTAGTCAGCGCAGAACTTGTAAAGGCTGGGTGAGCCGATCTCCTCCTCGCCCTCGAGCATAAACTTCACGTTGCAAGGCAAAGTGTCGGTAGCTACCATCGCCTCGAAAGCCTTAGCGTGCATATAGAGCTGACCCTTATCATCGTCAGCGCCACGGCACCAGATGCGGCCATCGCGAATCTCGGGCTCGAAAGGATTGCTCTTCCACTCGTCGATAGGGTCCTCAGGCATAACATCATAGTGACCATATACGAGTACGGTCTTAGCCTTAGGGTCGATAATCTTCTCGGCATAAACTACAGGGTTGCCCTCGGTAGGCATAACCTCTGCGCGGTCAGCACCTGCCTTTACCAAAGCGGCTGCAAGCCACTCGGCACAGCGTACCATATCCTGCTTGTGCAATGATGGCTGTGCGCTGATTGATGGGATGCGAAGAAGATCGAACAACTCCTCAAGGAATCTATCCTTGTTCTTGTCAATGTATTCAGTTGCTAATTTCATAATAATATAGTTTTAGGTAAATTTTATTACTTGCAAATTTGTTCTATTTCGGAAATAAACCTCTTAGCTAACGCATCAGCCTCCTCCATAGTATGTGCCTCGGTATATATTCGTATGATAGGCTCGGTATTCGACTTGCGGAGGTGTACCCAGCTCTCCTCAAAATCAATCTTCACACCGTCAATATCGTTTACTCTTTCGTTTGAGTATCTGCTCTTTATGGTCGACAATATCTTGTCTACGTCGATGTCTGGAGTGAGCTCAATCTTGTTCTTCGATGCAAAGTATGCAGGGTAGGTCTTGCGAAGCTCCGACATGGTCATGTCGAGCTTAGAAAAATAGGTCAAAAAGAGAGCAACGCCTACCAGTGCATCACGACCATAGTGAAGCTCAGGGTAGATAACACCGCCGTTACCCTCACCACCGATTACTGCACCTGTATCCTTCATCTTCTTCACCACATTCACCTCGCCAACAGCTGCTGCCGAGTATGAGCAACCCTCATAGCGAGCAGTAACATCGCTCAGTGCGCGTGACGATGATAGGTTAGACACTGTATTGCCCTTAGTATGCTGAAGTACGTAGTCCGCTACGGCAACCAATGTGTACTCCTCGACAAACATCTCGCCATTCTCCATGACGAATGCCAAGCGGTCAACATCTGGGTCTACGACGATACCCATATCAGCACCCTCCTTGCGGATAACCTCCGAGATCTCTGTTAGGTTCTCAGGTAGTGGCTCAGGGTTGTGTGCGAACTCACCCGTAGGCTCGCAGTTAAGCTCGATAACCTCGTAACCAAGCTCCCTCAAAAGTGCCGGAATAACAACTCCTCCAATCGAGTTCACGGCATCCACTACAACCTTGAACTTACGCTTACGAATAGCCTCTACATCAACAAGCTTGAGTGCTAATACCTGCTCGATATGTTTGGCGTTGAAGTCCTCGCGAAGCACCACCTTGCCAATCTCATCAATGGTAGGGTAGCTGTACGACATATCCTCAGCCATGCGTAGCACCTCTTTGCCCTCAGCGTCATCGAGAAACTCTCCGCGCTCATTAAGCAACTTTAGGGCGTTCCACTGTCGTGGGTTGTGCGATGCGGTGATGATAATACCGCCATCTGCCTTGTGTGTGATAACCGCCATCTCGGTGCCCGGTGTTGTACAGAGACCAACGTTAATAACGTCGCAACCTGTGCCGAGGAGAGTACCCTCAACCAAAGAGTCGACCATCGAACCTGAGATGCGAGCATCGCGTCCTACGACGATTGTGGTGCGCTTATTGGTGTTCTTGCTCTTAATGAAACGAGCGTATGCTGTTGTGAACTTCACTACATCGAGTGGCGTTAGGTTGTCTGCAGGTGAGCCACCAATAGTGCCACGTATGCCAGATATTGATTTTATGAGTGTCATTGTATCAAAAATATTAAAAAACAGTGCAAAAGTTTTGCTATTTCTGACAAAAATATTAATTTTACGCGAATATTAAAAATAAATTGAAGATAAAATGTTTCGAGATATGAGAATAATACCATCTTCTGAACTGATAATCAATGGTGATGGCTCTATATTCCATCTACATTTGAAGCCTGAGCAGTTGGCTGATATCGTTATTTTGGTTGGCGATCCAGGTCGTGTGGCTATGATTTCGGAGTATTTCGATACTAAGGAGTGCGAGGTGGCTAATCGCGAGTTCCTTACCGTAACCGGAACATATAAGGGCAAGCGTATGACCGTGATGTCTACGGGTATCGGTATCGGCAATATTGATATCTGTGTTACGGAGCTTGATGCGTTGGCAAACATCGACTTTGAGACCCGTCAGGTGAAGGAGAATTTTCGTCAGTTGACCCTTGTGCGCCTCGGAACATCCGGTGCAATACAACCCGATATTGAGGTGGGTGAGGTGATATTTTCACGCACATCGCTCGGTTTTGATGGACTCCTCTCATACTATGAGGGTCGTGATGGCGTTTGTGATTTAGACCTTGAGCGTGCTTTTGAGGAGCATACCTCTTGGTATGCAAAGCTCCCTGCACCATACTTCGTGAATGCCGACAAGGAGCTCTTCGAGTTGTTTAAGGACTCCACTCGCGAGGGCATTACTATCGCAGCCCCAGGATTCTATGCACCACAGGGTCGCTGGGTACGTATCGCGCCACACGATAAGAACCTTAATGCAAAGATTGAGTCGTTCCGCTATGGTGAGCGTCGCATCACCAACTTTGAGATGGAGGGCTCGGCACTTGCAGGTCTCTCAGCTCTGCTTGGTCATCGCGCCGCAACAATATGTACCATCATCGCGCAGCGCGTAGCAAAGGATGCTTGCACCGACTATAAGCCATTTGTTCGCCGAATGATTGAGATGGCTTTGGATAAGTTGTCTTTGTTGTGATAAGTGGTCATCTTCGACGCTTTGCTTGTCTGAAAATGCTCATTTACGCATAGTAAACTCCGCTTTTTCAGCCTGCGACAAATCGCCAAATCTAACCACCTCTGATAACAAAAGGGGTAATAATTAGTAGAAACAAGAATACAAAAATAATAAACAAAATAAAACTAAACGATTATGAAATTTACAGTATCAAGCTCAGCATTGCTGTCGTTGCTTGCAACAACAGGTAAGGTTATAAGCAACAAGAACACACTTCCAATCCTTGACTACTTCCTCCTTGAGCTTAAGGGCGAGGAGCTAACAGTTACAACTTCAGACCTTGAGACAACTCTCGTAGGTCACATTAAGGTTGATAATGTGGAGCGTGAGGGTGTTATCGCAGCTCCTGCAAAACTTATGCTCGACTCTCTCAAGGAGTTCCCAGAGATGCCTCTTGAGTTCGATGTGAACGATGCTACATGGGAGATTAAGGTGCGCTGGTCAAGTGGCTCGCTCTCTATCCCAGGTGCAAGTGCTGTGAGCTACCCTGCAATGCAGACCATCGGTGCTGAGTGCAAGGAGATACTTCTCGACGTAGATATGCTTATTGCTGGTATCAATAAGACCATCTTCGCAACTGCTGATGATGAGCTTCGTCCAGTGATGAATGGTATCTATTTTAACTTCGAGGAGGGTAAGGTAACATTCGTAGCTACAGATGCACATAAGCTCGTGCGCTCAGTTGCTGAGTGTCCAGATGTAGACTTCAATGCCTCATTCATCCTACCTAAGAAGCCTGCAAACCTATTGAAGGGCGTGCTTCTTAAGGAGGAGGAGCCTATCCGCGTGGTATTCGATGCAAAGAATGTAACATTCGAGCTTAAGAACCATAAGTTTGTCTGCCGTCTCATTGAGGGTAACTATCCTAACTACAATGCTGTAATCCCTACAGCTAATCCTAACAAGGTGCTTGTAGATCGCGTAGAGCTCGTTAATGGTATTAAGCGTGTTGCTGTATGTTCTAACCCAACAACAAACCTTATCCGCATGGATATTGCAAACAACAAGATTAGCCTTGCAGCACAGGATATCGACTTCTCAGTATCTGCTAACGAGACTATCTCTTGTAGCTATGATGGTAACCCTGTAACCATTGGCTTCAAGTCAACATTCCTTGTTGAAATCCTCAATAATATCGACACTCCAACAGTAATGATCGAGCTTGCAGACTCAACACGTGCTGGCGTATTCAAGCCTGTATACGATGATAAGCATGCTGGTGAGGTGTTGATGCTCTTGATGCCAATGATGATCAACGCTTAATTTGTTGTGATAAGGGGTCGATTGCTGCCCCTAACGAAAATTTCAGCAATGGGACGTACGTCAAGTACTACCCATCGCTGAAATTTTCGCCGAGTGTTGCACTCGACACCCTTCTAACAAAAAATCTTATCGCGCTTGGTAATGTGGTTTCTAAAGGTAACGATAGGTAACAATGGGTAAGAATGGGTAAAGATGGGTAGTCACTAAACTCTTTAAACTCCCTAATTCCTCTATTATTCCCTATAACTCCCTATCAATCCCAATAGAAACTCATAGTACCTTACAGGAACCTACTATTAAGACCATTATGAAGAAGTTTATATATCTTTTGCTTGCGTTACCATTGCTAATGGTGTCGTGTGAGCCAGATAGTGCAGATCTGCATCCTATGCCAGAGCCTGTGTTGACTCTTATATCGAACTCGGTGATTGAGTTCGAGGTAGAGGGCGGTAGTGCCGAAATTATATATACGCTTGAAAATGCCATTGAGGGCGTAGATATTGTTGCGGAGTGTGACGCAAAGTGGGTAGCATACAAGGTCTTTGCTTCCGAGAGTAAGATATCGTTGAATGTCGAGGCAAACGACGGTGATGCACGTGAGGCAACATTGGTCGTTAAGTATGACACGCAGGAGTTCGTGGTGGTGCTAAAGCAGGAGGCTAAGCCTTTTGAGGGATATGAGTTGAGCTACATCGCTGGTACATACTATGCTCCAGGCTCAGAATTTAACCCAACAGAGAGCCATAATTACTATGTTGCGCTTTCATCCATCGATGATTTTTCGACATACGCTCCTAATGGTGTATATGTTGAGCTCGACATCTGGGCAGCAGCGGCAGATGCCACGAATCCTGTAGTGCCAAATGGTGAGTATGTCATAGACACCACGAACAGCGGCGCACCAGGGACTATAGGTGCTGGATATTCACGCCTATTGGAGATGGATGCCAATCAGTCGCCCATAGTATGGGTATTGCCAATTGAGGGTAAGGTCGTGGTGAGCGACAATAAGATTGAGGGTTACCTCCTTGATGAGTATAGCGAGAAGGTATGGTTTCGCTATACAGGCTCTCTTAGTGTGAACGTAGAGTAACAATTAGTATATTATGAATCTAAAACTTAAACGCCCAATAGTATTCTTCGACCTTGAGACAACGGGTGTCGACACGGCAAATGACCGCATCGTGGAGATTTCGCTCGTGAAGATAGGTGTTGACGGAACAAAGAGCGTAAAGACACGTCGCATAAATCCTGAGATGCACATCCCAGAGGCTGCGACAGCTGTACATGGTATCACTGACGAGGATGTAAAGGATGAGCCTACATTTCGTCAAATAGCCAAGTCGTTGGCGCAGTATATTGAGGGTTGTGATTTTGGTGGTTTCAACTCCAATCGCTTCGACCTTCCTGTTCTTGTGGAGGAGTTCATGCGTGCGGGAGTGGATGTAGATTTCCGCAAGCGTAAGTTTGTGGATGTGCAGACCATATTCCACCGCAAGGAGCAGCGCACGTTAGTTGCGGCATACAAGTTCTACTGCGATAAGGATCTGGAGAATGCCCACTCGGCGGAGGCTGACACCTTAGCAACATACGAGGTGTTGGAGGCGCAGATTGAGCGTTATCCCGATATCGGAGATACCGTAGAGCAGTTGTCGGAGTTCTCGTCAAATGGCACTATCGTAGATTTTGCTGGTCGTTTAGCTCTTAATGATAAGGGTGAGGAGGTCTTTACCTTTGGAAAATATCGTGGTCAGAGTGTGGAGGAGATATTCCGCAAGGAGCCAAGCTACTATAAATGGATGATGGATGGCGACTTCCCACAGTATACTAAGAAGGTGATAACAGAAATACGCCTAAGAATAAAGTAAGATGAGTAGATTATCCATATTTGTAACTATCCTATTTATGTTTGTGGCATCGGTGGTTTGTGCTATCGAGCCATCGAACATTATTGTCACAGTAAACGGTAAATCGTACCATAAGCACATGGTGGAGAAGGGGCAGACCCTTTATGCCATTGCTAAGGCATATAATGTTTCCGAGAAGCAGATACAGGAGTCTAATATGGGACTCACAGCCGAAACACTTAAGGCTGGTGAGTATATTCTTGTGCCACATATAGTCTCTGATAGTGGAAAGCAGAAGATGTTGAATACAGAGCTTCAGAGTGTAGACAAGAAGAAGTTTATTGTTCACACTGTGGCGCAGGGTGATACGCTTTATAGCATTGCCCGTAAGTATAAGATATCTATCAAGCAGCTTGAGAAGGATAATTCGGAGTTGAACATAGATAATCTATCGATAGGTGATACAATCCTTATCCGTCGTGCTGAGCGTGGTTATGCTACATCAGACGATATCGCACAAGAGATAGAGCAGCGAGCAAAGCGCGAGGATAATGAGCTTAAGGAGGGTGAGCATCGCGTGGCGGTAGGCGAGACTGTATATTCATTGTCACGAGCTTTCGGCATCTCAGAGGAGGAGTTCATGGCTATCAATGGCTTATCATCCTATAGCGATCTCAAGGTTGGTATGGTGGTCACTACTAAGCCAAATGCTGAGCAGACGAATACTAACGATACCTCTATTGCAGAGAATAAGGATAGCGAACGTGAGGAGAAACTCCGCCAGCGTGATAAGAGGGGTGATGAGACGCCTGCTGATACAGTAGCAATGCACCATGATGCAGCTTATTCGATATACGACACACTGCATAATGGCGATGCAGATATTATCCCTATGGAGGTAACATTCCCACCTCTTAGTATGCACCATACGCTTAAGGTAGCCTTAATGTTGCCATTCCATATGAATGGCAAGGTAAATCCATATTTTGTAGACTTCTATCGTGGTGTTCTTGTTGCCATGGAGGATCTTAAAAATGAGGGATATGATATCTCACTTTCGGTATTTGATACATTGGGTAGCGGTGAAAGAATTAACGATATAATAAGCTATGAGGATGGATTGCGCGATGCACAGCTTATTATCGGTCCTGTATACGAGGGTGAGCTTCGTTATGTTGTGGGCTATGCTGAGGAGAATGAAATACCTGTAGTGTCCCCTCTTGCTGACATAAGCTCATTGCAGAGCCCTGTATTGTTCCAGATGCAGGCTGAGGGCAGTTATAAATATGATAAGCTCAAGGATATCTTCGATGGAAGCAGGGAGGTGGTTACTATTTATGCAAACTCCATTGATAGTGACTTTATCCAAGAGGTACATTCAATCTCTGCCTCTGCGCCTTCAACAAATCTAAATTATCGCTTCGATAGAGGTGCCTACTTCTATCATCGTAATGGAGATGGCACTTCAGGTGCGTTGGTTGATATCGTAGAGTTTATGCGCACGCCATCAAGCAAGGTATATGTCATAGCGGCAAAGAACGAGACAGATGTCGATCGCATCCTTACAACACTGGCATCTACTAAGGCATCTATCGTCGGTCGCAGCATGAGCTATGGCGATTATATTGTAGTAGGTAATCGCAAGTGGAAGCAGAGTGGCACAATCGAGAAACAGTCATTCTTCCGCAACGATGTGGTATTCATAGCACCTTATCATGCTAACCGTGGCAATGAGAATGTGCGTATCTTTGATAGTCGCTATGTTGAGGCTTATGGTGCACTACCAACGATGTACTCATATCGTGGCTACGATGCGGCAATAATCTTCTGCCGTAAGATGTTCGAGGGTATTGATGGCAAGATTCTCGAAGAGAGATTTACCCCTCTTGCTACACCATATAACTTTGTTTTTGAAAGCGGTCTCTATCAGAATAAAAACTGGATAAAGGAGCATTATAATAGTAACTTCACCATCACCGTGGAGTAAATATATATCACTATGGCAAATATATCATCTACTATACCCGAAAAGACTATTGAGCGTCTCAGTGAGTATCGTCGTACACTGCTAAAGTGTCATGCGCAGGGTATTACCCATATCTTCTCACACGTATTGGCAGGTATGCATGGCATTACGGCTGTTCAGGTTCGTCGCGACTTAATGTTGATAGGATTCTCATCGGACACTAAGAAGGGCTATGATGTAAAGGTGCTTATAGACTTTATCAATGGCATTCTCTATTCGGAGCAGCCAATGAATATGGCTATTATCGGTATGGGACACCTCGGACAGGCGGTTACGAAGTATTTTAATGGCAAGGGTCTTAAGTTGCGTGTCACTGCCGCTTTTGATATCGACGAGAAGAAGGTTGATACAATGATAGATAACATCCCTTGCTATCATATAGCTGAATTTGAGGAGAGGGTTGATGAGTTGGATATCAGTATCGTCATTGTCACATCGCCAACCTCTGTAGCTGCAAACTTGGTGTTGCCAATCATTAATGCAGGTATCAAGGGTGTTCTTAACTTTACCTCTGCACCTTTGAATTTCCCTCAGGGCATCGTTGTGGAGAACTACGATATCACAACTCTTCTGGAGAAGGTGGCGTACTTTGTCAAGATAGCTGAGGAGAACGCATAGAGGATGACGGATAATAATTTCATAAGATATAGCTTTAAGGCAATTAATGATGGAGGACCTGTGGTCGTGACTATAGGTTCTTTTGATGGTATGCATCATGGTCATCGTGTATTGCTTGACCATCTTAAATCTATGGCGGAGCGTCTCGGTGCGAGGAGTGTTGTTGTGACTTTTGATCCTCACCCACGTATCGCTATGGGTAGAGATAATGGCATGGGTCTGCTTACTACGATTGAGGAGAGGGCGCAGCTACTTCGTGAGGCAGGTATCGACAATATGGTCGTTGCACGTTTCGACGATGAGTTCCGTAGTCAGTCGTATGAGGAGTTTGTGGAGCGTAGCCTTGTTGATGGCTTGGGTATGCGCGGTATGATTGTGGGGTATAACCACCGCTTAGGACGTGGCTCTGAGGGTAACTATGAGCGTTTGGTGCCTATGGCGGAGCGTTGTGGCTTTGCGCTTGAATGTGTAGCACAGCATAAGGTCGATGGCTCGAAGGTTAGCTCTACTGTGGTGCGTGATGTCATTGCAATGGGCGATATGGCGCGTGTTCGTGAGCTCCTTGGTGGCGATTTTATTGTTATGGGCAAGGCAAATGATGGTGTTGTCGAGGTCACAGACCCTCATAAAATTCTGCCCCCAAGTGGAGAGTATTGCGTTACAATAAATGAAAAAACTGCAACTGTCATCGTTGACAATCGCAGCATTCATCTGTCAGAAACGCTTACATCGGATGTTGTAATACGCTTTTAAGGTGAAAAGTGAAAGGTGAAAAGTAAGAAGTGCTTTGCACGAGATGTATATGCGTCGCAGACACCATACTTTTCACCTTTCACCTTTCACTTTTCACTTCTCACTTCCTCTGCAGTGCCTCCTCAACCCACTTGCGGTTGTTAAGGTACCATCTAACACATCTTCTTAAGCCATCTTCGAACGATGTCTCTGCGTGCCAGCCGAGGTCGCGCTCTATCTTTGTGGTGTCAATAGCATAGCGGAGGTCATGTCCTGCACGGTCTTCAACGTATGTTATAAGGTCGTTGCTATAGCCCTCAGGATTTCCCAACTCACTATCCACAACACGTATCAACTCCTTCACAAGGTCGATGTTTGTCCACTCGTTGTTGCCTCCGATGTTGTACGTTTCGCCATCCTTAGCTTTGTGGAATACTAGGTCTAGGGCATGTGCGTGGTCGCCTACATAGAGCCAGTCGCGTATGTTCTGACCTGTGCCATATACGGGTAACGGACGACGACAGACGATGTTATCCACAAACAGCGGTATAAGCTTTTCGGGATATTGTCTCTCGCCATAGTTGTTCGAGCAGTTCGTGATGACCGTAGGCATGCCGTATGTGTCGTGATAGGCACGCACAAAGTGGTCTGACGATGCCTTAGACGCTGAGTAGGGCGAGTGTGGGGCATAGCGTGTCTCCTCGGTAAATTTACCGCCGTCAAGGCTCAATGCTCCATATACCTCGTCTGTGGAGATATGATGAAATCGCTTACCCTCATAGTTGCCACTCCATGCTTTGCGTGCTGCTTCAAGGAGCGTTATGGTGCCGAGGATATTGTTTTGAGCAAAGACCATAGGAGCACTTATCGAACGGTCCACATGGCTCTCAGCTGCAAGGTGCATAACGCCATCTATGGCGTAGCGCGCGAAGATGTCGGCAACCAACTCAGCATCTGTAATATCCCCCTCTACAAAGGTATGATTTGGAGCATCTGCCACCTCTGTAAGGTTATCATGGCTACCTGCGTATGTTAGTTTGTCGAGGGTCACGATGTGGTAATCAGGGTATTTTCTTACCATGAGTTCCACCACGTGGCTGCCAATAAAGCCTGCGCCACCCGTAATAAGTATATTGCGTTTCATCACTATTCTTTGTAATTTATAACCTCATAGAGACGCTCTTGCCATAATTTGAGCATAACTACACCTGTTTCAGCTATGCGACCTTTATCCAATACGGAGTATTGTGGTCGCTGTGCCTTGCTCTGCCAGTCGCTGATCTTGCATGGCGTAATCTTAGTCTCTATACACGCCTGGCGTAGTATCTCCTTTGCAAACTCATACCATGTGCAATCTCCAAGGTCGCTGTAGTGGTATATACCCTCCATTGTCTGCCATGCACCGCTCTCGATGATGCGAATTATCGCTTCGGCAAGACCAAGTGCTGATGTAGGAGTTCCGCGCTGGTCATCCACAACCTTTAGCTCTGCACCTTGCTTTGCACGTGTGAGTATTGTGTTTACGAAGTTCTTGCCCCACGGAGCATATAGCCACGAGGTGCGTAGTATTATGGCTTTTGGCGATTTCAATGCCTCTGCTTCACCCTCAGCCTTTGTTGCTCCGTAGACGTTGATAGGTGCTGTAGCATCGCTCTCAATGTATGGCGTAGTGCGGCTGTTGTCGCCACCAAAGACAAAGTCTGTAGATATATGTATCAACTTAATCCCATGCTTTTGGCATATCATGGCTATGTTTGCCACGCCGTCACGGTTTACTCTACGTGTCTCATCGACGTTATCCTCCGCGCCCTCCACGTTGGTGTAGGCTGCGCAGTTAACAACGATATCTGCATCACATAGTCCACGTTCTACATTCTCCTTAGAGCATATATCCATCTCCTCGATGGTGGTGATGTGATAGGTGTTGTTACTCCCTTTTGATAGTCTCTCTATGGCTGTTGCGAGCTGTCCTCCGCCACCTGTGACGACAATCCTAAGCATAGTAGTCCTCGTTATAGTCGAAGAGAGTGTCACACTCCTCCAATCTCTTGTTTGCCGCATCCTTAGCCGAAATTATCGGGTTTTCAACACCCCAGT
>JAGBUS010000084.1 GCA_017630735.1 Alistipes sp. | reverse complement strand
GAGTAAAGTGGGAAGATACGCTCCACACCTACGCCGTTAGATACCTTACGAATAGTAAACATCTTTGTACGGCCTGTACCCTTAATCTGGATAACTACACCACGGAAGCTCTGCAAACGCTCCTTGTTACCCTCTACAATACGGTAAGTTACGGTGATTGTATCACCTGCACCAAACTGTGGAACATCGTTCTCGCCCTTAGTCCACATCTGCTCGTTAACGAGTCTGATCAACTGATCCTTGTTCATTGTTGCAACAAAAATTAAATGTTTGTCGTTCAACATTATCGCTGCAGCGGCTCTACCATAACACCACCCTCGATGTTAATCCTTGTGTTACCACCAACCGAGCCTCTGCCCTATATAAGAGGTTGATACGGGCTGCAAAGATAGATAAAATTATTTATTCTGCAAACTTATTCGCGAAATATCAATGCCTTAGGTGTCACATACTCCTTGTATAGCTCCACGAATATTGCCGCATCCGAGGTCTGCTCACGGGTAAACACAAGAGGCTCCGAAACATACATATCCCCTACAAAGCCATTCTCATCCTCGGCTAAGGCACACAAGATATACTCATTGCCATAGTTACACAACGCCCAATCTGGCGATGAGGTATAGGCATACTCCAACATACTCTCGCGGATATCCTCGTGTGTATAGCTATCATATTGACTCTTAGCATATAGCTCGAAATGGAGCGATGGCGCGACACTCTCAGTTGTTAGCTCCATAGATAGGAAGTAGTCAGCGTAGCTAACCATAGAGTTGTAGTATGGCTCAATGGCTGCGACCTCATCAATATCGTAGGCAGCAAACGATGCACTCACCACCCTATTACTACCCTTGCCATCCTCAGGCGTACTGAAATTGTAGATATAGAGGTCGGTAGTTGGCGAGCCAGCATAGTAGCCACAAACAGCGATTATAAAGTCGCTCTTAGGTGGTAGCTGGTCGATATGCTCCTCATAGACACCATATAGCTCCAAAGGCTCATACTTAGTCATCACATACTCCAACTGCTCCTGTTTAGTACCCTCAGGCATATTGCGAGCATACATCATAACAGCCGTGTAGCACTCATCTGTAGATGGGGTAATCCTAACATCTACAGAGCGAGGATGGATATTCGAGAACTCTACATCGAAGGTCATATTAGAGGGTTTGACACCTCCTGTTGAGAAGTACTCAACAACAGCATTTGAGGTCATCATCGGCACATTACCGGCATCACTATCAATAGCGTATATAATCACCATATAGCGATGATCGGCATTAAGGGTCTTGTCAAACGAAGCCTTACCCTTATAACCGAGTTTTGCCATAACCTCCTCGGCACTAAGCTCTTCAAAGTAGTATAGATGGTCGGCAACATAGAAGAATGACTCCGCCACAGCCTCCTCAAACTCAAATCCCAAAGGCAAGCCCTGCTCGATATATCCAGCCTCGGTATCTTCGATAATCTGCACCATATAGTGACCCTCCCAAGATTTAGGCTCTATATCGAAACTCACCTCAGGACCATCTGCTACAATATCCACATCAAAGCTCTGTGGCACGCGCTCAGGCATACGATTATCAATAGCTATATGATACACAGGCGTTCTTCGTTCGTAGCTATCGCCCTCAACCTTAACGCCATAGAGATAGATAATATACTCCTTAGCAGGTGATAAATCCTGCCAACGCTTTGTCTGCGACTTATAGTTTAGAACATTTGCCCGACCAAGGTACTCTTCAAGAGTTCCACCACTCACATAGCTCAAAAAACGATAGTAGTCAACCTCAACAAGATCATCCTCGTTTTTGATACCTGAGTCTATGAAATAGCTCTTCTCAGCCATCATCACGATATAAGGCATAGTATCGCTTATAGGGGTCACCTTAACCTCACACTCAGAGTAGTCCACATTCAACACCTCTATAGAGAACTGCTCCGCGCCAACACCACTCTGCTTAACTGTAAGCACCGAGTACTTCTTCATACCCTCTATCTTACACATAAGCTTCGTCTCGCGCATCTGCAAGCTGTTGTTCACCAACACATTGAAACTTATCTTTCCCTCCTGGCTACTATCAACATTCTCAATCCAATCAACATTCTCAATAACCGATGGAAGAAGCCCATTTTGAAGCCCCTTTGTGGTATATCCAACCTCAACAAAACCTCCCTCATCCGATAAATTGAGAACACTGCTATCAAATATTAGATTAGGGGTATTTGCTCCCTCATCTGCACGATTGCATGATACAAAAAGTAGAAGTGGCAAAACAAATGATAAAAGCGTTCTCATTGCTTACAAATAATAAATCGTAGGGACTGAACACATCACAGGTATTGAACCACTTACAGACTCAACAGCATATACAACAATCATATAGCTGTTACCGCCACTAAGTGCTACATTAAGACTCTTTTTGCCCTGGTAACAACTACCGTTAAGGAATGCCTCAACACTTGCACCATTAGATATCGCCTTACGCGCACGATTATAGAAATCATTCATCAAGCCATTTATAATACCTTCGCTCATTACCTCCCCATTAGGAACATAGTAGATAGATGAGTCAGGAATAATCTGCACTGTGTAGTAGCCCGACCAATTCTTTGGGTCAATAGCCACCTCGGCAGAACTTCCACCGTTATATCCCGAAATGTTAAACGACACATTATACATACCCGCCGTTGGTATCTCCACGACAAAATAGTGCATAGGCGTAGTGACTGTATAACTGTTATTCTTTAGCGTCAAACCATAGGCGTATGCCAAATAGACACCACCAGGTCGCATACTTGTATATTGGCGCACCACCTCGTCAGTATATATAAGTTTTGGACTCACACGCTCCATAAGCAACTCCTCAAGGGTTAGGTTATAACGACCCGCTGTGGCGATATAATTCTCCATCTCCTTGTAAATAAACTCATTTAGGTCAGTAATACCTGACTGTCTAAAGTACTCAACATCAATAATGTTCGCCATAAATGGGCGACCATTCTCCACAGGAGTATACTTCACTGCACAACTAACCTTATCTACGCTCACCAACTCAAAGCGGAACTTGTTCAGAAGTTGCTTATCCTGCACGATATGGACATAAACAGGCTTTGGCATACCCTCATATTTGATGGTAAGAAAGCCATAACGCTCCTCATCAACATCGCTTGGGTCTACTATTATATTGATAGCGTAAGATGTTACACTCTTTACTCTAATCCAATCAACATTTGAAGTCACCTTAGGCAGACGACCCTTAACGCCATTTTCGACACTATAGTAGATAGGAATCTCCGTACCACCGCCCTCGAGATTGAGTGTTGTGAAATCGAGTATAACCTGAGACTCTCCATTAGGAGCCTGCTGGAAGTCACATCCAATAAAATGGAGTGTCGATGCTATAAAAAGCACAAATAGTAGATTCTTAAATCTTAACATATATATCTATAATTTATCTCCGTTATACGACACGAAACAAGACCTTGCAAAGGTAACTATTTTTT
>JAGBUS010000083.1 GCA_017630735.1 Alistipes sp. | reverse complement strand
TAAGATTAACTTCATCTTCGAGTGGTTGTTCGGCTTCGAGCACCCTGCACTCATGGCATTCCCTATCACATCGTTGGGTGCTGTAGGTGCTGCGTTGAGCCTTGTGCCAGAGTTCGCTGCACAGCAGATTGTTAATGGTAACGCCATTGCAGTATTTACAGCTATCGGTATGTGCTGGAGCGGTTATCTCTCTACTCACACTGCTATGCTCGATGCTCTTGGCTACCGCAAGCTCACCTCTAAGGCTATCCTTGCGCACACTATTGGTGGTTTGGTAGCAGGTGTTTCTGCACACTGGTTGTTCGTGCTCTATACACTCGCTTTTGGTGCTCCTACAACATTTGAGGGTGGTGCAGACCGCTATACTACAGCTCCTGTGGTTATCGAGTTTGTTAGCGAGAACCAGGTGAAGGTTGGCGACCGTGTCTTCACCGACGAGGCTGGTGACACTCCTGAGGAGGAGGGCTCATTGGCACGTGTTATCGAGGATATGTTGCTCACAAACCACGAGTCTGTTGAGCTTGTTGATGGCGAGAAGATTGACGCTGCAGGCTTTATATCAGCTGAGAAGCTCCCAGAGGCTACACGCGAGAGCCTTATGGAGGAGGTGCAGGCAGGTTTCGATATGTATCGTAACTCTATCGCCGAGAAGATGTTTGGCAAGCCAGAAGCAGAGCTTACTGCAGAGGAGGTAGTGGCTTTGGATGAGGCTATCCCATTCCAGTTCACTCCAGCAGAGGAGATTGCCGAGGAGTAATCCTATCACATATATACAATAATTAGAGGTCGACTTATTAGCCGACCTCTTTTTGTTTTCCGAGCAAAAAGTATTATCTTTGTGTAGAGAAATAAAACCCTAAAATAATGAAAGTAAAGATTGTAAATAAGTCGTCATTCGACACTCCATTCTACGCCACCGAGCGTTCGGCGGGTATGGATATCAAGGCAAATATCGAGGAGCCTATAGTATTGCGCCCATTGCAACGCGCTATGGTGCCTACAGGCTTGTATATTGCCTTGCCAGAGGGCACAGAGGCGCAGATACGCCCTCGTAGTGGTCTTGCTGCCAAGCATGGAATCACTGTCCTAAATACCCCAGGAACTATCGATGCAGACTATCGTGGAGAGATTAAGGTTATCCTTGTGAATCTCTCAAATGATGATTTTACCATCAACCCAGGCGAGCGTATTGCGCAGATGGTTGTAGCGCGCTACGAGAAGGTTGAGTGGGATAGTGTCGAGGTGCTCGATGAGACGGAGCGAGGCACCGGAGGATTTGGTTCTACAGGAATTTAATGAGATAAGGCAGACATCTGTCTCCGCTAACGAAATATTTCGCCAATGGGCAGTACGCTTTAGTACAGCCCATCGTCTCAAATTTCGCCGAGCGAAAACATCTGCAGCCTTCTATCATTAAATTCACACTGCATAGCAGTGCCTTACTTTTCCCTTTTCACCTTTCCCTTTTCACTTTTTTATGTCTGAACACCTACATATTGCCGAGGGTGGCAAAGAACAAAAATATGAGCTCCTATATCGTCAGGCAGAAGCGATGCTTTCTGGCGAGGAGGATGTGATTGCCAATATGGCAAACCTCGCGGCGATGATACACCAAACATTCGGGTTTTGGTGGACAGGATTCTATCGTGTGGTAGGTGAGGAGCTTGTGTTGGGACCTTTTCAGGGACCTATTGCCTGTATGCGTATAGCCTATGGTCGTGGTGTATGTGGCACAGCATGGCAACGTGGCGAAATCGTCGTAGTTCCCGATGTGGAACAGTTCCCAGGACATATTGCTTGTAGCTCCTTGTCGCGTAGCGAGATAGTAGTGCCGATATATAATGGTGATAGGGTGGTAGCAGTGTTGGATATTGATAGTGAGCATCTTGCCACGTTTGATGATATTGATAGAGAATGGCTGGAGCGAATAGTACAACTTTTAAATTGGTAATGAAAAAAGGGTATCAATCTGTCTAATTTTTCCTTAGTGCAAATTGATACCCTTTTCATTTTCTTATTCGAGAGGTAGTAAGTCAAACTTAGCCTGAAGCGAGTAATTGATATATGAGCTATTGAATTCTGGGGTGAAGTGATCAAGGGCACTCTCGGCAATGGCTGGTGTTTCATAATAGTCTATTCTGCGCTTGGCGAAATTCATCTCATCTGCAGTATTATAATCTACAATATAGAAACATGAGCCGATGGATTGTCCTATAGCTGAGGCAATCTCCGAAGCTTTGTCACGAGCATTAATTATTGCCTCGCGGCGCAGCTCGGCACGTATCTGCTCAAGGTTTGTGCATATAGCCTTAGTAAGTGTCACGCTGCTTAGACCTAATGGTTTTAGAGCATCGAAGGCTGCCACAAGCTCATTGCTTGAGTTTAGGGTGAGCTCATAGTGGCGTGTGGCGAGCGATATGCCACGACGAAAATAGTCGCTACTATTATCTGCAAGTCGTAGTTGCTCTTTGGTGTCTATGTTAATCTTCTTGAGTGCAGTTATAATCTCTCGCTCCTGCTCTTGCAGGGGACGTTTGCCCTTTGAGTCGTTCTCCGAAATTTCAATCTTGATGGTGAACTTGTCGGGCGTAATCTCGCGTGATGCGTTGCCTGTAACCTGGATAAAGCTTGGCTCATGCTCCATAGCATAGAGCGGTGTGCTTAATATCAATGTAAGCACAATAGTTAATAGAGTTCTCATAAGTGATGTAGGTTTGTGTAACTTATTTATATTAAGTAACGTTACGCAAGGCGCATTATTGCTTTTTGGCGAGGTATGTGTAGCAAAAAAGTAGTTCGTTAATGGGTATTTCGGTTTTTTTTTGTATCTTTGAACGATGTTTATTTTGGACATCTATATATGTAGTGTACATAGAAAGAGTAAAATATATATAGTATGAATAGCAAATATCAACTCCCAAAAGATGGTGGTCTTGTAAAGGACTTTGCACCTAAGGATATTATTCATCGCTATGAGCGAATGGCTACGCGCGTATTCGAGAGTGAGTATTATGGTGTGCAGTATGTGGCAGATATCATTTGCCGCATGGTACATGCTCATGCCGAGAATGCCTCAGTGCGCGACATATACGAGGAGTTGCCTCCATTTGTATTGGGTCTCGCAACAGGTCGTACACCGCTGGGTCTCTATCGTGAGCTTGTGAAGCGTTATCAGGCTGGCGAGATATCGTTCAAGAATGTTGCGGTATATTCGTTGGATGAGTTCTATCCAATGTGTGGCACAGATCATCAGAGTCGAAATTATCGTATTCATGATCAGTTCCTTAAGCATATAGATATCCTCCCAGAGAATGTGCATATTCCAGATGGTACCATATCTGAGCAGGAGGTATCGGAGTATTGTGCAGCTTATGATAAGTCGATACGTAAGATCGATCTTATGATTATTGGCTTTGGCGAGCAGGGACAGATAGGCTTTAATGAGCAGGGTTCCTATGCCAAGTCGCCAACGCGCCTTGTGGAGCTATCGCATAACTCTCGTAAGACACAGTCAAACCTATTCTTTGGCTTGGAGAACACTCCGAAGATGGCTATTACAATGGGTATCGGCACAATTATGCGTGCTGATAAGATTGTCCTTATGGCGTGGGGTGAGGATAAGGCAACTGTAGTGCAGAAAATCGTCGAGGAGGAGATCTCGGATAAGGTGCCAGCAAGCCACTTGCAGGAGCATCCTAATGTTGAGCTTGTCATTGACGAGACTGCGGCAGAGAAGCTTACACGGGAGCAGACACCATGGCTTGTGGGTCCTTGTGATTGGACACCAAAGTTTGTGCGTAAGGCAGTGGTATGGCTCTGTGGCATAGTGAATAAGCCTATTTTGAAGCTTACGTATAAGGATTATATCGAGAACTCGTTGGGTCAGCTTTTGGAGAAGTGTGGTACATACGATAAGGTTAATATCCGCGTATTCAACGATTTGCAGCACACTATCACCGGATGGCCAGGTGGTAAGCCTAATGCTGATGACTCTACACGTCCAGCACCATCGTTGCCATATCCAAAGCGTGTAGTGATATTCTCACCTCACCCTGACGATGATGTTATCTCTATGGGTGGTACCTTCATCCGCCTTGTGGAGCAGGGTCATGATGTTCATGTGGCATACCAGACATCAGGAAATGTTGCTGTGCATGACGATGTAGTATTGCAGAATGTCGATACAGCACGCGAGTTGGGTCTTGGTGATATGTTCAATGAGGTGAAGACCGTAATCGAGAATAAGCGTCTCGGAGAGCCTGAGCCTCGTCGTTTGCTTGATATTAAGGGTGCTATACGTCGTGCTGAGGCGCGTGCTGCGGTGCGTTCATTTGGACTTAACCCTGACACTAATGCACACTTCCTAAACCTCCCATTCTATGAGACTGGAGGTATCAAGAAGGGCGACCTTACATCTGCCGATATTGATATTATCGTTAAGCTCTTGCGCGACATCCGCCCACACCAGATTTATGCTGCTGGCGACCTTGCTGACCCACACGGCACACACCGCACATGTATGGAGGCTATCCTTGAGGCGTTGGAGGTTACGCAGAATGATGATTGGCGCGAAGATTGCCACTTGTGGCTCTACCGTGGTGCATGGATGGAGTGGAACTTGGGACTTGTGGATATGGCAGTGCCTCTCTCGCCAGACGAGATGCTTAAGAAGCGTCACGCTATCTACCGTCACCTCTCGCAGAAGGATATCGTGCCATTCCCAGGTAGCGATACCCGTGAGTTCTGGCAGCGTGCCGAGGAGCGTACGCAGAATACCGCGAAGCTCTACGATAAGCTCGGTATGGCGGAGTATCAGGCTATTGAGGTCTTCGTCAAGATGTTTTAAAAATGTGCCAAAAAAGGCGAATCTCGGCGTTATGCTTGTTTGAAAAATCCTCATTTACGCTTTAGTAAACTGCGGTTTTTCAAACTTCGCAAGCCTTGAGCTTCATCCTTTTTAAACACATTTTAGTTGGTATGATAAACTGAAAAGAGGGGGTAGAGTGAGGAGTGTATATTTTACGAAACTTAGCTGCTAAGTTGAGTACCATACTTTTCACTTTTCACCTTTCACTTTTCACCTTTAAATATTTTTTATGAGAGTAATTATTAAGGATACCACCCCTGAGGTGGCACAGTGGGCAGCACGTTATATCGTGGATGCTATCAATGCCAAGGCGGCAAAGACCCCCGCACCTTTTGTATTGGGACTCCCTACAGGCTCAACACCCCTTGAGACCTATAAGGAGCTTATCCGTCTACACAAAGCAGGTGAGGTGTCGTTTAAGAATGTCGTAACGTTTAATATGGACGAGTATATCGGTCTTGACGAGAAGCATCCTGAGAGCTACCACTCTTTTATGTGGACAAACTTCTTCTCGCATATCGATATCCCTGCCGAGAATGTACATATCCTCAATGGTAATGCCTCTGACCTTGAGGCTGAGTGCGCTGCATACGAGGCTGCTATTGTTGCAGCTGGTGGCATCGACCTCTTTATGGGTGGCGTTGGCGAGGATGGTCATATAGCCTTCAACGAGCCATTCTCATCACTCCAGTCACGCACACGCATCAAGACCCTAACACCTGATACCATCGCTGTGAACTCACGCTTCTTTGGCGGTGATATCTCGCAGGTGCCAACACAGGCACTCACCGTAGGTGTTGCAACTATCCTCGACGCTCGCACGGTGTTGATTTTGGCTACTGGTGCGAAGAAGGCTCGTGCATTGCGTCACGCTATTGAGGGTGGCTATAACCATCAGTGGACACTATCGGCATTGCAGACACACCCACGTGGCATCATCGTATGTGACGATAAGGCTGCCGAGGAGTTGCGTGTCTCTACCTACCGCTATTTCAAGAACTTGGAGGGTTAATATTGCGCTTTTTCAGGCTTAAAAAATGAGCGAGAGAATTTTCTCTCGCTCATCCTTTTATTTCACTCTTTATGTCGATAACCCATATCTCGCTTTGAGTGCCGATGCGGAAGGGTGGCCCCCATAGTGATAGACCGCTTGACACTACCACGTGGCAACTATCGCCCCATTTACTATGGCCGTGGCTCTGTCCATACATCGCATCCGTAAGCCAGCTAAGTGGCCATATCTGTCCGCGGTGTGTATGGCCCGAGAGGTGGAGGTCGGAGTGTGAGGCAACCTTCATTATCTCGTTAAACGATGCGTCGGCATCTCCCATAATGCTCCTTGGTTGGTGGTCAAGAACAACGACAAAATCTTGCTCCTCGCACTGCGTAGCAAGCTCCTCGAGGGGTGTTCTGCTTCGGTTTAGCCTATCGTCGCGGCCGATGATTGATATGCCCGAGGGTAGCCTTGCCACATCATCGCGCAGTAGATGGATGTTGCTCGTTGATAGATACTCCTCTACGGCATCTATACCGCTGATATACTCGTGATTACCTGCGCACATATAGATACCATCACGTGCTATCACACGACTAAACTCCGCACACATATCTCCTTCAGCAACGGGTTTTATACTATTGTCGATAAGGTCGCCTGCGATGACCACAACATCTGGCTGTTGGCTGTTTATCAGCTCGATGTAACGTGCCAGGTCGCGGCGTGTGGTGCCATATCCGAGGTGGATATCGCTCGCCATAACTATGCGGTAGTTATCCCTATCAAGGCTCTTGTCTGTCGTAATCTCCAGATGCTCGACACGAGGGTTACGGTAGTTGATATATCCGAAGAGGAGTAGAAGCAGGGTCGCTCCAAGTGCGTAGAGCGTACCATATTGGAATGTGGGACAGAGGAGCTTTATAACATCCGCAACGATGAGCAGCATCACGGCATATAACAGAAAGACAAGCCACGCTGAGCCTATGCCGAAGAGTGTCTGCGTAAGAGGCGTAGGAAGGTTAGCATTGCGCAGAGCAAGCGACACGAAGAGCGATGTTGCTACCACCGCAAAGAGTAAAATAAAGCCTATGCGCAGCCATAGTGGCTGTTGTGCCACAAGCTGCCATAGGCGTATGAAAAGGTATGTATTACCTCCTATGTATAGAGCTAAAAGTGTGATGCCTGTCCAAATCATATCGCTAAGAATCAATATATTAAGTTGTAACGAGGCAGGAGCAAACTTCTACTTACGGGGCATAAGACCGCGTTTTGCTGCCTCCTCCTCCATAAGCGCGTAGGCGGCGTCGTAGTCGTTAGGGATAACGCCATCGAGGATAGCATTCTTGATAACCTCCTTTATCTCGCCGATAACATTCGATGGTGGGATATCGTAGGTCTTCATAATGATATCGCCGGTGATAGGTGGCTGGAAGTTACGCACCCTGTCACGCTCCTCCAGGTCGCGCATCTTGCTACGTACAAGCTCGAAGTTCTTTAGGAACAGGCGCACCTTATTATCATTTCCAGAGGTTATATCTGCCTCGCAGAGGGTCATCAGCTTATCGATGTCGTCGCCAGCCTCAAAGAGCAGACGGCGTACCGCAGAGTCAGTAACCATATCCTCCGACAGGACGATAGGGCGCATGTGTAGGAAGACCATCTTCTGCACAAAGCGCATAGGGTCGTTCAGTGGCAGGCGCATACGGCGGAAGATCTGTGGCACCATCTTCGAACCCACAGCCTCATGCTGGTGGAATGTCCAGCCCTGGCGTGCATCGTAGCTCTTAGTTGCAGGCTTGCCAATGTCGTGTAGAAGTGCTGCCCAGCGTAGCCAGAGGTCGTTGCTGCGGTGTGCGAGGTTGTCGAGAACCTTCATCGTATGCTCGAAGTTATCCTTATGTCCGTGCTTGCCACGACGCTCCACACCCGCCATATTGTCTAATTCGGGGAGTATATATTTTAGCAGTCCTGTACTACGCATCAGGTTAAGACCTATCGAAGGCACTGGAGACTCCATTATCTTGTTGAGCTCCACGATGATACGCTCCTTGGTAATAATCTTTATGCGCTCCGCCTGACGGCAAATGCCATCGTAGGTCTCCTCGTCGATATCGAAGCCGAGCTGCGAGGCAAATCTCACGGCACGCATCATGCGCAAGGGGTCATCCGAGAAGGTCTTATCTGGCTCGCACGGTGTGCGGATAATGCAATCCTCCAGGTCCTCCATGCCACCAAAAGGATCTACCAACTCGCCAAATGTCTCGCCATTTAGCGACCATGCCATTGCGTTGATGGTAAAGTCTCTACGTCGCTGGTCATCCTCCAATGTACCAGGCTCAACATGTGGGTTGCGCGACTCTGGGGTATAGCTCTCGCGGCGCGCACCAACGAACTCAACCTCCGTGTCGTGCCAGCGTAGCATAGCTGTGCCATAGGTCTTGAAGATTGTAACCTTAGCATTTAGCTCCTTCGCCAACTCCTCTGCTACGGCAACACCACTTCCCACCACCACAACATCTATATCCGATGATGGGCGGTGAAGATAGTAGTCGCGAACATAGCCACCTACGGCATACGCCTCGACACCCAAGCGGTCTACAACACGCGTTATATGTTTGAAAATAGGATGTTTAAGTGGCTTCATCTATTTGTCGTTATTGTGTGCGCGACGTATACAATCTTGGTATTTATCTACGGTATTCTCCAAGCCCCAGTAGAGTGCGTCGCTAATAAGGGCATGACCAATAGATACCTCGTCAACCCATGGAATACGCTCGATGAAGTACTGTAAATTCTCTGTATTGAGGTCATGACCAGCATTCAAACCAAGACCCACACGACGAGCCTCCTCGGCAGCTGCAACGTAAGGCTCGATAGCCTTCTCACGATCCTCAGCATAGCCTGCTGCGTATGCCTCAGTATATAGCTCTACGCGATCAGCACCACACTCCTTGGCTGCTGTAACCATCTCAACAACAGGGTCTACGAAGATAGATACACGAATGCCTGCCTTGTGGAATCTCTCCGACATTGCAACGAGGAAATCGCGATACTTGATAGTATCCCAACCTGCCGATGAGGTAATGGCATCCTCGGCATCAGGAACGAGTGTCACCTGTGCTGGGCGCACCTCCTCAACAAGCTCACAGAAACTCTCGATAGGGTTACCCTCGACATTCAACTCTGTAGCAATATTCGCCTTAAGGTCGCGAACATCAGAGTAGCGGATATGGCGTGCATCAGGACGTGGATGTACGGTGATGCCATCGGCACCAAAACTCTCAATATCGAGAGCTGCCTTTAGAAGATTAGGAATATTTCCGCCGCGTGAATTGCGCACAACGGCAATCTTATTGATATTTACACTTAACTTTGTCATAATTTCATTATCTTTGCAAAAGCAAAGTTACGATTTTTTTTCTTTTCAACGAAATGAATATAATACTTTTTTCGCGCAAGCAGGTAAACCATAACCCAGAGCAGATAAAAACGCTATTTGCTACGATGCAACGATTGGGTCTCGATTATGCTATAAATGAGGATTTTGCGGTGGTCGTAGAGAGCATCATCGGCATCGATATTCCTCGTTCAAGAAGGTATGATGGATGTGCCGTGGCTACCGACTCGGATGTTATGATTCCATACGGTGGTGACGGTACGCTTCTTGAGGCTGTGCAGCTCTTGCCTAATAGCTCTATTCCTGTCGTCGGAATTAACTGTGGACGTTTAGGTTATCTCACCGCGGATAATGGCGAAGGTATTGAGGAGTTGTTGGAGCGTATAGCGGTAGGAAATATATCATATCAACGACGTGATATGTTGCGTATTAGCGGTGATGTTATGTGTGGCGGTCATTGCTTAGCACTTAATGAGGTGGCTATACATCGTCATGGCGCAACAATGATATCTATTGAGACATTTGTTGATGATAATCGTATCGCTACATACCACGGTGACGGACTCGTCATCTCTACGCCAACAGGCTCTACTGCATATTCGTTGAGCGCAGGAGGTCCTGTTGTAGACCCTATGTGTAACTGCTTCATTCTCTCACCAATAGCTCCGCATAACCTCACTATGCGTCCTGTTGTTGTGCCTAACAATATCACAATAACCCTACGTCTTCATTCGCGTGGTGGCGAGGCTTTCCTCTCTGCTGATAATCGCACCTATAGTCTCTCAGATGGAGCAGAGATTAAGCTTCAGCGTGCCGAGGAACAGCTAATTTTAGCTACTCCACATAATAATACATTTTATGATACGTTAAGAGAGAAGATGATGTGGGGGGTGGATCACCGTTGATTTTATTGTAATTTTATTGTGATAAAGCAACATCTACTGCCGCTAACGAATTATCTCAACAATGGGCAGTACGCCAAGTACAGCCCATCGTTTCGAAATTCGCCGAGCGTTGTATCTGTCACTTTCTGACAATAAAATGCTTATTGAATAGGGGATATATTCGACGCCAAATTATTGTCCTGAATAGGGATGTACGCTAAGTACACCCCCATCCAGTACAATTTCGATTTGTCGCCAAATCTAACCCCTTCTAACAATAAAATGAGTGGAACTCGGTGCGTGTTACTATGAGCGTCTATTAGTTGTTGTGGAAGCCTCATATTAACCCATCGTAACCCATATTACCTCACTTTATCTATCGCTATAAACATTTGTTATATAGCGAGTTATGTGTTGTTGCTTCGCGGGTGTACGTAACGCGAGCAAAAAAATGTCGCTACAGAGTGGCGTTTTGTGAATTAAAATGCTTACATTTGCAAGTTATTATACCCCACAAGGAGTTGATATGAAGAGAGAAAAAGCTATACCATCACACGTCGCCATCATCATGGATGGCAATGGCCGTTGGGCTAAGCAGCGCGGTAAGGAGCGTTACGAAGGTCACCTCGCAGGTGTAGACTCAGTACGTAATGTTGTGCGTGCTGCAGTACGTAATGGTGTAGAGTGGCTTACTCTATATGCCTTCTCTACGGAGAATTGGGGTCGTCCAATTGCTGAGGTAGAGGCTATCATGCAGTTGTTCTGCAAGACGGTGGTCGGCGAGGGCGATGAGTTGGCTCGTCAGGGTGTAAGGGTTAAGATTATGGGTGAGCGTACACACTTCTCGCCATCTGTAATTGAGATGATTGAGCGTATCGAGAATACCACATCTGCGGGCGATAAGCTAACATTGGTTTTGGCGTTTAACTACTCATCGCGTCGTGAAATTATGCTTGCTGCCCAGAGCCTTGCTCAGCGCGTAGCATCGGGAGAGATGGGTGTTGAGGATATTAATGAGGAGGCTCTATCGGCATCGCTTATGACTGCCAATATTCCTGACCCAGACTTTATCATCCGCACCAGTGGCGAGTGTCGTCTAAGCAACTTCCTATTGTGGCAGGCGTCATACGCGGAGTTCTACTTCCCTGAGACCTTATGGCCAGACTTTGATGAAGAGGCTTTCGATAGAGCGTTGGAGGTATATGCTGAGCGTGATAGACGCTATGGATTGGTTACTGAAGATTAAGAAGAGAATGAAATACACAAAGATATTTTTTGTCACCATCGCAATATTGTTGCTTTCGGTCTTAAATGTTAAGGCTCAGGAGGCAACATCTCGCTATACTATTGGTGACGCTACAAATAATGAGATTGCCGATACTGTAGACTTTGATCTATCAACACCTGTACTTACGGAGGGTGATGGTAAGCTGTACTATATTCGTAAGGTTAATCTTCATGGCGTAAAATATTTGAATCATAGCATTCTGAAGGCTTCTGCAGGTTTGCAGGAGGGCGACTCATTATATTTGCCAAGCAAGTTTATCTCCAATGCTATGCAGCGTCTATGGGCACCACGCTACTTCTCGAATATCCAGATTGGTGCCACTATCGAGGGTGATTCTCTCGATTTGGAGGTCTTCCTTCGCGAGCGAGCACGTATCCTTAAGTGGGATATCACTGGCGTTTCAAAGTCTAAGAAGAAGGATCTTATGGAGGAGGTCCTTAAGCTACGTAGAAACACCGAGCTGTCAGACTACGTCATTGACAAGAATGTAAAGCTTATCAAGGAGCACTACTCGGAGAAGGGTTTCCGCACATGTGAGGTAGATGTACGTATCACCAACGACACCACCTATGAGCAGTGTGTGAATGTTACGTTTGATATCGACCAAGGTCCAAAGGTGCGTGTTGGCGTTATCAATTTTGAGGGCAACGATGCCTTTGAAGATAAGCGTCTACGTCGCACATTTAAGAAGACACACCAAAAGAGTATCCTCTTCTTCCAAAACCGTAAGCTCCTCAATGATGATTACGAGGCAGATAAGGAGCTTCTTCTCGACTTCTATAACTCACGAGGTTATCGTAATGCCTCTATCCTTAGCGATTCGATATACTACATCGATGATGAGACGCTGGGTATAGATATTAAAGTTTCGGAGGGTAATAAATACTATATCCGTAATATCAATTGGGTGGGTAACTCAGTCTACACTACTGAGCAGCTATCTCAGATGTTTGGCGTTCAGTCAGGCGATGTCTACGATAAGAAGTCGATGCACAAGCGTCTCGGTATTGGCAAGGAGATGAATCCTGAGGAGATGTCAATATCGTCGCTCTATAACAACAATGGTTACCTTATATCGCAGATTGAGCCAGCCGAGATTGTTGTAGGTCCCGATTCTTTGGATCTTGAGATACGCATATTCGAGGGTAAGCCTTTCACAGTTAACGAGGTGGGTATTACGGGTAATGTGCGTGTTGATGATGAGGTTATTCGTCGTGAGTTGTATGTACGCCCAGGTGAGTTGTATAATCGTGCGCTTTTGATGCAGACTATGCGTACTCTTATGGGTATGGGTCACTTCGACGAGCAAGCTATAGTTCCAGATATCCAGCCAGTGTCGGACGAGTTGGTAAATATCAACTGGCCATTGCAGGAGAAGGCTTCCGATCAGTTTAATATCGCTGGTGGTTGGGGCTCTGGTACCTTTGTGGGTAGTGTAGGTATCACGCTTAATAACCTATCAATCCGCAACTTCTTTAAGAAGGGTGCGTGGCGGCCATATCCTTCGGGACAGAATCAGAAGCTATCTATCTCTGGTCAGACAAATGGTACATACTATAAGGCATTGTCGTTGAGCTTCACTGATCCATGGCTTGGCGGTCGTCGTCCTAATTCATTTACCTTGTCGGGATATATCTCGGAGCAGAACAACGCCTACTATGTATGGCAGAAGGCTACGATGTACTATCGTTCAGTCGGTCTCTTTGCCGGCTTTGGTAAGCGTTTGCACTGGCCTGATTCATACTTTACCTTCTATGGAGAGTTGGGTTATCAGCATTATGGCTTGAAGGGTTGGGATTCATTCATCATTAGTGATGGTAATGCCAATACACTATCGTTAAAGTTGCTTTTGCAGCGTTCATCTGTGGATGCTCCATTCTTCTCGCGCTCTGGTTCGGAGTTCACGCTCTCTGTGCAGGCTACACCTCCATTCTCGTTGTGGGATGGTAAGGATTATGCCGATCCAGCACTTTCAGATCAGGATCGTTATCGTTGGATTGAGTTCCATAAGTGGTTGCTTAAGGGACGTTGGTACTTCCCGCTTACGCAGAACCAGAATTTGGTGTTGATGCTCGGCGCGGAGATGGGTTATCTCGGTCATTACAACAAGGATAAGGTATCACCATTCGAGCGTTTTGAGATTGGTGGTGACGGTATGACAGGATATAACATCTATGGTGTTGATATCATCGCGCTACGTGGTTATGAGGATGGTGCTCTCGATCCATCGAGCTACTACTCTGTGGCATATAACAAGTATACTATGGAGCTTCGTTATCCTATTATCCTTAAGCCTAACTCATCAATCTATGTCTTGGGATTCCTTGAGGGTGGTAGCGGTTTCAACTCATGGAAGGAGTTCTCGCCATTCAAGATTAAGCGTTCGGCAGGTGTGGGTGTGCGTCTCTTCCTACCTGTTGTTGGTATGCTCGGTATTGATTGGGGTTATGGCTTCGACCCTGCATTTGGTAAGACAGAGCGTAGTGGCTCGCAGTTCCACTTTATTATGGGTCAGCAATTCTAAGCGATTGTGGCAATATATTTGAAATAAAAGAGTTATATTTGTATAAACAATAAAAAACAAATAGTTATGAAGCGATTACTTTTTGCGTTCTTCGCAGTTATGCTTACTGCAGGCGTAGCTACGGCACAGAGCTATATGGTTGTTGATAGCGAGAAAGTTTTTAAGTCTATAGCAGCATATAACGAGGCTTTAAGCGAGATAGAGACACTCTCGGCTACATACCAGAAGCAGGTAGATGATAAGTTTGCAGCTGTTGAGACTCTATATAATAACTATATGGCACAACGAGCATCGCTTTCACAGAGTGCTCGCCAGGCTAAGGAGAATGAGATTCTTAGTAAGGAGAGCGAGGCAACAAAGTTCCAGGAGTCGTTGTTCGGCACTGATGGTGAGCTTATGAAGAAGCGTATGGAGCTCATTCAGCCTATCCAGAAGAGAGTATTTGAGACCCTTGAGAGCTTCGCAAAGCAGTATGGCTATGATCTAATTATAGACATTGCTGCAAATCCTACTGTGTTGTACTACTCAACTAAGGTTGACTTTACAGATCGTATTATTGAGGCTTTGAAATAGAGATAATTAACGTTTTATAATATAATTGTAATGAAGAAGATTTTTAAACTGACCCTAGCACTGATGCTTGTAATGTGTACATCATCGGTGTATGCACAAAAGTTTGGTCGTATTGACCTTGCATCTGTAGTTACTAATATGCCAGAGTTCAAGGAGGCACAGACAAACCTTGAGACTTATGGTAAGGACCTTCAGGATCAGCTTGAGCAGATCCAGGTGGAGTTTAACACCCTCCTTGCAGATTATGAGAAGAAGGCTGCAACATTGACAGATGCAGTACGTCAGCTTAAGGAGCGTGAGCTCTCAGAGCTTCAGCAGCGTTATCAGGATTTCACTCAGCTTGCACAGCAGGATATGCAGAAGAAGGAGGCTGAGCTAATGACTCCTATCTACGATAAGGCAAACGAGGCTGTAAAGAAGGTTTCAGCAGCAGGTGGCTATATCGCTGTATTTAGCACTACAGGTGATCAGCCAGGCTCTGCAGGTCTTGCATACTTCGATCCTGCAGCACTCACAGACATTACTCCAGCTGTTAAGAAGGAGCTCGGTATCGAGTAGTGTAGCAATAATGGTAAAACAAAATATCCCACTTGTCTCCAAGTGGGATATTTTATTATACATATATTATATTAGTACTCTGCAAGGACGATACCTGAGATAGGTGCAACAACGATCTTGCCATCCTTAGCATCGTAGCGACCTATGCCATTTGCAGAGACTGCCTCGCCGTCGCAGATCCATTTATACTCTCCAGCAGGAATCGAGAACTCCACAGCCTCACGAGAGCCGTTCATAAGCACTACGATACGCTTTGCAGGGTCGATGGTCTCCAAGTTGTCGAGTACGAAGCCCAATGCCGCGCTATTCTCATTCTCAATAAATGAGAGGTGCTCGCGTAGCAACTCTGCATCGCCCATAGCGAAGGCAGGGTGAGCCTTACGCATCGCGATAAGACCCTTGTGATACTCCACAAGGTTAGCATACTGACTCTTTAGTGACCAGTCGATAGCGTTATACTTATCTGGGAGGTTATAGGTGTTCTTTTCTCCGAGTTTAGAGCGATACATCTCCTCGCCAGCGAAGATGAAAGGAATACCCTGAGAAGAGAATACTCCGAGGTGTGCAAGGCGTACCATCTGTAGACGCTCAGCCTCTGACGCATCTGGAGAGATATGCTCCAAGCGGTCGCGTAGGTTGTGGTCGTCGTGACATGCAACATAGCTGATATGCTGTGATGGCGATGCGGTCCATGCTGTCTCGCGGTACTCTACCTCAGGATGCTCAATAGCTCCAACAATACCAAACTTAACGCCCTCCTTATTGCCCTCTACGCCATGGATGAAGCCTCCCTTTGAGAGATCTAATGTGCCACGCAACGCATCGCGAATATCATCCGAGAAGGCTGCTACGCCAGGCATGCGATGTGTATAGCGTTTAAATGCGAGTTTATCCTCATCGTAGAGAGGGGCCTGTGCTGCCCAGCCCTCGCCATAGAGTAGGATATCTGGATTTAGAGCCTCAAGACGCTCGCGGATAAGGTTCATAGTCTCGATGTCGTGAATAGCCATAAGGTCGAAGCGGAAACCATCAATGTGATACTCCTTAACCCAGTACTCAAGAGACTCAACCATATATTTACGCATCATAGGCTTCTCACTCGCGGTCTCATTTCCACAGCCTGAGCCATCGGCAAATGTGCCATCCTCGCGCATACGGTAGAAATAGCCCGGTACAGTTAGCTCAAAACCGCAGTTCTCAGCAACAGTGGTGTGGTTGTAAACAACATCAAGAACAACAGAAAGTCCTGCATCGTGCAACGACTTTACCAATGTTTTGAACTCGCGGATACGTGTCTCTGGTGTTGCAGGGTCGGTAGAGTATGTGCCCTCAGGAGTGTTGTAGTTCTTAGGCTCATATCCCCAGTTGTATTGATCTGTAGGTTGTGACTCGTCGATAGATCCAAAGTCGGCAGTAGGGAGCAGGTGTATGTGTGTTACGCCCAACTCCACAAGGTGGTCGATACCTGTTGCAAGACCCTCCAATGAGCGTGTGCCACGCTCTGCCATACCTATATATTTACCTGGATAGCTGCTACCTGCCGATGCGTGAGCAGTCATATCACGATAGTGCATCTCATAGATTACTATCTCTGAAGGCTTCACTTTTTGAGTCTTGTCCTCGCTCCATCCCTCAGGGTCGGTGTCGCGCATATCAATAATGGCTCCGCGGTTACCATTTACATCGAGAGCCTTCGCAAAGATACCTGCAGTCTCCTTCAATGGCTTGCCATCTATTGTCACGCGGAAAGCGTAGTATAGACCCTTGCGGTCGCCCTCAGCACTTCCTCGCCATAGACCCTTCTCTGCTGCTGTGAGGTCGAACTCCTCAACGAGCGTATCGCCACTATATAGCACAACCTCCACACGCTCAGCATCTGGGCTCCATAACTCAAAGTGTGTAGCTTCGGGGCTATACGACATCTCGCAGATAGGAGTCTCAGGAATAGAACACTCCTCGGTACGCTCCTCAGAGGCACAAGCAAATGCTGCCAAAGACGCGACAAAGGCAGTGCCGCGCATAAAAACTTTTTTAAGATTCATAACTATACTATTTAGGTTAATATTGCTTAAGGAATCGTGTAGCACAAATATACAAAAATTTGGCAATATTAGATATACGATTACCATTTATAACAATTTTTATGTATCTTTACACCCGTAACAGTTTATTAGAATTATTAAAACTCAACGAATAATGAAGAAGATTGTAACGATGATAGCCCTTGCGCTTGTCTTTGCGCTACCTACCTTTGCAGCATCTCCATCAAGCATCTATGAGGAAGATCTTTATGGCAATAGTAAGTCAACCTCTACCGTGAAGCCTCAGTTTGAGGTAAACGCAGGATTTATAACTGGCGGTAAGCTCGAAACAAGAAACTTTGGTAAGTTGCAGACAAACCTCTCACGTCCATATATCGATGTTATTGGAGGTGTGAGACTTGGCTCGTTCCTCTTTGCGGGTGTTGGTGTAGGTGTGCAGTATGCCTATGGTGAGTGTACTATGGTCTCAACGGCAGCCGATATTGGTGGCGGTGGCTCTCCAGATACTTGGGGCGCGGTGAGCATTCCTATTTATGCTAACGTAAAGGGTTATATCTCAAACAGTAGCGTCGTTCAGCCATATTTCTCTGTCAGCGTAGGTGGTCACATCGTCGCTACATCTAACTTCTCTAAGGAGGGCTTTGGTAAGCTCAATGGTGGTCTTATGATGAAGTTCGGAGCAGGTATGAACATCTCTAAGTTTAACTTTGGCATAGGTCTCGCATCGCAAAACTTGGAGTGGGTAAATCCTGCGGGTGAGACGTTGTTTAAGGCGGGTAATAATGCCTTTTACATAGAAGCCGGAGTTGCTTTTTAATAGAAGCTGTCTAACAAGGTTATTTCGTACTCAAAATCCTCATTTACGCCAAGTAAACTGCGGTTTTTCGGACTTCGTGCGCCTAAAACTAACTCTTGTTATACAACTTCCAAAAGATAGGGATTGTCTAACATTTTGTTAGGCAATCCCTATTCTTTTACACTATTATACAATCGTATTACTTCGTTCTCACAAATCGCAATGAGTGAGGTGTTGTCTGCTTGATGATAATGCGCTTATCCATAGCGTATTGCTGATACAACTCCTCGGTGTAATATCGGATTGTCACCATCTCAAGCTCCTCAATCTTCTCAACATCGAATCCCTCGGCGCGAAGCTCTGACATTGCATCGTCGATATGCCATGAGGCATCCACTGCAATATAGAGGTTTACCGCTGAGTTGTGTACTAAGTTAATACGTATACGGTGGCTATCAAGAGTGGTGAATACTTTTGCGAACTTCTCCTCCAAGACAAACGACAAGTCGCGAGAGTGTAGGTTGAGAAGCACCTGGCTCTTTTGAATCATTATAGGCTCGTATGCGCGCTCTACATCGCCTGTAATCACAGAGCCTGCAGCATGCTTATTACCAAATGGACGCACATAGAGAGGAATGTTCTTCGCCTCCAGAGGCTTTATAGTCTTTGGGTGGATAATCTGCGCACCGCTATAAGCCATCTCGATGGTGTCGGTATAATTTAGGTGGTCGATCTTGCGAGCATCAGGGAAGACCTTAGGGTCTGCATTGAGGATGCCATCTACATCCTTCCATACGCTCATAGACTCTGCTCCAAGGACATGTGCTACGATAGCTGCCGAGTAATCAGAACCCTCGCGTCCGAGAGTTGTGGTAGTGCCATCGGGTGCGCCACCAATAAATCCCTGACCCACGAATACTGAACATTCGCAATTCTCCATCTCGCGCTTTAGTCGTACGGTTGTAGCCTCGATATTTACGTTTGCATCCTTATGTCGCTGCTCGGTGAGGAACGCACGGCGCATATCTATCCACTTATTCTCTACGCCATGACCATTGAGGTAGTTTGAGATGATAGTTGTAGATACAAGCTCACCAAAGGCTACGATAGTGTCGTACCATAGCTCAGCATCTGAGCTGCGATATATTGTGTTGCGCACGATGTTGCGTAGCTGCTGGAAGAGGATATCCACCTGCTTGATGGTTATATCTGCGCCCATCAAATCGTCAATAATGCCACGATGGTAGCCGTAGCATTGGTCGATGCGCTCTAATGCCAATTTCTCGTCGCCCTGTTGCATAGCCGCAAAAACACCCTCAAGGGCATTTGTTGTCTTGCCCATGGCAGAGACGATGATAAATAGGTCGCTTTCGCCTGTAACGATATCAAGAAGGTTTTTAACTCCTGCGGCATCCTTGACTGATGCACCTCCAAACTTATATACTTTCATATCTTTAAGTCTCTTATTCTAAAAGTTGGTAGTTCAATGAAATTAGGGAGCTTTGGGAGTGTGTGACCCCTCAATCTCCCTAATTTATACTATATAATCTCATAGGTATTATACGAGCAATCCATCAAGATCGTGAAGAGCATTTATAGCATCATCATATCCGTCGCGTGCTGCACGGCTATACCACTCGCGAGCAGCCTCCACGTCACGCTCTGTGCCCTTGCCCTGCTCGTAGCGGCTACCTACAACAAACATCGCGCTATCATCACCCTGCTGTGCAGCCTTAAGATACCATGCAAAGGCGTCCTTAGCATTAGCAATCACGCCGTTGCCATCGTCGTAGCAGTGACCCATTGCTATTTGTGCTGGTATAGATCCCTTCTCGGCTGCAAGGCGGTAATACTCAACCGCTGCGTCGTAGTCTTGTGTAATGCCAAGACCATTGTAGTAGCAGTTACCTACCTCATACTGAGCGCAGGTGTGACCACCACGTGCCGCTGCGCGATACCATAGGAATGCCTCCTGCTTACACAACAAGAGCCCGCCCTTTTCGCCATGCATCTCGCCCATCTCGAACTGAGCCTCGTTGCAATTCTGAATCGCTGCATCGAAGATGTGTATCATTGCTTGCTCCATGTTCTGCTCCACACCGTTGCCATCACGATAGCATAAGCCTAAGCGATATTGTGCATCGGCATAACCTCTATCTGCAAGGTCGCGGAGTGCCGGGATAGCCTCCGCATAATTGCCACTATCAAGCTTTTGTATGCACTGCTCAAACAACTCTTTCATAGCTATATACTGTATTTTATTTTATGCAAAAAATGATTTTATCATCCACAAATATAGGAAAATTAACGCAATTATTATGCATAATGGCAATTTTTTTGTGGTAATATGCGAGAATTCTTCTATTTATAAAGGATAAATGTGCGCGAAGTGGGTAGTTATTGCAAATAAAAGCCTATCTTTGTGGAGTGAAAAATGTGTAATACTATGAGCAAGAAACGAGTACTTGTTACTGGAGGTGCAGGATATATTGGTTCGCACACTACAGTTGAGCTTATTAATGCTGGATATGAGGTTATTGTTGTAGATAACTTCTCAAATAGCGATGCATCATCATTGGAGGGTGTAAAGAAGATTACAGGCGTTGCGCCAACGTTTGTTGAGGTAGACTGCTGCGATAAGGAGGCTATGCGTCGTGTGTTTGAGGATAATAGCTTTGATGCTGTAATACACTTTGCGGCGTATAAGGCTGTAGGTGAGTCTGTTGCACAACCAGCAAAATATTACCGTAATAATCTCCTTTCGTTTATCAACGTTGTTGAGCTGATGAAGGAGTATCATTGCAAAAATATAGTATTCTCATCCTCAGCAACCGTATATGGCGATGCTGAAGAGCTTCCTGTAACGGAGCGTACACCACGCAAGCCAGCAACATCTCCTTATGGAAATACTAAGCAGATGTCTGAGGATATGCTACGCGATATAGTAACCGTGGACGATGAGTTGCGAGGTATTGCTCTACGATATTTCAATCCAATTGGAGCACATCCATCAGCACTAATTGGCGAGTTGCCACGTGGTGTGCCTAATAATCTTGTTCCATATATTACGCAGACTGCAGCCGGCATTCGCGAGTGCTTGAGTATCTTTGGCGATGACTATCCTACGCCTGATGGCTCATGCTTGCGAGACTATATCGATATTGTGGACTTGGCGCGTGCTCATGTTGTGGCTATCAACCGTATGGTTGAGGGTCGCTGTGAAGAGCGATACGAGATATTTAATGTTGGTACAGGTACTCCTGTTTCGGTGTTTGAGTTGGTTAAGGGCTTCGAGAAGGCGAATAACCTTAAGCTCAACTACAAGGTGGCAGCACGTCGCCCTGGAGATGTAACTGCTGTGTGGGCTGATACTACACGTGCTAACGAGGTGCTAGGCTGGCGCGCTGAGCGTAAGCTTGAGGATACATTGCGTGCAGCATGGCAGTGGGAGTGCTATGTAAGAAATAGAGAGAAATAGAGATAATTAGGATTTTAACGGCAAACAATAATGAAGAGATTATTATTAATCGCGCTCCTTTTTATATTGGCTATTCCTGTGGCTGAGGCTAAGCGTCGTGAGACAGAGGAGGAGATTGCGCGTAAGACACGTAATTACGAAGGTTGGGAGTGGGGTGCTTCGGCACGTGCCAGCCTTATATTCTACGAGATGGACTATATGAAAATCAAGGGCCAGCCTTCACAAATGGCTTATAAGAGCCAAGCTAAGTTTGGCGGTGATGTGTTGCTCAATGCTGGTTACTTCTTGAATAACCATTGGAAGTTGGGTGCTGAGCTTGGTGTGCAGATGCAGTATAACTACAAGGCGATAGTCCCTGTCTATTTTACAGCTCACTATTACTATGGTAAGCGCAAGAATTGTCTCTTCAACTTTGTGAACTTGGGTACGAACATGCTCTTTAACTCGGTGTCGAAGAGCGATTCGTCGAATGTTGCCTATGTTGGCGATAAGAAGTTTGTGCGCTTCGGTATTACGGGTGCTGGTGGTGTCGGTGTTCGCTTGCAGTCGCCTAATAGCTCCGATAAGTTTGATATCATGATTGGATATCAGGCGATGATGCTCTCACCACGTCCTGTAATTAAGGGCTCGTTTGGCTATCAACTTCAGGATGTGAAGCGTAAAGAGCTTAACCAGCAGGTATTTATTGGTCTTGGTATTTCATTCTAAGATATATAAGCTAGAAATTACTTCGCCAAGCTATGATAAACCTCTTTGACGATAGTATCAGAATAAAGATTTATAACCTCCTCGTGGAGTGGGGCATAGGTGAGTCGTTTGCATCGGTATTGGATGGCATTATAGTACTCATCTACCTTGCGTTGGTAATTGTCATTATCAATTTAGCTCTGCGCTGGGGTGTTATGCGAGGTCTTCAATGGCTTGTAAGTAAAACACGTGTGTGGTGGGATGACCTGCTCTTTGATAGTAAGGTGTTGCGCCATCTGTGTGGCATTGTCTCTCCCGTGATCATCAACATGATGATGCCACTGGTTATCACATCCCTTGATATACGACCACAATGGATGATCGAAAGCCTTTATAAGGGCGTTGATATATATGTCATCATCGCGTGTTTGAAGTTCATAAACACGTTGTTTAAAACGACGTTTGCTATTATTGAGCATCGCCCAGCGTGGCACGGTAAGCCTATTAAGGGTCTTCTTGAGACGCTGCAGGTTGTGTTGGTGATTGTTGGTACAATACTCATTATTGCGGTTGTAATTGATAAGTCGCCTACGGGTCTTCTTGCCGGTCTTGGTGCTTCGGCAGCTGTTATCTCCTTTATTTTTAAAGATAGCTTGATGGGACTTTTGGCAGGTGTTCAGCTCTCGGCAAATAATATGCTTAAGGTGGGAGACTGGATTGAGATGCCAAGCCGTGGTATTGATGGCGTTGTTGTGGAGGTGAACCTCACAACAATCAAAATTCGTAGCTGGAATAATACGCTTCAAACAATACCCCCTTATTTGCTCGTCAGCGAGCCTTTTGATAACTGGCAGGCTATGCGTGATTCTGGCGGTAGACGTGTCAAGAGACATATTAATGTTGATATGACAAGTGTGCGATTTGCCGATGACAAGCTCATAGACTCCTTGCGCGCGCATCAGGCGACATCTAATCTTATGTCGACCATTGAGACCACCTTGCCAGAGGGAGGAGTGCTCACTAACCTCGACCTCTATATGCGTGTCATAAGCCGCTATTTAGAGGTGCATCCCCGAATAAATCATAAGATGATATCTATGGTGCGTCAGTTGCAACCTACAGAGTGGGGTGTGCCTGTAGAGCTATATTTCTTCTCTTCAGATGTTAATTGGATTCCATACGAGCATCTGCAGACTGAGATTATGTCGCATATCGTAGCTTTTGCTCCTCTATTTGATGTTCGAATTTATCAGGCACCTACCAGCCTTGATTTTAAGTAGTAGCGAAGCTGTCTGACAAGGTTATTTGTTGAGATAACAGCGCATCTACTGCCGCTAACGAAATATCTCGCCAATGGGCAGTACGCTTTAGTACAGCCCATCGTCTCGAATTTCGCCGAGCGTTGTATCTGCACTATTCTATCAACAAATAGGCTTGCACTTCTAATCCTCATTTACGCTGAGTAAACTCCGCTTTTTTGTACTTCGTGCACCTAAAACTAGCTCTTGTTATACAACTTCCAAGAGTAAAGGACTGTTCTACTTATTTTGATATATGAATGTGTCAATTTCGAGCAGATGTAAATCTAATTTATTTGGGTTAAAAACATTGATTTTATGGTCAACGTATAGTGTGGTCAAAAAAAATATAAAAAAAATAACAAAAATATTTTTGACCATATTTATATGTTATTTCCGCTCAATTTATAACCTAAAATCTGTGAATTATTAGATCTAATTTGTTGGTAGTCAGTTATAATGGGTTAGTTCGGTCATCTTTTGTGAATTTTATAACAATGTTATTATATTAACACAAAGAATAGATTTGCTGTAGTATAAATTTTTCTTATAATAGCATAAGAATTTCTTGTTTGCATAATTAAAATTGTTGCTTTATATTTGCATTGAAAAAAAATGATAATAACGAAAAAACCTCCATAAATAGGAGGCATAAATATAATAAAAATTAGTAATATAAGTTAAGTAATAAATAGGATTAATATTAAAAGTGTAAGATGTAAGTGTAAAATTTAGTAGTGTAAAAAGTTAATAATTGTTTGTGTCCGTGAGGGCTGTTCAAGAGATTGAGCAGCCCGATCTTTTTGTCCCGCAATATTTTTGCTGTCGCACTGCTATAATTACAACTTCGGATTGCGCTCAATTAAGAAAGCAATGATGCTCCTTGCAAGTTCAACGATGATACTCTTCTGGTAGATCTTATGAAACTTCCAGCTAAACGATAGCTTATTGACAATTAACAAGAAGCGTACTACCCATGTTGAGTACCCCTTATTATGTAGTCCTTCGCTCTTGAATGTATCTTCCAGTACTCGCTCAATATATGGCGACGAGGTTTGGATAGCCGGATTTGTAATCTCAAGCCCCAAGTATTGTACCGCTATTGCAGTCATCACGTTGGCAAAGCGAGTCATATTCATCTTGTCCGTCCAATAGTAAAACTCCGACCAGTTGATGTTCTCCTGTTCAGCCTTTAATAGCAGTGCCCAATCTAATATATGGCGTAATTTTATGCCCTCAGAGAGGAAGTGAGAAAGACCGTGTGCGGTGAGAAACAGTGCATTAAAATCGGCGCATGGAGCCAACATCTTCGTGTTGTCAATATATCTTGATGGATATTCAGAGAGTAGTTTCTGTAGATGACGTTCAAACTCCTTACGATCATGTCCGCCACGTATGGCAGTACAGAAGGCGTGGTTCTCAACCATTAAACCACGATAGCTGATATTCGAATGCTTATAATATTCTCGCTCAACCTTTGCGCCAAGCTGCTCGCAGACCTCGTTACCCAACTCATAACCACACTCGCCATTATTGGTCATAAGGTAGCAATCTAAGTCGCCACACTCGCGATGTTCGGGCTTCGAGTAGTAGGTGCCAATAGCAAGACCTTTCAGCACAAAGGTCTTGATATTGTTCTTGTGAAACTGCTCGGTAAGCTCCATAGCCACGCTACGCTGGTGGTTGTAACGGTGCTCAATGTTTGCGATTGATGCTATCCATTGCAACTTTAGCGACTTGGGTGGTTGAGCCTCGGAAGGTAATGTCATCAATGCATCGAAAACGATTGCTAACACACCTTGCTGCATGGCAAGTCGGTATATTTCTTGCCAATTTGGTGCTTCGCCGAGGTCGACAGCTATGCCAGTAACTATTGCTTTGACAAGGGATAATAACTTGTCTCTCATATCTCAATGTTATCGTGTTTAGCGGATATACGGCTATCTATTAATAGATTTGTACACCTCAAGATAGCCATTTGCCATTCGCTCTATGGTAAGCTCCTTCTCGAATATCTCCAATGAGTTCTTTGCGAACTTGCCGTATAGCTCGTCGTTGGAAAGAATAGCCTCTATCTTCTGGGCAAAAAGTTCAGCTTGGTTTGGCAAGGTGTAGCCATTTATGTCGTTGCGAACAATCTCGCTCACGCCACCAACATCAGAGGCAACGACAGGCAACCCCATGCTCATAGCCTCGATAATAACCATCGGTAGACCCTCGTAGTTGGATGCAAGCATAAACAAGTCTGCCTGGGAGCAGTATGCACCAGCATTTGGGATGTTGCCTACAAAATGACAGTTAGCAGGTAGCTCACCATACTCTGTAACCTCCTCTAAATTACCTATCCACACAAAGCCATAGTCGGGCAATAGGCGCGCCACGTCGATGAATAACTTTGGGAGCTTGGGAGCACTCACACGCGCTATAGATAATACAACTTTTTTGTATCTCTTCAACTCCGGGATATCTATCAAATTTGTAGTGTTAGGCGTAGTAATGCCATTGTAGACAGTTGAAACATTGCGTGTTATGCCATCGTTAATAAGGTTACGCTCATCATAATTACTAACACCCACAATTGCACGACACCAACGCTGTAAGAAACGCTCTACAGGAAGTAACTTCCTGAATGCAAGACGTATAGAATCGAAGCCATGTACGGTATATACAACCTTTTTGGTTGGGAAGACCAATCTACCGAGAGTGCCTGCCTTAGATGAGTGGAGGTGTATAATATCTGGGCGATGCTTCCTATATAGTTTGCGTAGCTCTATCGCAGCTAATATATCATTCTTAAGTGATATAGAACGCTGAAGGTGTGGGCAACTCTCCTTTGTGACCTTGTCATCAACCATATCCCACATCTTTCCATCGCCCTCACCAGCCACGAGAACCACATTGTGACACTTGCTTAGATAGTTCGCCAACTGCACGACAACTGTCTGCGCACCACCTAGTTCAGAGCGTGTTATAACAAGCATTATTTTCATAATCACAGAATTTTACTATAACAAAAAGAGTAAAGGCTTATATAAAATATCTATACCAACATTACAATAACAGTTATATACTGTCCAGGCTATATGCAGAATGTATACTATAGGCATAGAACATATAAAACCTCGTACAGCGGATGTAGGATTTTGTTGATAGAGATTGAGCATATAGAGATACATCAATACCATTGCTATATATACATATCTCTGTCCAACAACAGAGAAGGAGATCAACGCAAAGCTGACGAATATAAAAAACAATAATACTTTATATATACGTTGTTCGTAGTTTGTATGTCTCAATGTATTATGATTGCGACGTACGTACACCAAGAACAGAGCAACGAATAACGCACTAAGCTGATTATTTATTCGAGTAAGGCGGGATGTTAGTGATTTACTAAAATGGATATCGGTATCCTCATCTCCATAGTTGCTTATTCGACCTGTAATTGCCTCATTATCTACTGAGTCAACAAACACATCAACTGCTCCACCATACGACGATGTGTCCATAAATATAGATAATACACAAACTGTAATAGCCATATAATGTAACAAAGCATTAGGAATCTTTATCAACCAAATAATCAGAGTTGCAACAACTGCAATGATATATCCAAAGTGTATAAATGGCGTTAGCAAAAGTCCTACAACCCACCATTTGCGATTGTCAATAAGTACCTTAATAAGAGAATAGATAAACAACGGAAATGCAGAAAAATTACGAATACCTCCCATAAGTGGAATATTCGACTCCATAAGCATAAATAACAATAGTATGATTATGGGCAAAGAGTAGTGCATATGCCTATCTTGCAGAAAACGTTTTATAACAAGCATATAGAAGAATCCACCAAACAGACCCACAACCATCATCATAATGTTCGGATTGTCAGATACTCTACGTACTGTGGAGAAAAGTACTTCTTCGTATACATCCTTAATCACACCATCTCGAAAATCCTCGACAATATCATCCATACTTCGCATTGTACTATACTGCAAAAACGAACCATACTTTCGATAGCTATCGGCACGCATATCATCAAATGTATGGCAATAGCCAAACAAAGCAAAAAATAGAACAAAGACAATCTGACTGCTTCTTTTTTGCAAATCAAAGCAGGAGTATAAGAATGTCAAGAATGGAGACAATATAAAAAATACGAAGCGCATTACTCTTATCAACTAAAAATGGGGCTTATTCTATAAAAATTTGCAGTTAGCAACGTGTACTCGCAATCGTTCTAAATTAGGCAACTTGTCATACCCTCCAAACATACAACGCAGATAGGCATCTGAATCTCTTGGCGCAGGAAATTCATAACCCTCGAAATCTTTAGTTGAGAGGGGAAAAATATTGTCTATATCTCGGCTTTTCCATCGAGGACCACAACCATAAAGATGGTTTAGGTTTTTCATGGGGAATAGCTGTAGTAGAGGTTTCATAATCGCCATTAGCCCATAATATAGCCACTTAGTTGTAGCAATCATCGCCTTAGTGAGTCTGCCATTACCGTGCTTTTGCAATTTCAGGATTCCGTGCAGTATCACGCCAAATCCCACATAGGCAAAGCGTGGCGAGGACTCTAAGCAGAATACATCAATGAATATGCCTCTAAACTTGTAATTACTATTATTTCCATACTCGCTAAGTTCCGAGTGTGTATCTCGAATCTTTGCAAAGGGTAGGAGGTAATATTTATCGTTGTGACGTGTCTGCAGTGCGAAATCTTTATTCTCAGGAAAAACCTTAAGGAACTTCTCGTAGTCCTCGCGGAGCATCTCGATGTCGAGGTCGTCATCCCAGGGGATGAAACCACCGTGGCGCACCGCACCAAGTAGCGTGCCCGAACTAAGCCAATAGCGGATATTATGCTCCTTGCACACCTTATCCACATATAGTAATATATCGAGCATGCGCAGTTGCTGACGGCGGAGCATAGATCCCTCAGGATTGAAACGTTCACGCAATTGTTGTTGAAGCGAAGAATTTATCATATGCCACACTTTTACCTTTTAAAATAGATCTTAAATTCATCCTTTAGTCCTCGTGAACACACCTGAATAAGACTTATCTCCCAATTATCATTACCCTCTATTATCATTGGACCATCCTCTGTAATGGCGATATCCCAGCCAATTGAATGAACATCCTTAAAATATTTATGAAAGTTCTTTACAAGAGCAATTGACTCTTTTATATAAGGAATCTTATAACCATCAAACTCAACACCCGTATCCGGATGACTTGTGACCTTTGTTCCAAAACCTGGCTTATAGAAGCCGTATTTTTTAAGAGTATGATGATCCGTATCAATTCCCACAGCGATACCTCCTACCGCCCAATTATCCACACTACTATCACCCCTACCTATTCGAAGAAGTGGGGGCAATACCACAATCTCACCTCGTTTATTATCCTTAACCGTAGCGACTCGAATTGTATTTAACGACTTGCCAAAGATTTTACTAACATCCGGGTGTTGCTTAATTGTATTCTGTACTACATATCTCTTGTCAGCAAGTCTGGAGAGCAGATGTTCAATATCACAATCTTCACCATTAACTGACAAATTACAATTTTTATATACGATATGAAAAACGCCATCTGCACACTCCCCATCTATATCTTTTACAAAGATATCCAACGCGGATTCTCCATTAAAAAAATCTATTAACGTCTCCGTTGTTTTTTCTTTGATTTTAAACAGTTGTCCATTATGAATTATGCCAATATTATTTGGTGTCGAAATACCTAATGACTCCGCAACTAAACCAAAAAACAGCTTATCTCTCAATACGCCAACAGTAGACTTAGATTGATGACTATTGTTTAATTTATCACGATAAGTCATAAACTCGGTATAATCCACATATTCATTTTTTCTATCACGAATATCCAAACCATACAAAAAGTAAAAGTAATTAGGTCGGGCGTATTTTATAATATTCACGAACTGGTCATAAAATATACGCAGACGAGTCTTCCTCTTATCGCTGTATTCAGGATAATAGGTCTCCGAATTAACAAGTTTGGGAGAAAATATTAACTTGACTATATTATTAACTCTAATCAATAGAAAATAACAAGTCCTTATATATGAATACAATATATGAAAACGTTGCATAAATTTATTTTTTAAATATAGTGTCAAGTATCTCAGGTGTCATTTCGCCAAATATCGGTCCATTAGGAATTTGATGTAATTGAACATCTCCGAAAGACATATTAACCTCAATCAACATAGGTTGATCATTCTCATTAAGACATATATCCCAACTGCACAACCTTGATATACGCGATAGTCTTGGAGCACACCCCTTAACCAAATCCTTACACTTCTCGAAATTAGGAATTGTTATATTATCAAATCTACCACTCTGAGGATGCTCATTATACACATTTCCCAAAGAATCATAAGCGACATCCTTGAGTTTACCAGATGACTCTATTCCACAAAAGATACCTCCTGAAGCGGCGTTATCAACCTTAGCACCATTTACACCCATACGCAACGTATGCGACAATATATGCACAGCATTATTGTGCACAAGTGTAATTATACGAATTGTATTTAGTGAGGCTTCGTGGATTTGCTTCAATGTTTTACTCTGCGAAACAACACTCGATATGATATAGTGCCCTTTCTCTCTTAATATCGACATTAATACATCCTCCCCATCCTCCTTTTTACTCCAAAATCTGATTCCTGAACCGCCCTCTGAATTAACCGAAGGTTTGATAATTACAGTCTCAGATTCCTGACAAAACTTAACAGCCTCGTCTACTGTTATAAATTTATAATTTTCATTTAATAGAACGCCATCTTCAATCCTACAGATTGTTTTCGGCTGATCTATATCATAAAACACCAAATCATATAGATTTTTATCATCTATATATCTCGCCGCATTTGAATCTGAAAGAGCGATATCTATTTTAGAATAGAATATATCGTGTGGTATATAATACTCAATCTTATGCGCATCTAAAGAAATCGTATTAAAGAAATCAAACCACTTGAGATTTGGAGATATATTATACCTCCCCCAAAACTGTTTAATCCTGTGATATTGTTCATTAGAACACTTTTTAAAAGCAATATTAGCAGATTTATCATTTAGGTCTTTCTTGGCGTAGTTTAATCTATGTCTTACAATAGTCATCCTAAATAAAATCGCAAATACTAGTTTCTTTATAAGTTCTTTCATACTCTAATAAAATTTATTTCAGCATAGAGGCTACATATTGCAATGATTGTGTTTTAAACAACCTTGACAAAACGTAATAAAAAATGGAATATACCGTAGCGTTGATTATAATAGATAATATATTGCTATCAAATTCAAAATTACACATAACTATAATTGTCAATATACCGCAACATAGCGTTATAATCAAATTTGGCACAATATCTTTTAACTGCTCTCGGTATGTATATTTAAACACTCGATGGGTATACACCATATTTATAGCATACATTACAATCTGAGTTAATGATGTAGTCCATAATAAGACAAATAAACCGTATTTCACAGACAAGAGCAACAACACAAGACAAACCACTCTTTTGACCGTTTGCAATATAAAATAGACACGTCCCTCTCCTATTATCTTAAATATTGTTGCATTACAAACATTTAGCATATAGAACATACTGCCGAGACACAATATTTGATACATTGGTATCGACGCACTCCACTCCGCTCCGTACAAAAACAATATAATTTGCTCACCAACAATTGCCAACAAAAGCATAGCAGGAAACGACGCAAAGGTAACAACCGATATACTTTTCCTAACAACCATTTTGAGACGATCGTAATCATTATTAATGGATGATAGCGCAGGGAATAACACTGAAGCAACTACAGACGAAGCCGAATCAATAGGCACATTTTCCAATTTGCGTGCTTGAGTATAATATCCAAGTTCCATCATAGAAAACCTTCTACCGATAATTAATGATTGCACATTACGATATAGCGTATCTATAATGGTTGACAGAAACACATAAGAACCAAATTTAAACATACGCAAAAATGAACTTCTGCTAAACTCCAGTGTAGGAATCCATTTACAAGAGATCCATAAAAGAGTTGTTCCGACTATCGCCATCACCAATTCCTGGGCAACAATACTCCATATGCCGTATCCATTATATGCCATAACAACGGCAATTACAGCACCCGATGCAGATGCGATAATATTTCTCGTCGCCAAAGTTCTAAACGATAACTCTTTCGTAAGTTTTGCATTTTGCACAACGCCAAGTGCGTGAAACAAAAATAATACACTTTGCACACGCAAGACTTTGTTTAATATGGGGGTATTATAATATTCTGCAACTATAGGAGACACCAACCATATGATACACATCATTACCAATGATGCTACTATACTCCAATAGAACACTGTAGAATAATCTACTTGCTTGATATTTTTTTGCTGTATTAACGCAGACGAAAAACCTCCATCAACTATCGATGTGGATATAGAAACAAATATTAGCAATATACCAATAGACCCAAAAACCTCTGGATCAATAAGACGCACTAATATGATATTGGCTAAAAAATATATGCCAATTGAGCCGAATCTCTGTACGGCGTTCCATATCATACTTTTTAGCGTTCTATGCTTCAGTGATATATTTCCCATTATTTGTTATCCTTGACAATAATTTTAAATACACCAATTAATCTCTCATAAACAGGTCGCGCGTATAGACCTTATCGCTAACATCATCCAAATCGCTATGGTAGCGATTGGTGATGATAACATCGCTGGTGCGTTTGAAACGCTCAAGATCGCCGATAACCTCCGAGCCGAAGAACAACGCGCCATCCTCCAACGTTGGTTCATATATGACAACACGTGCACCTTTTGCCTTTATACGTTTCATAACTCCCTGTATCGATGAGTGGCGGAAATTATCCGAGTGGCTCTTCATCGTTAGGCGGTATACACCTACCGTAACCTCACGCTCCTTTGCCGAGTCCCACACACTCGAACCTACATAGTAGCCTGCCTTATGAAGCACCTGATCAGCAATATAATCCTTGCGTGTGCGGTTACTCTCCACGATGGCGGTCATCATATTCTGTGGCACATCGGTGTAGTTTGCTAAGAGCTGCTTTGTGTCCTTAGGTAGGCAGTAGCCACCATAGCCAAACGATGGATTATTGTAGTGAGTACCTATGCGAGGATCGAGACCCACACCCTCGATGATTGCGCGTGAGTCGAGACCTTTCATTTCAGCATAAGTGTCCAATTCGTTGAAGTAGCTTACTCGAAGTGCGAGATAGGTGTTGGCAAAGAGCTTTACTGCTTCCGCCTCCTTTATTCCCATAAGCAACACGGGGATATCCTCTTTCAATGCTCCCTCCCGTAACAACTCGGCAAAGCATTGCGCTGCATGCTCCAATTTCCCTACATCGGCAATTGCTGCGATGGCTCTATTCTCCTCGGCATACTCCTCGCCCTCAATAGGTTTTGGATATCCCACGATGATACGCGAAGGATACAAATTGTCGTACAGAGCCATAGATTCCCTCAGGAACTCTGGGGCAAAGAGAAGATTAAGCTTATTTATGCCACGCTCTGCGTACTTTGCATATAGTGCTTGGCAATAGCCTACAGGCACAGTACTCTTGATGACTATTGTAGCCTCAGGATTCACCTCTAATACGATGTCGATGACATCCTCAATATGATGCGTGTCGAAAAAGTTGCGCTGAGGGTCATAGTTGGTTGGAGTAGCGATAACTACAAATTCGGCATTGCGATATGCCTCATGTGCATCAAGTGTTGCACGTAGATTAAGGCTCTTCTCGGCAAAGTAACGCTCTATGTACTCATCTTGAATAGGCGATATCCTTCTGTTTATCTTCTCGATCTTCTCGGCTACAATATCCACGGCTATAACTTCGTGGTATTGTGCCAATAGTGTTGCCACCGACAAACCTACATATCCCGTACCTGCAACAGCAATCTTCATTGTTTATTCTCTCTATTTCCAGTGATAACCTTTGGTTATCTTACTATAATAACACTACAAAGATACGAAAAATAATATCTAAAACAAAAACTTATTGTTTTTGAGCTTTCATTGTGCGACTATCCTCAATATTCGATACTAAATATCTGTTTAATACTTAGCCTTGTTGGATACTTAGCTTTGTCACTTTGGTATTAATACAATGAATATATTATTCTGCAACTATGAAAAAGGCACAATGCCAAAATTGTGCCATGTGATGTTGATTAGAAATGGGGTCGGTGCATTTTTGGTGCAACTTTTTAAGGGCAAAAATGCACCAAAAACCAGCATACCAACACCCGCCTAACCGATTGATAACCAATAAAATAATTATTATTTAGTTTTTGCACGCTTTCTCACTTGAACGCTTCTTCTCAATTTCTCATTTTTGATGATGTCATAAAAGAGAACAAAATAATTTTTATTTAGAGTATGCTACTATTGCCATATAACTCAAAAGGTTGTTTGACGATAATGCAATGTCCTTACAGCACCAAGTTGAACAAGTATCCCGAAATTATAATGAGTAGCGTAACCACGCCGAAGAAGATACCTATCAACCGCCAAGTCATTACCTTCTTCAACATCGTAGCCTCGGGAATAGAAAGACCAATGACCGCCATCATAAAGGCGATGGCAGTGCCAAGCGGAATACCCTTGGCAACGAAGACCTCGACAATAGGAACGACGCTTGCAGGATTAGCATACATAGGCACGGCAAGAATTACAGCCAATGGCACTCCCCACCAATGTTTTGCGTTGAGCATACTCTCAAAGAAACCTTCGGGGATATAGCCGTGCATAGCCGCTCCGATACCGATGCCGATGATAATGTAAAGCAACACGCCTCGCACAATGCCCCACGACTCACGAGCGATAGTTGGTATGCGTTTGATGAACGATGTATGCTCCGCCTCCCATTGCTCGCTCTGTGCGTTAGATTGCTGTTGAGCCGTCTTCACCCAATCGCTTAAATATGCTTCGAGTTTCATCTTGCCCAACACATAACCCGCAATCATTGAAAGCACCGTGCCACTAACCACATAGATAAGCGTTGCCCTTACACCAAACGAGCCGAGGAACATAGCAATAGCCACTTCGCTGACCAATGGCGAAGCAATCAAGAATGTGAGCGTAACACCCAACGGAATGCCACCCTTAACAAAGCCGATGAACAACGGCACCGATGAGCAAGAGCAGAACGGTGTAATACCCCCAAAGAGAGCCGCCAAGAAGTAGTCCAAGCCATAGAGTTTGCGACTTGTGAGGAATTGGCGTAGTCGCTCAATGGGAAAATAGGCGTTGATAATACCCATTACGAAACTGATAACAAAGAGCAACAGCACTATCTTAATAGTGTCGTAGAAGAAGAAATTAACCGCTATGCCAAGCGGAGTGGTAGCATCTAAACCAAAGATGCCATAGACCAACCAATTTGCAAACTGCTGTATCATAACCCAAGCATATCTCTAATTTCAGACTCCGATGGCACTCTGCCCTTAACCTTTACCTCCCCATCAATCACAATGGCGGGTAGCGACATTACATTGAATGCCATAATCTGCACTATGTCCTCAACCTTCGTGAGCGTTACTTCGAGATTATTCTCTCGGACAATCTTCTCAACTACATTGTAGAGTGTCTTACACTTTGAACAGCCTGTGCCTAAAACCTTTACCTCCATACTTCTTAAAAATAGATTGTTATACAATAATAAACTCCTATGATGAGAAACAATACACCTACAACGATATTCAACCATCGTTGTATTGACTGCATCCGTCCATACACCTTGCCTATCTGCTCCGCACTGAAAGCCAACACCCACGCAACGATAATCACGGGTAATGATGTGCCAATCGCAAATAGAATAGGTAGTAGGTATCCTACCGATGAGGTTGCCGACATTGGGATAAGCATACCAAAGTAGAATACTCCGCTCGACGGACAAAATGCCAAGGCAAACAATACTCCCAATAGAAATACGCCCCAACCACCTCTTTGAGCCAAACCTTCTCCATTGCCATTAAAACCGAACGAGGGCAGTCGCAGTTTGCTCCCGAAGAGCATATAGAAACCGATGAGCAACAACGCTGGTGGAAGAATTAACTCGCCATACTTGCCGATAAACTTCTGAATGCCGAAAATCGTTGAACCTCCTTTGAGCAACACAATCAAGACAATACCAAGCATAGTG
>JAGBUS010000082.1 GCA_017630735.1 Alistipes sp. | reverse complement strand
AGGCAGTTGTCCCTTTGGCAAACTCTCTTACCGAGCCATCGGGAAAGGTTACTTTAACCATAATTGTTTAGTTGTTTTAAAAGTTATTATTTTGAGTGCCTTCGTAGCTCCACAATAACGAGACGGATTACTACTCAGCTGCACTCCTCGATTCTACTATTTGTTTGTATTATTACTCTCGCCCGCCTGCTTAGCCAACACAGCAATGCGACCTACCGAGCGAACGGCAACAAGAGCGACAACTACAAATATTACCCAGTTCAAAACATTTTGAGGCATCCAGCTATTGAGGAGATAGACTACAGCAAGTCCCAACACCACAGCCGAGATGATTACCCCAAACCACAAATTTCTCTTTGTATTCATAGCCACACTCTATTAGTCTCTTTGCTCCTGCTCAGGCAGATCCTTGATCGAGATATCACGTCCCTTCTCACGCTCAAAGTGCTCAAGAGGATTCTTGTTCCACTCCTGCCACTCGCGACGACGACGTACAATATCCATAGCCATATATAGAGCATTACGCATTGACTGCTCATCGGCAATACCCTTACCTGCAATATCGTAAGCAACTCCATGATCAGGCGATGTACGTACCGCATCGAGGGATGCCGAGAAGTTCACGCCATCAGGAGTTAAGGTCTTAAATGGAGTAAGCCCCTGGTCATGGTACATAGCAAGTATTGCATCATAGTTTTTGAACTGTCCCGATGCAAAGAAACCATCAGCGGCAAATGGACCAAAAGCAAGGATCTCCTTTTTGAAAGCCTCAACAATTGCAGGCTTAATAATCTCAGCCTCCTCAGATCCGAGAAGACCGCCATCACCTGCATGAGGATTAAGAGCCAATACCGCAATACGAGGGCGCACAACGCCATAATCCTGAATCATCGAAGCATTCATCTGCTCGATACGCTCCATGATTAGCTCCTTCGAAAGATGCTCTGCCACCTTAGACACTGGAACATGGATAGTTACAAGACCCACTCGCATAATATCCGATGCCATAATCATAAGTGGCTTACCATCAAGCTCTGCGGCAAGAAATTCTGTATGACCTGTATAGTTAAACTCCTCGCTCTGAATCATCTCCTTATCAATAGGAGCAGTTACAAGAGCATCTATACGTCCAGCCTTAAGCTCCGCAATAGCACGACGCAACGCCGCAGCTGCTGCCTCACCACCAGCCTTAGATGGCTTTCCAGGGGTGATGGATATATTATCATCACAACACTCCACGAGGTTGCAACGACCACTCTCGGCACTCTCCGCGCCATCCACCACAACAAACTTCACAGGCTCATACTCCTTGAGCGAACGCTCGTAGTATGCCGCAGCCTTTGCCGAGCCATATACCACAGGGGTACATAACTCTGTAATACGATTATCTGAAAGTATTTTGAGGATTACCTCCCAGCCGACACCGTTAATATCGCCCTGCGAGATACCTATCTTAAGTCGATTATTCATAGTTTTTGCTAATTTCAAAATACAAATATACAAAAACTTATGTAATAAACAACTATCAACAATAGAAATAATCTAAAAATGGGAGTATTATCTACAATCCGCGCCTCTTCATCAGCCACGCCAAAGAGGAGTATAAACCATTCATCAGTGGTCGCAAAGCCACTGGAAGTGCATTTAAGAGACGTAGACGATATAACTGTCTACGAGATAGACGTGTATAAGAGAATCGCTCAATAACACGGCGCGCATCATCCGTACCACCACGCACACTCTGCGTAATAGCCTTACCAATCGCTATACGTGCTATATGCTCATTTATCGCGGTATCTTGCTCTGAGTCATAGAGCTCCTCTAATGAATGTTGCGTCTGCTCGGAGCGATATATCGTTGCTGAGCGATTAGATGCCTCACGCGAATAACGCACAAGACTCATTGGCGAGAAGGCAAAACGAGATCCTCGTTGTATCATCCTCACCCACAGCCACTGATCCTCACCGATACGCATACCATCTGGGAAACCACCACACTCCAACACGGCACTTCGTAGCAATGTTGCAGTTGACGGAATTATAGGATAACGGCTCTGAATAGCCTCCTCCGACACATTTATATATCCCTCACTATCAGGCACTGCCGCCTTCACTCGATTTCCACCAGTAACAATATCAAACGCCGTAGAATATGCCTCGGCATCGGGATAATACTCCATCATGCGACATACCTCGGCAATATACCCCGACAACCACCAATCATCAGCATCCAGCAAAGCTACATATCGTCCCTTTGCCTCCTTTATTCCGCGATTTCGCGCTGCACTAACGCCACTGTTTTTCTGCGAAATAAGACGTATATCTACATCGTGACCCTCATTTATTATACGCTCAACTATAGCATGCGAGCCATCTGTCGAGCCATCATCGACGATGATAATTTCACCAGGCATAAGGCTCTGTCCAAGCACCGAGCGCAAGGCTCGCTCCACCTCCAACTCTTTATTATACAATGGAATAACCACCGATATAGACTCCGATTCCGCAGTAGTCAACGGTGAGCTAAATTGCAACACTTCAGGAGCATGATTAAGGCGCAAAGGCTCAGGCAACCACTTTTGTATATTACCATAGTGATTGCGTAGGTAGGTCTCCAAGTCCGATGGAGCCATAACAGTCATACCACCCAAGCGTCGAGGCTCAAGATTATTAATCGCCTCAACGGCAATCATATCCTTAGGCATACGTACAATATTATAGTACGCGCCATTGCTACTATTATAACGCGTTAATTCGCGCTTTAATTTTTCATATAAGCACTCCTTAGTAAATAGTGAGGAGTATAGCTTTATAGCAGCACACGACAGCCAACTTTTAGGGAACACCACCCCATTATTTGCTCTACCGAACCATCGCCATAGCCATACACTCTTTGCCATAAAGCAGTTTACAAGAAACCCCACTTTACGACGCTGAGCAACACGAAGCGACTCATCATCAGGGATTATATCATACGGGAAAATATCGATATATATACCCTCCTCTATTGGCATGCCAACCCACTCACTCTCAACGAAGCGCGTGCCACGCTTACGAACTTTTGCAAAATAGAATGGTGTATCTCGCTCAGTGGTAAATTCCTGTAAGAAATAGTCATCACCTAAAAGAGCAGGTGCCTCCTTAAGGAAACGCTCATAATTTGCACGCGTCATACCGAGATCCACATCATCATCCCAAGGTACGATATCCTCAAAGAAGTGCGCACCTATTGCCGTACCTCCCTGTATGAAATAGGGAATATCGGCAATAGTACATACGCGTACTACCTCCTCTAACACCTCATAGAGTTCGCTATGAAGCTTTCGCAATATGTCACTATTATACTTCATTATTGCCCCTTAGTTGACTTACAAATATAGTTCTTTTCTCTAATATTAACAATAAATTATTACAATAGTATTAAAAATATAGCTTACAACGCTATAAAACTGAAAAAAGAGTTACCTTTGTCGCAGATTTACAAGGTTAACTTTTTACTAATTGATAGAATATCACGAACTATGCTTAACATCAAGAGCTTGTTTATCTTAGGCATCGCAATGATTGTCTCAATCTTCGTTGCTTGTACAAATGAGGACTACGACCCTAACAACCCTCCCGTTATGGAGCTCGACACCTACGAACTAAATGTTGACGGTGGCGGTGGCGACATTCCTATTTTCTATGCCGTACGTAACGCCATCAAGGGAGCTATGCCAGAGGTAGTATCTTCAGCCAACTGGGTAACACTCAAGGAGATTACATCTTCAACCATAGTGCTTAGCATCGCACCAAGCGACGTAAACGAGGAACGCTTTGCATCCGTTACAATCAAGTATCAGGGCATGAAGACCAACCTTCGTGTGAGCATCCTTCAGGATAAGCAGTTGCTCAACAAGTTCCGTTTCGAGACCCTCGATCTTACCTACAACAGTTGCACGGTGAAGTATATGCCTACGGACAAGAGCATGCCATATATGGCAAACATCATCGACGCTGAGTATTTCAAGCAGTCGGGAACTACGGATATGAACGTATTTATCGAGGCAGAGATGAACAACTACCGTAGCATCGCCGAGCGTAATCAGATGACCCTCGAAGAGCTTATGGAACGTGTAAGCCCACAGCTTATCTACACGGGAGACGCAGAACGTTCGTTTGCAGGTATGAAGCACGGCTCGCAGTATGTGGTATATAGTTATGGCGTTACGTTCAAGGGCAACGAGTATTCGCTCCTAACGCCTATGCATCAGACTATGGTTGAGATCCCTATGCCTGAGATGCTCGATGCCTCATTTGGCATATCATCGCAGATTAGCGGCACTATGGCAAACATCACCATCACACCTAAGAACTGGGATGGCTACTACAATGTGCAGATAGCACCCGACTACTCATTGTACTACATCGCTCCAGGTAGCAACCCTTCAGAGGGTCTTTTCAAGAGCCTCGCATCGTACTTCTACGACAACGCCCGTAAGGCTATTGCCAATGGCACATCTATTGAGCAGTTCCTCAAGGCTAACTGCTACAAGGGTAACAAGCAGATTAACGTAACCCTGGAGGCTGGTAAAAAGTATATGGTCTATGTGTTTGCCGTAGCCTCGGAGGATGGCGCGATACCTGTAATGCGCTCTACGCCTAACTACGCATACCTATAATATATAGAGCATTAGCCTATGTGCCATATTTTATGGAGCCTTCTGCTCCTTATTCTTACTACGTCGTGCAACAACGACACACCTTCTTCCGCAAAGGAGTTCAGCGCAACTCCTTCACTTATCGAGATATCCGAGATAGGTGGAGAGTGTGTTGTAGAGTATAACCTTCCTAAATATATAGGTACAATGCTCCCCGTTGTAGTGTGCGACACGGAGTGGATTACCGACATTGATAACTCACAAAAGGGCAAGATACACCTTCGTGTACTGCCCAACTACAGTAGTGAGGAGCGCGAGGCTATCGTTGAGCTACGCTACATAGAGACCGACACCAGACCACGTGTTGTTATACGACAGCGAGGTCTCAGTGGCGACAAGCTATCAATCGAGATTAGCGAGGTGGGATACTCCGAGTGCAGCGTAAAGATAACTCCTTCCGATAACGACATCCGCTACATAGCGATGATGGCAGAGAAGCGTTATTTCACCGAGCAGGGCATCACCGACGAGGAGACACTTCTCTATTCTGATCGCACACTCTTCGAGTCATACACCGATAAGAGCCTTGAACAATTCCTTGAGGATAGCGGCATTGCGATGCAGGGCACGCAGACAAAACTCTGGCAAGACCTGTCTCCTGCGAAGGAGTATGTTATCTACGCCTATGGCATATATGTCAACGGCGACAACTACGACCGCATAACTCCCGTCTACTACACTACCGTATCTAAGCGACTACCAGAACGCAGTGTGCAGAATTTCAGCGCAACTATTACCGCTGAAGGACCAGAGGTAAGCTTTGATATCATGCCCGAAAGTTGGGACGGTTACTATATGGTGCAACTCGTCGAGGATAGCGAGGCAGGATATATCGAGCAGGGACTACCCTTCACCACACTGAACGAGGAGCAGGTTGCCGAGGCATTTTTCTACATCTCTGACCACATGTACTACTTCGAGGGCAAATCCTCAGAAGAGATTATGCAGCAACTCGGCTATAAGGGACAAGCATCGTTCCACAAGACCCTTAACGCCAACCACCGCTATATGGCACTTATCTACGCCATCGCAGCGGAGGATGACAACATCCCTATGGTGGTATCTCAGCTAAAGGTGGAGTATTTCACCACAGGCACCGTTGAACGCTCGGACATGACCTTCGACGTAGAGTTTACAAACATACGCCCTCGCTCCGTAGATGTGTACATAACACCATCGAAGGATGAGACCTATACCGCAGTCATGATGTATGCCTCAAGCCTACCTGAGGGTGACAAGGAGGAGCAACTCGACTACGTAATGTCGAAGTACGCGCCACTGGAGCTATCAGGCATATATAAAGAGCATATCGACCAGCTACCTCCCGACACGGAGTTTATTATTGCCGTATGTGGCTACTACGCAGGTGCTCCAACAACAGACCTCTTCCTCTATCGCTTCACAACAGCAAAAGATGGCAAGGGCAATAATAAGATTGTCGAGGTTCGCTTCTCGGCATACGACATGGCGGAGGTTGCTGCCTTAGAGCCATACTACGCCTCGATGATGGGCTATGCCGATTACTTCCTTTCAATGGAGGTTGAGACCCTCACACCATCGCCTACGCTACACTACGAACTATATGCCAAGTCGCAGTATGACAGCTATACCCATGAGGAGATACGTGCGAGCCTACTTGAATATGCATATACCTCATCACCCGACTGGGCACTATGCAACTACGGCAACGAGTATGTGCTATGTGGCTTAGCCGAGGATGAGAATGGATATGTTGGCGAGATGTTCGTTTCAGAGCCTATCATGTTTACCAAAGAGCAGACCTCTGATGCAACAATATTTGTGAAGCTATACGAGGATTATGTAGCGTATTAGAGCATATAACTCACTTATTTTAACTTGGTTTTTGCAAAATAAATATTTTTATCTATCTTTGCACCCCGTATCAACCTCTTATAATGGGTGTCAGTGTATAAAGGTTTACCGAGGATTATTGTCGAGGGTGGCAATATGGTAACACAGGCACAGCGATAATGTTGAACGATAAACATTTAATTTTAGTTGCAACAATGAACAAGGATCAGTTGATCAGACTCGTAAACGAGAAGATGTGGGCTAAGGGTGAGGCAGATGTACCTCAGTTTGGCGCAGGTGACACAATCACAGTAACTTACCGTATCGTAGAGGGTAACAAGGAGCGTTTGCAGAGCTTCCGCGGTGTAGTAATCCAGATTAAGGGTTCTGGCCGTACAAAGATGTTCACCATCCGTAAGGTATCTAACGGCGTAGGTGTAGAGCGTATCTTCCCTCTTTACTCACCACACATCGACAAGATCGAGGTTAACAAGTATGGTGTAGTCCGTCGCGCACGTATCTACTATCTCCGCGATCTTACAGGTAAGAAGGCTCGTATCAAGGAGCGTCGTATCGTTCGCAAGGAGGAGTAGTAAATCGCTACATCCAACAAAGAATAAGGAGTTGCCCACAAGGCAACTCCTTATTTTATTAATTGGCTTAATGTTCAAAAGCCTTTAAACTTACTCCACGAGCTATTTCTCTCAGCTACACTTTCAACTTTATCAGGCAGAGTAGCAAAGAAATCGAAGCCTGTCCATGCCTCGATAGTATCGACACTCTGCGTATAGTCGTCATAGCCTCCCTTATAACTGCGATTCTCAAACCAGAAGCCTACACTCTCAGCATTCTCAATATCGCCATTGCTATTGTAAGCGACCTTTAGAGCCACCTTATAGAAATAGTTAGGCACAGGAACACGTTTTTCAGGCTCATTACGCGCTGAAGTATAGATCACCTCGCGCTCCTCACCCATCTTCTCAAACGCCACGCCAGTTACGATATATACAACTTCCTGCATTGCAACCTCCTGCAAAGCAGACTCCAGGCGCATCCATATACCGCCATTAAAGCCATCCTGCACCTGAGGCACTGAGTTAGTAACATAGAATGTCTGATGTTGCATCTCTCTATCTCCATTGCGCGATGCATTAGGTATAAGATGACCACGCGAATAGTCATCATTATAGCTTCGCGAGCATAGATTTACCTGGTCAGAGACCGAAACATAAGGGTTGTAGGTCCAACTATTAGGACGCTCACAATCACCCATGTGTCGCGCCTCAAGCTGGTATGCCACCCATAACGACGTGTAAGTATCAAAATCGTAGTAGCAGGAATAATTACGCTCGCCATTGGACATTATAGTAATAGTCTCTGCATTAGCATAATATCCATCCTTACGCTCAGCAGGCATCTCCAGCCATATTTGTTGCTCCTCAGCATGTGTACCTACCCCATCGCTCTCTGCACTCGACGTAGCTACACTCTCTGTCACACCTGGCTCATCAGATACTGGCTCATTCGAACTCATAAGATGAATGCCGACAATGATAACCACAACAAGGACGACAATCCATATCCAATTTGAATACCTCATAATACTATCCTTATTTAAATAGCATCTGCACAAACTCCGTTAGATAGCATCGCCAGTTACGCCATATATGTCCACCTTTACTCTCGTGATAGACATAGTTTAGCTCCAGCTTATCAAGAAGCTCTCTGTATTTAACATTTTCATCGTATAGGAAATCATCCTTTCCTATCGCTATCCAATACAACTCCACATCCTCACTAAACTGCTGCTTTAGCTTTGGTTCTAAATCCTCATATATCGCAACACCCTCCTTGCCACGGAAGATAGCCGCAGAGAAGAGACCTACGTAATCAAACATCGTAGGATAGAGTTTAGATATCTGCATTGAGTGAAAACCACCCATCGACAAGCCCGCAATAGCTCGACTATCTGCCTTAGACTTAGTACGATAATGTGCATCTACCCACTCTACAACACCTTCAAACATAGTCTCGAACGAGCCATCCATCGAGCCACTCATATATGGTCGCCACATACCCTCCTCAGAATATCCTGGAGCTGCCACATGACGAGTACAGCCGTTGGTCATAACAACAATCATCTCCTTAGCCTTACCTGCTGCGATAAGGTTATCCATAATCTCTGCTGCGCGACCTGTAGCCAGCCATGCCTCCTCATCGCCACCCATACCATGTAGGAGATAGAGTACAGGATATTTTTTCTTCGATGACTCATAGCCTGCAGGGGTATATACCACCATACGACGGCTAACACCACTCTGAATCTCCGCCCAAACACGCGATACCGTACCATGAGGTACTGCCTGAGCCTGATACAAATCACCACAGCCACCACCAACAATAAAGTAGTTCATCTGCGAAGAGACATCGCGCACCATATATACGTTTTGAGGATCGTGAATCTTTCCTACCCCCTTAACATTAAACGAATAGTAATACATCTCCGATGGCAGTGGCTCAGTGGTATAACTCCAAACGCCATCAGTGCCAAGTGTCATAGATACACTACCACTAAGAAAATCGCCCTCCAAGGCTACCGCCTCAACATCAGGAGCATAAAAGCGAAATGTAACACGTCCCTCGGCATCTATCTCTGGAGAGCAAACACCCTCACCTTGCCATAGATTTTGCTGTGCAGATATATTCTGAGAGGCAAAAAAGAGCATAAAAATCGCCAAAAACATAGATATCATCCTCATAGTATCAAAGATATTAGGTTATAAACTTTACAAAGATAACACTTTTTTTGTACCTTTGGCATCATATAAAATGGAAACTATGAAAATCGGAGTAATATCTGACACACATAATACGTTTGATAGTTGTTTGGAGGAATTTTTGCGACCTTGCGACGAGGTATGGCATGCTGGAGACTTTGGGTCGGTGGAGATTGCTGACCGCATAGCTGCATTTAAACCCCTACGTGCCGTATATGGCAACATTGATGGAGGTGTAATGCGACGCATGTATAACGATATCAACCTCTTTGAGGTAGAGGGTGTTAAGGTGCTAATGACACATATAGGAGGTTATCCTCGACACTATGCACCCAAGGCACTGCAACACATTCACATGTCGCGCCCTAAGCTATTTATTGCAGGACACTCACACATACTCAAGGTTATTTACGACCCTGTATACGACATGCTACATATCAATCCTGGCGCAGCAGGTAAATATGGAGTACACACCGTACGTACGGCTATCCGCTTCGACATAGAGGCTGGAGAGATTAAGAATTTAGAGATTGGAGAATGGAAAAAGTAAAACATAATTATATGAAAAGAGTTATCATATTTGCAGTAATGCTTCTCTGTGCAATGCCACTATCTGCACAAGACAACATTAAGAAAGAGACATTCCTCTTCGCTACCAACGATGGCGTGGAGCTATTCCTTGATCGTTACACCTCAACAACAACATATACTACACCGCAGCCCGCTATGATATTTGCCTTTGGTGGTGGTTTTGTTGGAGGTACACGTAATCGCGACTTCTATCAGCCATACTTCAACCACCTCGCAGAGAATGGTATTGTTGTGGTATCTATTGACTATCGTCTCGGTCTTAAGAACCTACCTTCAAATACAAGTATGATAGATATGATTGGCTACCTTAGCAATGCTGTCAATATTGCCGTAGAGGATATGTACTCAGCGACTAACTACCTAATTGCCAATGCTAAGGAGTGGAATATCGACACTTCAAAGATTATGATTAGCGGATCGAGTGCAGGAGCAATCACCGCACTCCAAGCCGAGTGGCTTCGAGATAAGGGCGCAGAGCTCGCAAAGGTCCTTCCAGAGGATTTCCGCTACGCAGGTGTGGTATCGTGCGCAGGTGCCCTATTCTCAACAAAGGGAAAACCAAAATTCTCTGGCAGCGCAGCTCCAATGCTTCTATTCCACGGCACTTCAGATAGCAACGTACCATACAACAAAGCCTCAGTTATGGGTATCGGCTTCTACGGTTCTAAGTACATAGCCAAGAATCTCACGAAGGAGGATGGCGCATACTATTTCTACTCAGCAGAGTATGTAGACCATGAGCTTGCTGGCACACCTCTCTTTGAGCAGTGCGACCTTATAATGCAGTTTATCACCGACTATGTATTAGAGGGCGAAAGACTTCAAACAACAGCCGAGGTACGAGACATCAACGCTCCACGCAAGCCTACACGTTTCACCGTCAAGGAGTACCTTGCGACCAACTACAAGAGGTAACAAACCAAAGGTTTGGTCTTTTGTGAAATATTTAGTAACTTTGTGCGATTATCGTTAATTAAAATTTCAGATGGGATATCTTAAAATAGTCTTTTATGGTCTGCTCGCATTTATTGAGCGACACCCTATATTTTGTTTTATACTCCTGCTTTTAGCACTTTTTGCACCATTTGTTTTCAAGTGGATTGGCTGGGTAATTCTCGGCATCATAGCACTTGCCCTTATCGGATTGCTCATTATGTCGCTACGCTTCCGCAAGATGAAGCGTCAGATGGAGGATCAGATGCGCCAGGCAAGTGGTGGTTTTGCAGGTAGCAATCCTTTTGGAAATATGGGAGGCAACCCTTTTGGGAACACAGGGACAACTGGTAGCTCACCATTTGGCAATATGGGTGGCGCAACAGGCGGCATGACTCTCGAAGAGTTTGTTAAACGCATGCAGGCAGAGGCAGATGCTCGCCAGCAGGCTCAGCAGCCTAAGCGCGAAACAAAGAAGAACGACGTAGACTCTACAGACTATGTCGATTTCGAAGAGATTAAGTAACAATAGTACAAACGATAACTAATCTTCGATGATAAAGTTTTTTGAAAATATAGGACGCTACTTCATGCTCCTCGGCAAGGTATTCTCTCGCCCAGAGAAGATGCGTATCTATAGAAGCCGTATATGGTTTGAGATTGATGCCCTCGGCTTCAACTCCATATCGCTTACGGCAATTATCTCGGCATTTATCGGTGCTGTAGTGGCACTACAGATGGCTATCACCCTTGAGTCGCCATTCATTCCACAATTTATGATTGGCTACTCAACACGCGAGGTTATGGTACTTGAGTTCTCCTCTACCGTAGTAGCACTTATTCTTGCAGGTAAGGTTGGCTCAAACATCGCCTCAGAGATTGGCACAATGCGTATCACCGAGCAGATTGATGCGCTGGAGATTATGGGTGTTAACTCTGCATCATACCTCATCTTGCCAAAGATTGTGGCTACGGTGTTGTTCTTCCCACTCTTGACCCTATTCTCAATCTTTGTGGGTATCGTGGGTGGCTATGCCATAGCGGCACTCACAGGCATTATGCTTCCTGGCGACTACATCGAGGGTCTGTTCTACTATTTCGAGCCATTCTCGATAACCTACGCATTGGTTAAGGGTGCGGTATTTGCATTCATCATCACCTCTATCTCTGCCTACTGCGGCTACTATGCCAAGGGCAACTCACTGGAGGTGGGACGTGCCTCGACACGTGCTGTAGTATCGAGCTCTATCGCCATTATGATTTTTGACCTTATCCTAACACAGATTATGCGCGTATGATACGAGCTGACCATATATCAAAAAACTTTGATGGCCGCAAAGTCCTCGACGATATCACCGTTGAGTTTGACACCGGCAAAACAAACCTTATCATAGGTCGTAGTGGTTCGGGTAAGACCGTACTTCTCAAGTCGCTCGTAGGACTCCACGATGTTGACTCTGGAAAGATATTCTACGATGATGTTTGCTATACAGACCTCGACTTCCGACAGCGCAAGGATATCCGCAAGGATATAGGCATGATATTTCAGGGTGGCGCACTCCTCGACTCATCAACAGTACGCGAAAATGTTCGTCTGCCTCTCGACCTCTTTACCGAGATGAGCGAAGGCGAGAAGCGCGATAGAGTTGACTTCTGCTTGGAGCGTGTACGCTTGGTAGGTGCCGACCACCTATACCCTTCGGAGCTTAGTGGCGGTATGGTTAAGCGTGTTGCCATTGCTCGCGCCATAGTACTCAATCCTCGCTACCTCTTCTGTGACGAGCCTAACTCAGGTCTCGACCCACAGACATCGGTGGTTATCGACAACCTTATCTACGACATTACTAAGGAGTTTAACATCACGACCATAATAAATACCCACGATATGAACTCTGTGATGGAGATTGGCGAGAAGATTGTATATATCCACGAAGGACATAAGTGGTGGGAAGGCTCAAAAGACAATATTCTGCAGGCTGAAAATCCTGAGCTTAACGATTTTGTTTTTGCATCAGCAATGGCAAAACGCGCAAAGAGTGTTGCTAAGTAGAGATAAAGAAGAGTTAATTATGCTAAATTTTCCTGTTATTCACTTGCTTAATAGATCAAAATAATATAAATTTGTAGTCTGAAAGAATAATATTTCTGCAATTTATCTATTAATTTAAAATAAAGAAGCTATGATTAAGATTGGTATTAATGGTTTTGGTCGTATCGGCCGTATGGTATTCCGTGCTGCTTGCGCTCAGGCAGACAAGTATCAGGTTGTAGGTATCAACGACCTTTGCCCAGTAGATTACTTGGCATATATGCTTAAGTATGACACTATGCACGGTAAGTTTGATGGTACTGTAGATTACTGCGAGGAGAAGAACCTCCTTATCGTTAACGGTAACGAGATCCGCGTAACTGCAGAGAAGGATCCAGCAAACTTGAAGTGGAACGAGGTTGAGGCAGAGTACGTAGTTGAGTCTACAGGTTTGTTCCTCACAGCTGAGAAGGCACAGGCTCACATCACTGCAGGTGCTAAGTATGTAGTTATGTCAGCTCCATCAAAGGACGACACTCCTATGTTCGTATGTGGTGTTAACACCTCAGAGTACGCAGGTCAGCAGATCGTATCTAACGCATCATGTACTACAAACTGCTTGGCTCCTATCGCTAAGGTTCTTAACGACAACTTCGGTCTTGTAAACGGTCTTATGACTACAGTTCACTCAGTAACTGCTACACAGAAGACTGTTGATGGTCCATCATTGAAGGACTGGCGTGGTGGTCGCGCAGCTTGCGGCAACATCATCCCATCATCTACAGGTGCTGCTAAGGCTGTAGGTAAGGTTATCCCAGCATTGAAGGGTAAGTTGACAGGTATGTCTATGCGTGTTCCTACTTTGGACGT
>JAGBUS010000081.1 GCA_017630735.1 Alistipes sp. | reverse complement strand
CGGCTCATTGCGAGGTACATACCTACCTCTGTACACTCACCCATAAAGTGGTTGTTCAAGCCCTCAATGATCTCAGCGTTGTCAACCTTTCCATCACCAATCTTGTGCTCTGTTACGAACTCAAGTGGCGCACCCTCCTGTGCCATCTCGTTGAACTTCTCCTTACCTACCTTGCACAATGGGCACTGATCTGGAGCCTCGTTACCCTCGTGAATATATCCGCATACTGAACAAATAAACTTCTTTGCCATAATCTTATTAGTTTTTTTAGGTTAATATTTTTTGTTGTTTTTATTGGTTTTATTTCCTTTTCAAGTGCAAATATAAATACTTTTTTCTGAACTGCAATAGATTCTCCTTAATGATTTTTTATAGTCCTATAAGCAATGCTTATATATACTGATTATCAACTACTTCTTCTTGAGTCCTATAGCGAGAATCACACCGAGTGCCACGCCCAAAAGTGCTGCAAACAACACGCGCAACTCACCAGGAAGCATAAAAGTGATGGTATGCGCAGGGTACCAGAAGAGAGGAATAGTCTTCTTGAAGATAAAGCCCCACTGCACATCCCAGTTTACACCCTTAATAAGGCGTTGCATAGGGATAGGTGTAACAAGAGCCTTGATAGAACCTCCGCACTCTGCGATATGAGCATCTGTAATCTTATGGAAGGTCATAAAGACAGGTGCAAAGAAGGTATTCATCATTACAGATATCGCCAATGCCACAACAAACTTACCCCACGATAGACCCTCGGCATAGAACGATGCAACAAGCTCGCCACCACCCATATTGGTGATAAATGCAGGGATACCTGCAGAGAACACTGTCATAGCCATAGAGATTGCCATACCCAAGAGACCCCAAATGACCATGCGAGGCAGAGCGCCAAAGGTAGGATGTGTATATGCTCCGGTAGAGATACGACATCCGAGCATCTCACCGAGGGTAGAGAGTATCGCAAACTTCAGGAATGCCATAATCATAGCATGCTCGGCATTAAAACCCTTATACCACGCATAGAGCTCTGGAGATACAAAGAATGGCACAAATATCGCCAACATAACAAGGGCGAAATAGAGGTCGGTACGTTTCATATTGTTTAAGTTTAAATAGTTACACAATTGCTCATAGAATTATTACATCAAACAAAGGTAATAATTCATTTCTAAAAAAGCAATAAATAGCCTATTTTATAGAGACACTTATATTATATAGTGTATGATAGATTATCTACACTTCGCAGATTTAGAGGCGAGGAACATCCCCAAGATTGTTATAGCAGCATTAACCACGATTATCTCATAGCTAAAGACATAGCCACCAAACCACATCGCTGAATTAGAGGATACAACATAGCTCAACAGCGGAGCTACAATAGCGATAAATGGTATTGCACGCCCCCTAACGCTACGGCGTGAGAACAACCCAAAGGTAAACATACCCAATAGCGGGCCATAGGTGTAGCTCGCCATAGTAAAGATGAGGGTTATAGCACCCTCGGCACTTGTATAACCGAAGATGATTATCACACACATCATAACGACGGCGATTGCGGTGTGCGACAACTTACGCAATGAGACTACCCTATCGGCTTTTGCCCCTAAAATATCAAGCGTAAAGGAGGTGGTTAGTGCGGTGAGCGCAGAGCCTGCAGATGAGTATGTAGATGCCACCAAGCCGAGCAAGAAGAGAGTGCCTACAACAATGGGCAATCCACACTCCGTGGCGACATAGCCAAAGAGTGTATCTCCCTGCGTGACAACAATACCATTAGCATCAGCATATATATATAATAGTGCACCGAGACATAGGAATAACGTAATTACTACCACCTGGATGACAATCGAGGTCATCATGCCTCGCTGAGCATCACGCTTGTTGCGGCACGACAAGATGGTCTGCATCATATCCTGATCCAAGCCCGTCATAGCAACAACGAGGAATATGCCCGCAATAAACTGCTTCCAGAAGTAGCGTCTATCGAGAGGGTCATCCATAAAAAGAACATCCGAGTAGTCGCTATGAGCAATAGCATTGAGAGCCTCACCGAAGTTCATACCCAACGCTCCGATAATCGCGACGATAGCCACGACGATGCTCGCCAGCATAATTATAGTCTTGACCATCTCGACCCACACCACCGAGCGAACACCACCACGGCGCGTGTAGAGCCACACCATAGCCATCATAATAAAGGCATTAACCGCAAAGGGGATGTCATAGTGTTCGTACAGCAACTCCTGGAGCACCACGCAGATGATATATGCGCGTAGCGATGCAGAGAGAATCTTCGCCACGAAGAAAAACCACGCTCCCGTGCGATGTGCCGATACTCCGAAGCGGTTGTCGAGATATTCGTACAGCGATACCACGCCCAAACGATAGTAGAGCGGAATCAGCAGGTAGGAGATGATAACATAGCCAAAGAAAAATCCGAGCGTAGTCTGCAGATAAGAGAAACTATCCGCAGCGACAGTACCCGGAACTGAGATATAGGTGACACCCGACATTGCAGCACCCACCATAGCGATAGCTGCCACAACACGCGGAGTATTGCGACCACCAGTAAAGAAGAGATCACGCGCACCACCTCGCGACGATACCCATGCCACGACAAAGAGAAGCGCGACATAGAGACCTATAGTAGCAATGATAACTGCGTGAGACACTGCAAAAAAGACTTAGCCGATTAGAAGTTATTTGCCTTGCAGAAACGTGCTACTGCATCTGCCACACGCTCACCATCAAGAGCTGCAGATACGATACCACCGGCATATCCTGCACCCTCACCCGCAGGGAACAAACCTGCAATCTGCGTGTGCATAAGCGTGTCAGGATCACGTGGAATACGCACAGGGGTAGAGGTACGAGACTCAACACCTACGACAATAGCCTCATCCGACACAAAGCCCTTCATCTTCTTGCCAAAGGTGGCGATACCACTACGCAAACGCGCACCAATAACCTCTGGCATCCACTGATCGAGACGCGACGCCGTCAAACCTGGGATATATGATGTACGTGGCAACGAGGTAGATGCTCGTCCTGCCACAAAATCTGAAACACGCTGTGCTGGAGCGACCTGACGCTCGCCACTATGCTGGCGCGCCAACTCCTCAAACATCTGCTGATAGCGCAAGCCTGCCAACTCACCCCACTGCTCCCTGAGATGTGCAAAATCCTCAAGACGCACCTCGGTAACAAGACCCGAATTGGCAAACGCAGAGTTACGTCCACTTGGCGACATACCATTGACCACCAACTGACTATTATCGGTCATGGCAGGAACAATGAAGCCTCCAGGGCACATACAGAAGGAGTAAACGCCACGTCCTGCCTCCTGACTAACAAGCGAATAGCTCGCCGCAGGGAGCCACTCACCACGCTCCGCACGATGATACTGGATGCTATCGATAAGTCGCTGAGGATGCTCAATGCGCACACCCATAGCAAAAGGCTTAGCCTCGATGGCGATACCCGCATCGTACAACATCTCATATATATCGCGCGCGGAGTGTCCTGTAGCCAAAACCACAGCCGCACCCTCGATAACATTATCTCCTACGCGCACACCCGTAATACGACCATTCTTCAACACGAAGCCCGATACCCTGCTCTCGAACAATACCTTACCGCCACACTCGGTGATGGTACGACAAATGTTCGATATGATGCGTGGCAACTTATCGGTACCGATATGTGGATGTGCCTCGTAGAGAATCTCTGGATTTGCACCATGCCATACCAACGTCTGCAATGCCTTGTTATAGTCACCACGCTTCTTGCTGCGCGTAAAGAGCTTACCATCAGAGAATGTTCCTGCGCCGCCCTCACCAAAAGCATAGTTCGAGTCGGGATTAATCTCGCCACCGCGATTTATCTGAGCGATATCATACTTGCGCGAAAGCACCGACTTACCACGCTCAAGAAGTATAGGCTTGTACCCCTGCTCAATAAGACGTAGCGAAGCAAAGAGACCTGCAGGACCTGAGCCAACGACAACAACTTCAGTACCCCTCTCCACCGATGGATAGTCGAAATGCAAAGGCGCGGGCTGAGGCTCCTGATCGACGTAAATCTCCAACGAGAGATTTACCTTTGCCATACGCTGACGCGCATCTATCGATCGCTTCATTACACGCGCAAGAGCTATGTCGCTCTGACGTATTCCCATACGCTCTGCGGCACGTGCTAAGTAGAACTTTTCGTCGGCAGCCTGCTTAGGCGATAGCTGAAGAGTTATTATCTTTGGCATAAAGTATCAACGTTTTTAGCTATAACATGGGGGATATTTGCCCCAAAACATGCAGTAGCATAGTGTTCAAGATACAAAAATACGAAAATTTTATAATAAAATGACAAATAGTGTTGTTATATTACAAAAAGTTATTACCTTTGCACCGTCAACAAGAAAAAAGATATATCGGAAAGATATATTTCGTTGATAGATCCTGCGGATATGGTGTAATTGGTAGCCACGTCAGACTTAGGATCTGATGCCGAGAGGCGTGGGGGTTCGAGTCCCTTTATCCGCACGTAAAGCGATTGTCGAAAGACAGTCGCTTTTTTGCGTATAAAGGGACTCGCGAAGCGAAGCTTCGCAACTCCTCTCATATTTACAATCCACCCAAACCCTCCTTTGATAAGGAGGGCTTGTGGCAAGTGTGCCACTTGCTTGATAATTCAAATCCAATAGCAGATAAGTTGTGTCTTAAGTTTTCAGACCTGGTGACTGATACAGATGCAGACCTCAACCAGTTGTCAGTGGTTACATTGAGTTTGCCGGGGAAATTGTGAAGATTAGGTCGGTGGAGGATATTGAGGCTATGCTGCAACGTATTAAACAATAAAATGGCAGTCGCATTTTTTAGTGACTGCCATTTTTTATTGGATTGTAATACTATAAATTAAAAATTATAACCAACACTAATATTGAAACCCCAAGTCATACCCGAAACAACGTGATAAAATACACCACCACCAAAATATAGTCTATTGTATGTCAGGTTAAGGCCGAATTTTAGAGCAAGATTATGTCTATCGTAAACTGGGACATGATATTCTTCATCATAAAAACAGTTCTCGCTAGTATTTATAAGAAGTCCATATTCCTTATTAGATGCCTTCTCATTATATTTACCTACAAGTCCAATGGAATAAGCAACACCTATATTAGGGTAGAATATTAGATTATCATTTAGTTTGAACTTACAAGATATCATTGCGGGAATCTCAAGGTACAATGCATTTGTAGTATTGACATAAGTTACATCATCATAATTTTCTCCATATATCCAATCAGAATAACTCGAGCCTGTAGTACGAGCATTCATATATTGCAAATCTATACCAGTTTGTAAGAACCATCGATTTGTTTTCGTAAATGAGTATTCATACGTAGCTCCGATATGGAATCCTGGTGAAAATCTATTTCGCCAATCATCCCAATCCCAAATATCTTCTAAAAATCCTTGAGTTATAAGCAAACCTCCTCTTATGCCAAATGTAGTTTTGTCAATATCTAAAATGCGACGGTTGCCTTCAAATGTATGAGTCATTGCCTCCTGTTCACAACGTTCAATCTCTTCAGGTTTATATACAAAAACACTTCCATCTCGGATTTGAATCATTATATCAGACGTATTATTGCTTAGTAATACACCTTTAATAATAGCTCCATTTTTAAGATAAACTACATCTTGCATAGGCACATTGCTCACCTTATGTTTAGCGTCTGAGCTCTCTTTTTCTTCTATAGTCTCTACGGACTCTGTTATAGGCTCTTCATCTATTTCATATTCTATCTTAGGCAAAATTATAGTATTTCCAACAGATAGACCATAAGTCTTAATATTAGGGTTGAGTTCAAATAGTTCACCCACTGTTACTCCATAATAATCCGCAACTGATTGGAGGGTTTCGCCTTCTGAGTAGATATGCCATTCTGAACGAGGTATCTTAAGAGTATCTCCATCAACAAGCTTTTGTTTTGCATACTTTTGATTATATTTTAACAGAGTCTTCTTCTTGATGTTATAATCTTCTGCAATAGATGATAGTGTCTCCCCTTTTTGAACTACATGTTCCTTAAGTGATTGAGCATTTGCTGGATTTATCAATCCAAATATTGAAACTATAATAATAAGCAATAGTCGTTTCATATAACTTAATTTAGTTACTTATTGGTCATTATTGATTGTTATAGTCCGCTATAAAGCATTATGGGTAATAAAAATAAAAAGTGCGGACATTATTGCCTTATATTGGAAATTGAGGTCTTCGACTACCTGTGCACCCATATATACGGAATAAAGCCCACACCATAGGATGATGTGAGCGTCAAACTTTATTCCTTGGGTGCAATGTTGAAAGTGTCGAAGTTTCAATTTCCCGAAAT
>JAGBUS010000080.1 GCA_017630735.1 Alistipes sp. | reverse complement strand
TTTGGCGTCTTTGTTGATATAACAGCGCATCTACTGCTGCTAACAAAATTTTCACCAATGGGCAGTACGCCTAAGTACAGCCCATCGTCTCAAATTTTGCCGAGCGTTGTATATGCACTCTTCTATCAACAAATGCACTCGACCTCAAAAGCCTCATTTACACCAAGTAAACTCCGGTTTTTCGGTCTTCGTGCGCCTAAAACTAACTCTTGTTATACGACTTCTCAAAGTTTGGGTCTGTCTAACTATTAGTTGGATAGACTCTTTTTTTATCGTGCAGTATCATAACTTTTAGGGATAAATATATGAATTGTGAATAAAATACTATTACAAATGATAGTTGCAGGATTTATCGCCTATGTGTATCTTTGCAGTGGTGAAAAGATTAATTTACATATTGACAATATTTTTTATCCTCACGGTTACTACGGCAACTGCTGAGACGCCTATTGACACACTCTATAGAGATATTGAGCAGGTGGAGATTACAGCATCTATTAAGGGTAGCGATATGCGTTCTGCACCTATCTCAACCACATCTCTTTCGATGCTCAAACTTGAGGAGCGCGGCATATCATCTGTAAAGGAGCTAACAGCCATAGCACCAAATTTCTATCAACCCGACTATGGGTCGTCGATAACATCATCTATCTATGTTCGTGGTTTCGGCTCGCGCATCGACCAGCCTGTATTAGGCATTACGCTCGACAACGTGCCACTGATGAACAAGAACTCCTTTGACTTTGATTTCTACGATATCCGACGTATAGAGTTGTTGCGCGGACCACAGGGCACGCTCTATGGTCGTAACACGTCGGGTGGCGTGATGAATATCACAACCCTATCGCCTATGGTATGGCAGGGATTGCGCGTCATGGCGGAGTACTCAACGCTCACCTCTGCACGTGCATCGGTGGGATACTATACACGTCCATCGGAGAATTTTGGCATCTCAGTAAGCGCAGGATTCAACCATAACGGGGGACACTTTGTAAATGAATATACGGATGAATTGTGCGACCGAGGAAATAGTGGTTCGGTGCGCGTAAGGATGCTCGGACATAAGGGACTCTGGGATTTCGACAATAGCCTATCTGTTGGATATACCAACGAGGGGGGCTATGCCTATCACCACTACCTCCCCGACAGCAACACTACCGAGGCTATCAACTATAACGACCCATCGGGCTATGAGCGATTGACAATTAATGAGGGCTTTGTGGCACGTTACCATAACGACAAAATCTCGGTTTCAAGCATCACAAGCTACCAGTACCTCGATGATTGTATGACCCTCGACCAGGATTTCTCGCCGAAGTCGATGTTTACGATGCAGCAGATGCAGCGCGAGCACACCCTTACCGAGGAGATTGTCATCCGCAATGCAGATAAGGGTCAGCGTTGGCAGTGGCTATCGGGAGCATTCCTCTTTGGCAAGTGGCTTGATATGTCATCGCCAGTAACATTTAAGCGCGATGGTATCGAGGGACTTATCCTCCACAACACCAACTCAAATATTGGTAGTGTCGAAGGTCTCGAAGGCTATGGACTGGAAATTCCTAACGATAGCTTTGTGATTCACAGCGAGTTTACTATCCCCACATACGGTGCCGCTTTATATCACCAATCCGATATAGAGTTAGGAAAATGGAGACTTACAGCAGGCGTGCGTGTAGACTTTGAGTATACCTCGATGGATTATAACTCATGGGGAGATATTGATGTACGTTTTGGCAAACTTGATGGTAGCAGTAGCCACCCTTACACTCCTGTACACTCCTCGTTCAAGGGTACTGAGCGACAGCTTTTCTTCGAGATTTTGCCTAAAATAGCAGCGGAATACAACACCCGCATAGGAAACATATACGCTACCGTAACACGTGGATATAAGAGCGGAGGTTTCAATACACAGATATTCTCCGACATCCTGCAGGTGCAGATGATGAACGACATGATGGATGAACTGGGTGTGGAACTCGAAGGTGTTGGCACTGCCACATACGACTCTGCCTCGGTAACAAAATATAAGCCTGAGACAAGCTGGAACTTCGAGGTAGGTACACACCTCACACCTATTAATGGTCTAAACCTCGATGCATCGCTCTTTTGGATTGAGTGTTTCGACCAGCAGGTTACCGTTCTTCCGAAGGGCAATAATACAGGACGTATGATGTCTAACGCTGCGCGCGCACGTAGCTACGGCATTGAGCTAACTGCCGACTATAGCTATCGTGGCTTTAACATACGTGCAGACTATGGTTATACCAATGCTCGTTTCCGCGAGTATGATGATGGCACAGCAAACTATGCAGGTAGCTATCTACCCTACGCGCCACAAAACACCATATCGGCAATGGCGAGCTACACATTTAGCATCAAGAATAAGCATCTTCAAGATATAACATTGTCGGCAGATTGGCGTGGTATAGGTGATATCTATTGGAATGAGTCAAACACACTTCGTCAGGATTTCTACTCGTTGCTTGGTGCACAGATTATGCTACGCATGAACAACTGTACACTCACACTATGGGGTAGAAACCTCACCAACACCGACTATAATGTATTCTACTTTAAGTCGGTAGGCGAGGAGTTCTTCTCAAAAGGACTACCTACACAATTAGGCATAAGAGTTTCACTAAATATTTAAACATCAATAACTTATGAAAAAACTATCAATAATATTCAGCATCCTGCTCTCTGTAGTAATATCAACATCGTGTACGAATGGTGAAAACAACGACCTTCCTCAAAACCCTGAGGATAATAGTTGTTACAAAGGCACCATGAAGGTGGATCAGAACGATGGCACGTTCTACACCCAGGAGGCTGTGGAGGTAGACTACGAGATTAAGAATGGCAAGTTGAATTTCGTAATGTATAAGGTGAAGTTTGCATCGGGCATGCCTATAAAACTCGATATGGTCGTGGAGGGTGTCGATTATGAGAGCTACAACACTGATTGTTACACTATTTCGGGTGACGGCATCGTACCATACGCTATGGGTGGTCCATTTGAAAAGTTCACCATCACAGAGCTTAGCGGTGAGATTACTGACACAAGCATGACACTATCGTTTATGTGCGGCGAGTATCCCGTAACCTACGAAGGAGCAAAGTAGTAATACAGCAATATAGGCGACCTTTAGCGGGTCGCCTATTTTGCTTATGATTAGAGGGAAAAGGGTTACTTACCAAAACTTACAACCTCGATTCTCTCGACTCCATTGACTGATTGGTCATCATCAAAAGTAAAAGTCATATTAGCACTATTTACAAGCTTGAAATTCACAGGCAAAGTAAACTGCACTATAACATTCTTGCCCTTCTGCTTACCAGGAACCCACTGTGGAGAGCTCTTCAATACTCGCAATACCTCGTCCGACAATGACTTATCGGGAGATTTGATAACACCTGTCATATTCTCTTTGATATATCCATCTTTGTCGATGCAGAATCTTACGAGAACCATTCCTTCGATACCTTTATTCATAGACTCCTCAGGATAGCGGACATTCTCCATTACCCAATTTCTAAAGGTCGTAAGATCACCACCCATAAACTGTGGCATCTCATCCACCATTAGGAATACCTCATCCTCGCCATCTACGCTTTTTGCGGTTATCTTTGTGATGCAGGCTGGGCGGAAACCATACCTCTTCTCAAAGTCATCCAGGGCCTCGGCATTCTTCACAACTTCTATCATCTCTATAGCATCAGATGATAGGTCAATGACCTGCTCAATAGTTACACGCTCGCCATTAATCATATAGGCAGGCTCCTGTGCTGTGGCTGCAATAGAGAGTGCAAACAGCGAAAATATAAATACAAATAGTTTTCGTTTCATAGTTCAATGGTTTTAAGATTAATACTGCAGCTGCTTTTTTGTTATTGCAAAGGTAGTACAGAATATTTGCGATACCAAAGGTTTTAAGTTAAAGAGTGTTAACACGAATGTTAAATAGTGTTAAAGTTCACACGCCGCCGTGTCATCGTAGCATATTTTTCATAACTTTGCGATATGAAAAAGAGTCGCTTTACCATAGTGCTACTATGTGGCATATTCTCATTGGTTTTCCTCGCTACGGTGGAGATTATCTGGGCGGTGGATACTTATAAGAATATGCGCAACGCCTATCGCAACCAGATAGAGAGCATCTTCGAGGAGGCAACGTGGCAATATGTAACACGCTTTCCCAATGGCGATTACACCCTTCCAAATATCGAGCGACTGCACACGATACTCAAAGAGGAGCTACGCATATCAGGCCTCGAGTGCCAATTTATGATATCGATACTCGCACCCATAGGAGACAACTTTGAGCCTATATGGGAGATAAGCAACGAGAGTTTATCAGAGAGGAAGATTGACTTCAACAAGAGTTTTCCACCACTAACCATACGACTTACTGTGGATGACCCGCACACCACAATCATTGCAAGTATGCGATTGATAGTTATATTGCAAATGCTCTCCATAGTAGTGCTGACCATAACGTTCATCTACCTACTCCACACACTATTTCGCGCAAAGAGCCTTGAACAGATACGTCGTGACCTTACGCACAACATTACGCACGAGCTAAAGACTCCTATTGCAGCAGCATACGCAGCTACGGACGCACTGCGCAACTCCGAATCTATTGCCAACAACGAGACTTTGCGCAACGACTATCTCGATATGTCGATATCATCACTAAGGCGACTTGGCGATATGGTCGAGGAGATACTACGCACCTCCACCGAGGAGTTTGAGAAGCAGAAACTCAACATCGAGCGATGCAACGTAGAGGAGATTGTAACAGAGGTGTGCACCGCTATCGACCTAAAATATAAGGAGCGCGAGGTGGAGTGGAGAATAGATATAGCACAGGGTATAGTGGTTTCGGCAGACCGTCTCTACTTGCACGCCATGCTCAGCGCACTGATGGATAATGCTATAAAGTATTGCGTGAGCAAACCTATTGTAACATTATTTGTATCAAATAGTAATGACAACTCAACAATACGCATAGCAGACAACGGAATAGGCATTGCACCACGTGAGCAACGCAGAGTATTCGATAAGTTTTATCGTGTATCGCAGGGCAACCGCCACGACACCAAGGGCTATGGTTTAGGGTTGTACTACGTAAGAAATATTGTCGAGCGACACGGCGGAAAGATAGCCATGCGCTCAGCATTGGGCAAAGGCACCGAATTTGAGATAACACTTCCGATATATGACTAAACGAAGAATATTGATAGTTGAGGATGAGGCCATACTTCGCCGCATCGTTAAGGATGCTGTGGAGGAGGCAGGACACTACGTCACAACGGCAGAGGATGGCGAGGAAGCACTTAGGCTATTCCGTGCGGAACGTCCTCACCTTGTTATTGCCGACATTATGCTTCCGAAGCTCGACGGCTTCGAGATGGTGCGCGCTATGCGTAAGGAGGGCAGCAACACCCAATATCTCTTCCTCTCAGCACGTAGCACTGCCGAGGATGTTGTGGAGGGTTTTCGCGTGGGTGGCAACGACTATCTCCGCAAGCCCTTTGCCATAAATGAACTTATGGCGCGCGTCGAGGCTTTGCTTATGCGTTTGGGTGATGATGCTGAGAGCGATATTTACAAGATTGGTCGTTATGAGTTTGATTGCAAGGCTCAGGTATTGACTATAGATGGCGAGACGCGCCACCTGTCGACCAAAGAGTCGGCTCTACTCGCTGCGTTGGCTAAGGAGGGTGAGAAGATTGTGAGTTCGCAATGCCTTCTGACGGAGATATGGGGCGATGACAGCTACTATAACCTTCGCTCGATGAATGTCTTTGTATCGAAACTCCGCACCTACCTATCGAAGGATAAGAGCATAGATATCAGCGCGATACGTGGTGTGGGATATAAGTTGGTCATCAGAAAATAGTCTTGGATTATGAATCGCACCAAATTGTTACTTTTACTATCTCTGATATTTATGTACGCATGCGTAAATGCCCAGCAAGCTGTCATAAAAGTACACTACAACGACCGTGCGATGGTCTATGCCCAGGGATATGAGTACGAAAATGGGTGCGAGTTTGTGATAAAAGATAGCTGTCGTATTGAGGATGGTCGCGGTATTCTACGCTTCGATATGCAAGAGGACAACTTTGTCAATATTCTGCTATTATCCGATAATAGCAGATTTCTCGACGAGGTTGTTATCGGTCCGAACGATACGTTGACTCTTGACTACACTAATAATCACATAGTTATTAGCGAAGATAAACGACGCTACCGTGAGCAATACGCTCGATTTTGTTCAATGCGCGACAGTCTGCGCTACAAATATAAAGATTTGCAAGATAGACTATATGACACGCCTATTAATAGCCTTCGATATAAGCAACTTAAGGAGAGCATAAATATAGTTAACACATTCTACTACAGCGAGTTTCCTTATATTATCTTAAATGATTCAGAGCTATCGCAAAGCGTCTATATCGTATCTTGTGCCATTGCAATATTGTCGAATGCTCGCGTTGAGTACGAAGTGTTGGACTCGCTACGCAAAGCATCTGCTGTGCGACTACCTCACGCCAAGAGCCTAACATCTACTGGAGACAAGCATACCGAACGCTCCAAGCGTGACCAGCAACGATTCTTTGGATTGCTAAATGATGTAAAATAGTATTAAACGAAATTTCACTTTTACAGCCTTATCACGCTAATTAATTTTTGATTTTAGGGGAGCGGATTTGTTCTATCGTATAAAGAAAATATCGTGGGATAGTACTTTTCGTACAACCTAACAGTTTGTTATAATTTAGCGTCAGAAGGCTGCAGATACTGTCTTATCACGCTAATTAATTTTTGATTTTAGGGGAGCGGATTTGTTCTATCGTATAAAGAAAATATCGTGGGATAGTACTGCCAGAACACAAATACAATTTAGCGTCAGAAGGCTGTAGATGTGGTCTATCGCAAAAGAAGATCCCCTCGGGATAGTACATGACGTACAGCCCGAGGGGTCTTACTTTTTGGGATAGGCTGCAGATGCAGCCTTATCACGCTAAATTACTCGAATGAGTGAATAACAACACCCGAACGCAACTTAGGCTCAAACCATGTAGTCTTTGGAGGCATGATGTTGCCAGTGTCTGCGATGTCGAAGAGCTGCTGCATAGATACTGGATACAATGCAAATGCAACCTTCATCTCGCCGCTGTCAACACGCTTCTGCAACTCGCCCAAACCACGGATACCGCCTACGAAGTCGATACGCTTAGATGTACGAAGGTCAGCGATGCCGAGAACCTTATCCAAAACGAGGTTAGAGAGAACAGATACGTCGAGAACACCGATAGGATCGTTATCGTCGTAAGTACCCTCCTTAGCTGTCATTGAGTACCACTCACCGTCGATGTACATTGCGAAGTTGTGAAGTGCGTTAGGAGTGTAGATCTCTGCACCCTTCTTCTCAACAACGAATGACTCGCCTACAGCAGCCAAGAACTCCTCCTTAGAAAGACCGTTAAGATCCTTAACTACGCGGTTGTAGTCGATGATACGGAGGTGTGATGCTGGGAATGTTACAGCAAGGAAGAAGCAGTACTCCTCGTTGCCAGTGTGGTTAGCGTTCTTAGAAGCGCACTCCTGACCTACACGTGCAGCAGCAGCTGTACGGTGGTGACCATCAGCAACATACAAAGCAGGAATACCAGCGAAGATCTCAGTGATGCGGTCGTTGATAGACTTCTCACGGATAACCCACATGTGGTGACCGAAGCCATCCTCTGCAACGAAATCGTAGTCAGCCTCGTGCTCAGCAACCCACTTAGAAACGATAGCGTCGATCTCAGCCTCGTCTGGGTAAGCGAAGAATACTGGCTCGATGTTAGCCTTCTGGTTGCGTACGTGGATCATACGATCCTCCTCCTTATCAACGCGAGTAAGCTCGTGCTTCTTGATTGCGCCAGAGAGGTAATCCTCATAGTGGCAGCACATAGCGATACCATACTGAGTACGGCCGTTCATAGTCTGAGCG
>JAGBUS010000008.1 GCA_017630735.1 Alistipes sp. | reverse complement strand
GCCATACGTGTCTCCTTCCACTTGTTCCACCACTCCATCTCGGTGCCTGGCTGCACGAAGAACTGCATCTCCATCTGCTCGAACTCACGCATACGGAAGATAAACTGACGTGCCACGATCTCGTTACGGAACGCTTTACCAATCTGCGCGATACCAAATGGAAGCTTCATACGACCAGTCTTCTGCACATTGAGGTAGTTCACGAAGATACCCTGCGCTGTCTCAGGACGAAGATATACGGTGTTTGCACCATCTGCAGTAGAACCCATCTGTGTAGAGAACATAAGGTTGAACTGACGAACATCTGTCCAGTTACGAGTACCAGAGATAGGACATACAATCTCGCAGTCGAGGATAATCTGCTTCAACTCCTCAAGGTTATTGTCGTTAAGAGCCGTTGCAAAACGCTCGTGGATAGCATCCATCTTAGCCTTAATCTCCAATACACGTGGAGATGTTGCAAGATACTGAGCCTCATCGAAAGCCTCGCCAAAGCGTTTCTTAGCCTTGTCTACCTCCTTCTGAATCTTCTCCTCCTGCTTAGCCATCCAATCCTCAACGAGGACATCAGCGCGGTAACGCTTCTTTGAATCCTTATTGTCGATAAGTGGATCGTTGAACGCACCTACGTGACCTGATGCCTCCCAAGTGCGTGGGTGCATAAAGATAGCAGCATCAATACCCACGATATTCTCGTTAAGTTTCACCATAGAATCCCACCAGTAACGCTTGATGTTATTCTTAAGCTCCACACCATTCTGACCATAATCGTAGACAGCACCGAGACCATCGTAAATCTCGCTTGATGGGAAAATGAAACCATACTCCTTACAGTGAGCAATCAGCTTCTTAAACAATTCTTCCTGTGTCATAATCTATATCGTTTTTGTTATTCGTTTCTGTATCTTATATGCTATAAGCATATTCATCTTGCAAAGATAGCAAAAAAAAGTGAAAGGTGAAAAGCGAAAGGTGAAAAGTATAGAAAAGTGAGGCATACCGTGCGAAGTACACCTCACTTTTCACCTCTTACCTTTCACTTTTACTTTATGAGTCCATGTCCTCGGAAAGAGTAATGCTCCGACTGAGCAACTACGACATGGTCTAACAGACGTATCTCGAACAATTTTGCAGCCTCCGATACTCGCTCCGTCAAGGCTAAATCCTGACCACTTGGCTCGGCACTTCCCGAAGGGTGATTATGCGCAATAACTATCTGTACAGCAAGAAGTTCTAATGCACGCTTTATTATTAGTCGGCAATCTACCACCGTAGCCTGAACACCTCCTTGACTAACCCTCATGCGCTCCAGAATCTTACCCGACGAGGCAAGATACAACACCCAACACTCCTCATGCTGAAGCGACCCTATGAGTGGTCGCATAACACGCGCAACATCCGTATCCGAAGTGATAGTATCGTGGTGCATCGTCTCCTCCTGTGCAACTCTGCGTCCGAGCTCAATGGCAGCCTTCAAACGCGCTGCACGCAACTTACCGATACCCGACATCATGCGCAAGCGCGAAAAATCAACATCGTAAATATTACTTATACGCCCACCACACTCAGCAAGGATATTTTGTGCAACACCTCGCGCCTTATCATCACCTTGAGTCTCGGCAAGCAACACTGCCAACAACTCCACATCTTCGAGCACCGCAGCACCTCGCGACTCCAACTTATCCAATGCGTTTTTCATATTACGTAGGGTTATATAGTAAAACAAAAGTAGCAAATATTTTCCACGCGGACAAATATTTGCTACTCTATTTAATAAGCGTCACAGACACCACACTTTTCACTTTTCACTTTTCACCTAACTCACCATCTGGTCTATACGGTCAAGTATCTTCGCGCTACTCTCATCCGTAATAGCCGATGTTGAGTCCTGCGAAACTGAGAAGGCTGCTTGCTGCTCTGCCTGCTTCTTCGAGTCTCCTGTTCCATAACCTGAAGCTATACCACCGATATAGACTGTTGAATGGAACGTTGGATGTGCAGCAGAGCCATGACTATCCTGGACCGTGCGGAACTCGATAGTATGATGGTTCTTTTGACACCACTCTATAAGGCGGCTCTTAAAATCGGTTTCTGACTTTAGCATCTCATCAATCGACAAGAAACGTGCATATATATCATTAATCAGCAGACGATTAGCAAAGTCATATCCCTGATCGAGATATATAGCTCCCATCATAGCTTCGAAGGCATCACCGAAGATATGCTTTTGAGTGGAGTTACCCGCTGCATTCGAGATAACAAACTTATCCAAGCCCAACTCTGAAGCTATACGATTAAGCGACTGACGCGACACAATCTTTGAACGCAACTGCGTCATAAAGCCCTCATCACGGTCTGCAAACTCAATGAAGAGGTAGTCCGACGTAATGCTCTCAATCACAGCATCACCCAGGAACTCAAGACGCTCATTATTGATATGGCTACCATCCTCCAACTCTACAGATGCCGACTTATGTATAAGTGCTAACTTATATAGCTCGATGTTATGAGGGATAAAACCAAACATATCATCTATTGCGGCATAAAAGTGCTTATCGCTACCAAAACGTCGGCGTAATGGGCGTAGTATAAAATCAAACATTGCTCTATATTTAAGAGTTATTTCTATCCTAAATTCGAGGTAATACAACAATCAGCTCATGTCGGCACATAGATCCTACATCAGATCAAAGTTGATTACTATTTGAGTTCATATAGAATAAAGAATGGACTAAACCGAGAGTATAAAACTCTGGGCATAGTCCACAAATTTCCTAAAATAGGTTGATTAGAATCTATAATATTCTATTACTTGTGTGACTCGATGTAGTCTACAGCATCACCTACAGTCTGAATCTTCTCAGCGTCGCCATCTGGAATCTGAAGATCGAAAGCCTTCTCGAACTCCATAATGAGCTCTACCTGATCCAATGAATCAGCACCAAGGTGTGCAGTGAAACTTGCCTCACGAACTACCTCTGACTCCTTAACGCCCAACTTGTCAACGATAATCTCGACAACTTTTGACTGAATTTCTGACATAATAAATAAGTTTTAGTTAAACATTATAGTAGTAAATATTATCTACTGTAACCAAGTCGGTGAATAACTTTTTTTCACCAGACGATGCAAATGTAACACTTTTTTTATTATCTTTGACATTATTACGAATATTTTTTAACACCAATTTTTAAGATACACGTATTAACAACCTAATATTCAGTTAATTATGAACTTATTACTAATTTCCAATTCTACCAATGCAGGTGAGCCTTATCTCAAATACCCCATTGATGAGATTGCAAAAACGCTCAACGGTGTAACTGAAGTGGTCTTTATACCTTATGCTGCTGTAACATTCTCTTATGACGAGTATGAAGCAAAGGTACAACAACGCTTCAACGAGATTGGTATCAAGGTTAGCTCAGTACACCACGCACTCAACAAGCGCAACTTCGTACGCCACGCTCAGGCAATCGTTATCGGCGGTGGCAATACCTTCGCTCTTCTTAAGAAGATGCAGGAGGAGGATCTCCTCGACATGATCTTCCGCCGTGTTAAGGCAGGTGTACCATATATTGGTTGGTCAGCAGGTAGCAACGTTACTTGCCCTACTATCTGTACTACAAACGACATGCCTATCGTGCAGCCTGAGTCATTCCGCGCTATAGGTCTTGTTCCTTTCCAGATTAACCCACACTACCTCGATGCAAACCCTGAGGGTCATGCAGGTGAGACACGTGAGCAGCGTATCAACGAGTATCTTGAGGCTAACCGTAGCCGCTACGTTGTTGGCTTGCGCGAGGGTTGTATGCTTCGTATCGACGACAATGGTATCCAGCTTATCGGTTCACGACCAATGCGTATCTTCAAGAAGGGTATTGAGACCTACGAGGTACAGCCAGGCGATAATATCGAATTCCTTATTCGTCGCAATAAGTAGTTTTCGATGGATATTACAACTATCGACATTGGTTCCCATGGCGAAGATATCGCTATGGAGTGGTTGCGAGAGCAGGGATTCTATATCGTTGAGCGCAATTGGCGCATAGGACACTACGAGATAGATATAATTGCTCAGCACTTCGACACATTACACTTTGTTGAGGTCAAGACGCGCAAACTTGGAGGATGGCAATCGCCATACGATAGTATTACAGAGCAGAAGAAAAATGCTCTGCGCAAAGGAGCTATGGCATATCGCGCGATACACCGCACTCCTTTAGAGATCGAGTTCGACCTTATAGCCGTAATTATCGATGACCACAACCACCACACGATAGAGTATACCAAGAATATTTTATAATTATAAGAGTGACCGAAGGATAAATCTGTTAGGTCACTCTTATCCTTTTAGCAATGAAACATCTCTATAACTTTGGCATAAGATGCTATACTACGGCTATTGCTATCGCTGCTTTAACAAATCATAAAGCTAAGCTATGGCATAATGGTCGTAAAGGGCTAATTGAGGATATCGAGCAGCGACTCTCCACAAGGTGCGCGAAACAACGTGTCTGGATACATGTCGCTTCGTTAGGCGAATTCGAACAGGCACGACCTATTATTGAGAAGATACGCGAGCTCAATATTGATACGGAGATAGTAGTAACATTCTTCTCCCCATCGGGTTATGAGATACGCAAAGGATATGCACTCGTTGATGAGATATTCTATCTACCTGCCGACACCCCACGTAATGCAAAGCGTTTCATTGATGCAGTAAACCCAACAATAGCCATATTCATCAAATATGAATTTTGGCTTAACTATCTCGCAGAACTTAAAAGTCGCAAGATAGCGACATATCTCGCGTCGGCAATATTCCGCGAGGAGTCGATTTTCTTCAAGCCGTGGGGAAAAATATGGTGCAAGGCACTATCGACATTCAGTACCATATTTGTACAAAACGATGACTCTGTGCGACTACTAAAAAAATTGGGTTATGATAATGTAGTTGTAGCTGGAGACACGCGCTTTGATCGTGTTGCAGCAATTGCGAAGAACGGTAAACACGTTCCTATAATAGAGCAATTTATAGGAACAAAACGTGCCTTTGTTGCTGGCTCCACATGGCGAAAAGATGAAGAATTATTAGTCGATTTAGCGAATGATAATCCTGAGATAAAATTTATTATCGTCCCCCATGAGATTGACAAAGCACATATACAAAATCTACTCGATGATTGTGGAGGTAGAGCTATATGCTATACCGAGTGTAGCGGGACGACAAACTACGACAACTACCAAATACTTATCCTAAACACTATAGGCTTACTATCTACCGTCTATCGCTACGCCACATGGGCATATATCGGAGGTGGCTTCGGAATGGGCATACACAACACATTAGAAGCAGCCATATATGGTTTGCCCATTGCCTTTGGTCCTCGTTACAAGAAGTTTAATGAAGCTCAGGAGATGATTGCCTGTGGAGTAGCAAAAAGTGTATCTACTTATAAGGAGCTATCGGAGTGGTTTACGCCACTACGTGATGATGCTGAGCTATGGCAACAGAAACACACTGCAGCACAAGAGTACACAAAGAAAAATATAGGAGCTACAGACCTTATTATAGAAGAGATATTTGGAGAGCATAGATAGAAAAAATGAAGTCGCCTAACAAGGTTATTTTGGCGTTGCACTTGCACTCAAAATGCTCATTTACGCCGAGTAAACTCCGCTTTTTCGTGCTTCGTGCGCCTAAAACTAACTCTTGTTATACAACTTCAAACAAATATGGGATTGCCTAACAAACTTGTTGGACAATCCCATCGTTATTATGCAAGAGACTATTACTTCTCCTCCAACTGAGCCTTCAACTCAGCCAAACCTGCGATATCGCCAAGAGTTGTCTTCTCAACCTGAGCGTTGATCTTCTTTACAGTTGACTTAGTTGCATCAGCTGCTGCACGACGCTCTGCCTTCTCAGCTGCGTCCTGAGCACGCTTAGCCTCCTCGAAGAGACGGCTGTGTGAAAGAGTGATGCGCTTTGTAGCCTTAGAGAACTCCAAAACCTTGAACTCTACCTTATCACCAACCTTCAAAGTTGTACCATCCTCCTTAGCAGCGTGACGTGCTGGGCAGAAGCCCTCGATGTTCTCGCCAAGTGATACAACAACACCCTTGTCGTTAGCCTCTGTTACAGTACCCTCGTGAACGCTGTCAACGCCATACTGGCTCTCAAAACCGTTCCAT
>JAGBUS010000079.1 GCA_017630735.1 Alistipes sp. | reverse complement strand
GAAAAATACTGTCGAGAAGGGTTTGCAGTTTGCCTATGCACACCGTCGTGAGAAGAAGAGAAATTATCGTTCATTGTGGATCGTTCGTATCAACGCTGCGGTTCGTATGTACGGTATGACTTATTCAGAGTTTATTGGCAAGATGAATGTTAAGGGTATCGCTTTGAACCGTAAGGTTTTGGCTGACCTCGCACTCAACGAGCCTAAGGCATTTGAGGCAATCGTTAATGCAGTTAAATAGTATCTCTAACTATATAGAGAGGAGCTTGATACTTTGGTATCAAGCTCTTTTTTTGTAATATTTTTTTAATTGAATAGATATAGTACTGTAACATCTTTCCACTATTTTTGCTATCGAAAAAATAGATGGAAATTATGGAAAATAGAATGACAATTGCTCTTGTAGCGCACGATGCTATGAAGCACGACCTTGCGGAGTGGGTCGCATGGAATTGGGAGAAGTTATTATCACACCGCTTAGTTTGCACAGGAACAACCGGTCGTATCGTTGCCGAGACCCTTATGGCTCGTCGTGGTAAGGATGTCGCAAATGCACGTTTCGACATTACGATGCTTAAATCTGGACCATTGGGTGGCGATCAGCAGCTCGGTGCAATGATTGCTTCGAGCGAGATAGATATGCTTATCTTCTTCTGGGATCCTATGTCTGCTCAGCCACATGATGTCGATGTTAAGGCACTTTTGCGTTTGGCAACACTTTATAATGTCCCTACAGCAATCAACCGCTCTACAGCAGATTTTATGATTTCATCAACGCTTATGGCAAACGCTGATTATAAGCCTGTGGTTAGGGATTACACTACCTACATCGAGCGAACACTTAAGTAGTCTCTACCATACTATATATGCTACGCAGTATTAAATAAAGAAACAGAGGCTGCCGAACAAACGTGTGTCGGACAGCCCCATGTCGTATTATGTGGAATATTTGGCGTGTGACGCTAAATGTTTATGTGTGTAACCTCGTCTATGCCGTCGATATCCAAGATACTCTTCATTACCATCTTCAACTCTGTTACTGAGTGTACTGAAAAGTCGATGGTACATATCGCGATGCGGTCAATATTCTCGGTCTTAAGCGATGACATTGTTAGGTGTAGCTTATCTGTGATGCAGTCAATCAGGTCGCTCATAAGGTGGAAACGGTCAATACCTTGCACGCGGATGCGAACAGGGTATAGGAAACGCTCATCTTCGTCAAATGATGCTGAGACTATAGCATCGCCATTCTCCGATGCAAGGCGTATGATATCTGCGCAGTCGCGCTTATGTAGACATATCTTTCCCGCCTCATTTTTGTATCCGATAACCTCATCACCTGGTAGAGGATGGCATATAGGACAGCGGTCGTATTCCAATTTTGGTAGATTGGCAAAGTAACCGCGAAGATAACGCTTTGCGCGGAATGTCGATACATGGTTGAGCCATTCAGGGTCTGGCTTAGCATCATCTGCTGTGCCAATCTCCACGCGGTCACCACGTTTGAGTATGGCGCGTAATGAGCTTAGCTTGCGGTTGATGCGGGCATATACCGCCTTCTCACCCACCTTACTGTGAATCTCAAAGGCAAAGTCAAGGGCGGTGGCTCCCTTAGGTAGTATCACACCCTGACCTTTGGGCGTAAATACCATAATGTCATCGTTGTAGAATGTCGATGTCACGCCCTCCATAAACTTCATATCTGGATTGCCCTGAGCAATCTCCTGAAGAATCTCTTTAAACTTTCCGAGCCATGTAGATAGGTTTGTCTCAGAACGCTCTGCAGCACAACCTAAGTGAGAGTTGCGCACCATGCTCTCTGATGAGATATGAATCTCCTCCCACTCGCCCTTCTTGCTTAGTAGCTTTACGTGGAAACTCTGGTAGCCATTCTCCTTTGGTGTGTCGATGTAGTTATATACGCTGCATGGCTTCTCCTTTAGTTTGTCCGTGAGCACAGCGTATATCCTTAGTGACATCGCCTTGTCGCTAAACTGTGGATTACTCTTGTATATAATACGGATGTAGTGCTTGCTGTCGATATGTGCAAAGTCGCTATTCTTCTCCTTCATCTTGCGCCATATACTATAAGGCTCACGATAGCGAATCTCTGTGCGAACGTCAAAGCCAGCATCCTTAAGAATGGAGTCTATCTGCATTCTGAACTCCTCAAGTAGTGGACCCTCCTCCTCGTGCTCCTCCTTTAGTTGTGCTTCGAGTTTCTCGTATTCACCAGGGCAGCGGTATTGGAATGATAGGTTTTCCAACTCAGTTTTGATATGATATAGACCAAGACGGTTGGCAAGTGGAGCATAGAAATAGTCGGTCTCACCAGCAATCTTCATCTGCTTTGCTGCTGTCATACTATCCAACGTACGCATATTGTGCAGACGGTCGGTGAGCTTGATAAGCAGTGCGCGGACATCGTAGTGTACCGATTCGAGAATCTGGCGGTAGTTATCTACCTGTTTTGAGTATTCGTAGTTCGCCTTCTTGCGCTTTGTTACGGCATCTACGAGCTTTGCAACATCTTCGCCAAAACGCTCCTGAATCTCCTCAATGGTGTGGTCGGTATCCTCCACTACGTCGTGTAGGAATGCTGCGATAACCGTGTCGTCGGTCATCTCTAACTCCTTCGCGAGGATTGTTGCCACGGCAATAGGGTGGATAATATATGGCTCGCCACTGCGACGTTTCTGTGTCGCATGTGCTTCGGCGGCAAACTCGTAGCCATCGATTATGCGCCTCATTTGTTCGTCGGATATGCGAGGAGCTAAATATCCAAATAGCGATTCTATATTGGCTTTTATAAGAGCAGAGTAGTCGTTCATAATGGGTTAGTGTTAGTGTTTGAGTCCGCAATTTTTCGAATATATACTACAAATTTAAGAAAAAAAATGTTACGTTGTTCTAAACAGGGGCGAAATATTGATAAAATTGGAATTTTATTAGTAACTTTACGCCACTAAAATAAATAAATATTTTTGCTATGAAACAGTTTCTACTACACCTTACTTTGTTATTGAGCCTGGTGCTCGTTGTTGGCTGCGAGTCTCAGCAGGAAACCCCAAAGCCAGAGCCTATTCCAGAGCCAACGCCTGAGGTTTTCTCTCTCAATATCGAGGTTACTAACATTACGCCATATAACGCTGTTCTAACCATTACACCATCAAACGATAGCGATAGCTATGCTTGTGTATTCTTGTCTTCGGATCAGGTGCCCGTGGTTGATGATGATGCTACGATGATGCAGGCTATCATCGAGCGTTACGACCCAGCAATCTTTACTGGCGTATGGAGCGAGGAGTTAACACCTCTCAATCCTAATACTACTTATACGGTGCTTGCTTTTGGTATTAACAACGGTACACCAACATCGGATCTCTTCCGCTACGACTTCACCTCTGCAGAGGCTGAGGAGTGCAAGATAGCGATCGAGAGCATCGATTTGGTTAAGTTGTTCGACTCTCGCGAGATTATCGCTTTGGACCCAAGCTATGAATATAAACTCGCTCAGTGTGAGTGTGTTGCTATTGTGGAGATGAAGACCTCAGCACCTACCGATAAGGTGTATTTCTGGTGGTACGAGGAGTGGATGACCATAGAGTATAGCGAGGAGGCATTTCTTGAGGATTTGTTGCTCTATGAACCTACCGATACTGTAGAGGCTATGGATATGTACTACTCTATGGGTGAGGATGATAGATTCTTCTTTGCGGGTATCGCTGAGGACGAGGATGGCAATTTGAGTCCTGTTTACTTTGGCGAGATGTTCACCCTCTCAAAGAGCCAGTGCGATCCAGCCGAGGAGTTCTTCCAGTATGTGGGAGCTTCGTCAGCAACTACTTTCGCTATTGCGCGATAGGGGTTATGATACATTTCAATTCGGATTATACTGCAGGTGCGCAGGGCGAGGTGTTGGAGTCTCTTGTGCGTACCAATATGGAGCATACTGCGGGATATGGTAATGACCTCTACACTGCCGAGGCGCGTGACCTTATCCGCAAGGCGATAGGGTGCGAGGATGCTGAGGTGATGTTCCTCGTGGGTGGCACACAGACCAATGCCACGGCTATAGATGGCATCCTTGCGCGTCACGAGGGAGTTCTCGCGGCAGATAGCGGACATATCGCAGTTCACGAGTCGGGGGCTATCGAGGCTTCGGGACATAAGGTGCTGACCCTTAAGGAGTATGATGGTAAGGTGCGTGCCGAGGATGTGGATCGCTATATCGAGGAGTTTTATGCCGATGAGACCTACCAACATATGGTGGCTCCGGGAATGCTCTATATTTCGCAGCCTACGGAGTTTGGAACAGTATATTCGCTCGCGGAGTTGGAGTCGCTGAGCGGCGTTTGTCATAAGCATAACATACCGCTATATATTGATGGTGCACGTATGGCATACGGCTTAAAGGCTGAGGGTGCGGATTTCACGCTCGCAGATATAGCGCGTCTTGCTGATGTGTTCTACATCGGTGGCACAAAGTGCGGAACGCTCTTTGGCGAGGCTTTGGTGGTAACTAATAGGTCGCTTTTGCAGAATCTATTTTCGCTTGTTAAGCAACATGGAGCACTGCTCGCTAAGGGTAGATTGTTAGGTATTCAGTTTGGCGTGTTGTTCCGCGATGGGCTCTATGAGCGAATAGGAGAACGCGCTGTGCAGTTGGCTCTTAGGATTCGTGAGGCTTTCCGTGCGGAGGGTTATGAGGTTGTCAAGGAGTCGCCCACAAACCAGCAATTCTTCCGCCTTCCTAACGATGTTATCGACCGCCTACGCGAGACCATCTCGTTTGACTATTGGGGCCCACGTGGCGCAACCAATAGTGTAGTGCGCTTTGTGACAAGTTGGGCAACATCGGAGGAGGATGTTGAAGCGTTAATCGCTGTACTAAATAAAGAGACTGTTGAGTAGGGAAGTTTATGATAAATTATTGCGCATAGCGCACCATACTTTTCCCTTTTCAGTTTTCACCTTTCACTTAATAAAAAATAGAGCCGTGTGGCTCTATTTTTTTAGTATCTTCACCAACTCTGCGACTGCGCGACCTCGGTGCGATATGGCATTTTTTTCCTCTGCCGACATTTCGGCAAATGTCACGCTCTTGCCATCAGGGATAAAAAGCGGGTCGTAACCAAAGCCCTCGCAGCCTGACTCCTCGGTAGCGATAGTGCCACGCACGATGCCCTCAACCTGCTGCTCCACGCCACCACGTATAAGTGATATTACAGTGCGGAAGCGTGCTCTACGGTCTGCAACGCCCTCTAATTCGCGGAGTAGTTTGCGGTTGTTGGCGGCGAAGTCGTGACCATCCGTTGCGTAGCGTGCTGAGCGTACACCTGGTGCACCATTTAGTGCTGCTACCTCCAAGCCTGTGTCATCTGCAAAGCAGTCCAATCCCGTGCACTCGTATACATATCGTGCCTTTATCGAGGCGTTCTCGTCCAATGTCTCGCCTGTCTCAGGAATATCCTCAGTGATGCCCACCTCCTTAAGTGTTACAAGCTCGTAACCCTCGCCAAGAACTGCCTTTACTTCTGATAGTTTGTGTGCGTTATTTGTTGCAAATACAATCTTCATATTCGTTCTATTAAAGTTTTAGTTGCGCGCTATTTCAAGGTCGGCAAGTCGCTGATCCATAACTACTTTGTCGATGATTGTCTTAACCACTGTGTCAATCTCCGAATCAGCCGAATAGTCGGCAGGACAAACGTGGTTTACGCGGTTATCGCGGATTAGTTCGTTGAGTATTGTTCGCTGTCCCTCCTCCTCAGGGTTGTATACCGCAATGGAGTGCCCGCCAAAGTTTTTGACGAGCTTCATACAAGGGATATCCGTTGTTCCATCACCGAAATATATCATGCGCGAGAAAGGTACAGGACGCTTCGACTCCTCCATAAAACGGTTGACATCCTTAGTGTCGAATACCGACTCCACGCCCTTGTTAATCTTGAAGATAAACTGCGTCTTGTTGGTGTAGTTCACCGCCACGGCAGGCCAGTAAGCTATGCCGTCCACATTGTATAGGAACGAACAGGCATAGATATTCTTAAATTCGTGGGCAATAGCCGTACCCTCGATAATCTCCTTTAGGCCCGATGAGTTTACATAGTGGAGGATGTTTACACCACGCTCCGCGCCATAGTCGTTGATGCGCTTAAACCACTCTTTAACACCTGCGTAGAACTGCACGTTGCGTCCCGACTCGCGAAATGCCTCACGACGGAGCGATAGACCCTTAGACTGTGCTGCCTGCAACATACGCGCCATGTAGGTGAGTACCTGATCGGCATCCTGCTCCTCGGCAAGGGTGTTTGCCTCATGCCAAAACTCCATATTGCTCTTGCCAACGGCAGGGATAAAATCGTACTCCTGCATATTCCCAGGAGCCAGCGTGCCATCGAAATCGTATATCAAGGCTACGGTAATCTTCTCTTTCATCTCTAATTTTTTAGATATATGGTTCAAAATTAAGAAAAAATTACTATTTTTGCAATAATTAGTTGAGATAAATTTATTAAACGATTTATGAACAGACGTTTGTTACGTTCGCGTACCGATCGTATGATCGGTGGAGTTTGTGGTGGCTTGGCGCAATATTTTGGCCTTGATTCATCGACTCTACGTGTTATATCTGCCTTGTTAATTCTGTTTGGCGGTATGTCCGTATGGGTTTATTTGATTTTGTGGTTAGTTATACCAGAAGAATAAATAGTGTTTTATGGAATTTAAAGATGTGATGAAGAAGCGTCGCTCGACACGACGTTATACAGGTCAACCTGTTGAGAAAGATAAACTTATGCGCGTTATGGAACTTGCTCTCCGCGCCCCATCGTCGAAGAATACACGCTCTACACGACTTATGGCTGTGACGGATTTGAAGCGTGTTCACGAACTTGGTAAGCTCCGCGATTGGGGGTCAAGTCTCTTGGAGGAGGCGGGTGCTGCAATTATCATCCTCGGTGATGAGAGTGCTTCGCCAATGTGGCAGACCAACGCTACGATTATGGCAACGTGCCTTCAGCTCGCGCTTGTAGACGAGGGTCTTGCATCGTGCTGGGTACATGTAGGTGACTATCGTACGTTGCAGGATGATCCTGAGAGTAAGCGCAGTGAGGACTATGTTAAGGAGTTGTTCCCAGAGATTCCTGAGGGCTACCGAGTATGGAGTGTTATTGCTGTAGGTTATGCTGATTATACTCCAAAGCCACTGCCTGAGTATGAGGGACCAGAGAGAATACTCTTCGTAGAGTAATAGCTACAATTGTGTGAAATATGGTGCGTGTCCAATAAAATTTATCGGACACGCTCTTTTGTCTAAAGTTGTATAATAAGAGTTAGTTTTAGGCGCACGAAGACCGAAAAACCGGAGTTTATTCGACGTAAATGAGTATTTTGAGTGCGAGTGCAACGACAAAATAACCTTGTTAGACAGCTTTACTCTTTTTTTTAGCTATTGCTATGCAATAATATAGCAATATAGTGCGTTTATTCCGAAAAAAATGTATCTTTGCAAGTTGATTATGAAGAAACTATTTTACATATTGTCTCTTGTGCTCGTTGCAATGTCTGTAGCTTGTATCAATGACGGTGGCGCATTGGATACTAAGGATGGTGAGGATGTTGTGGCTAAGGTAGATAATGTCGTATTGTTGCGTAGCGATATCTCGCGCGATATGCCGAAGGGTTTGGTGGATGTCGATAGCGTCACCTTTGCTCGAATGTATATCGATAATTGGGTGCTTAACCAGCTAAAGATGCGTAAGGCAGAGCAGGTGCTTTCTTCATACGAAAAGGATATTGAACGTCTTGTTGAGGGTTATCGTCAATCTCTCATCATGCGTCAGCTTGATCAGTACTATGTCGATAGAGCGATTGATGTTGATATCACCGATAAGCAGTTAGCTGCGTACTATCGCTCAAATGCTGCATCGTTTAAGCTTGATCACAATAAGGTGCGTGGTGTAGTTATTAAGGCACCACGTACGTTTCGTAATACTACAACTCTTACTACGGCGATGAAACGTGTAGTGAGCAGTGGCGATACGGAGGAGCTTAGGGCTCTGTCCGAGAAGCACAATATTCTCCTGTTGGATTATGCCCAGATGTGGGTTTCATACTCCGATTTCCTTAGCAACCTTCCTACGGAGCGTTCACGTTCGTATCTCGACTTGTTAAACAAGACGGGTGTGCAGCAGATGACATCGGATGATGCACTTTTCTATTTTATCATCACAGATGTTGCACATAAGGGTGATGTTGCGCCTTTGGAGTGCGTGGAGGATGATATCCGTCGTAGATTATATGCTGAGCGTCGTGCGGATATTGTTGAGCAGTATGAGACAGAACTAAGACATGAGGCTATACGTGGTGGTCGCATAATGCTTATGGATAGCGTATTGATGGAGACAATTAGCTATGTCCCAGAGCAAAAGGATAGCGAGGAGGAGATGATTGTTACGGAGGAGTATATCGAGGAGGATATCCCAACCTTGAATACAACAAATAGAGATGCTTCTTCTCCAGAGAATATGAATAACGAAAATGATGAGTAAAGCTATGATAAGAAAGATTATGTATGTGGCAGTGGCAGCCACTCTGTTTATGCTAACGCTAAGTAGTGCAAGCGCACAACAACGTCGTCAGGTGATGCTTGATAAGGTTGTTGCAGTTGTTGGTGGATCTGCAATTCTTCATTCAGAACTTGTGGAGTATGCTGAGGCACTTGTTAGTCAGCGTCGACAGATGGGATATACTTCAGATCGCGATCCCCTTGATGAGTCGTTGGAAGCTCTCTTGGAGCAGAAACTATTGTATAATCAGGCTTTGATAGACTCTGTAGAGGTTAATACTTCTGATATTGCAAGCCGCATCGAGGTGTATGTTCAGGCGCAGATCGCGGAGGAGGGTGGTATTGCACAGCTTGAGGCTAAGGAGCACATGCCAATCTACACCTATCGAGAGTTGCTTCGTCAGCGTTATGAGGAGCAGGCGTATGCGCAGGCTATGAGAAATGATGTGGTTAGTAGAGTAACCGTTGTTCCTGGCGAGGTAGAGCGATTTTATAAGCACGTAGATAAGGATAGTTTGCCTGTAATTGGTGAGCAGTATGTCTATGCCCATATTACCAAATTCCCATCATCGCTTAAGGATGCACAACAGCGTACTAAGGAGCGTTTGTTGGATATGCGTGAGCGTGTTATCACTGGACAGACAAAGTTTTCGGTGTTGGCACGTATGTACTCTTTGGATGGCTCGGCAATGTATGGTGGTGAGATGGAGCCTATGCCAGCATCATACTTCGTTCGCCCCTTTGCTGAGGCTCTTGAGAAGCTTAAGCCTGGTCAGATATCAGAGATAGTGGAGACAGAGTTTGGTTTCCATATCATTGAGCTTATCGAGAAGAAGAACGATCTCTATCGTTGTCGTCATATCTTGTTGCGTCCTACATTTACTCGTGAGGAGCTTATGGAGCCAGCTAATCTGCTTGATAGTATCGCTAACCTCATACGTCTCGATTCTATCTCGTTTGATAAGGCGGCTTTGCAGTTCTCTGATGATGCTACATCTAAGCATAATGGCGGTATCGTGTCGAATAGCGATATCTTGGAGCGTATGGGTGTCTACGATGGTGCTCGTATGACCGCTACACGCTTCCTTAAGGAGGATTTCAGTGCGCAGGGTGGTAAGTCTCTCGATGACTATGCAGCACTTATGCGTCTAAAGGTTGGCGAGGTATCTAATTCGTTTCAGACTACCGATATTATGGGTAATGAGATGAGTAAGATTGTTAAGTTGGTAGAGATTATTCCTGCTCATACAGCATCGCTTGAGGAGGATTACATTCGTCTTGAGGAGATGGCTCTCCAGCAGAAGCAGGAGAAGATATACAAAGAGTGGCTTAATGATAAGATAATGTCGATGTATGTCTATATTGACCCTGCTTACCGTACAGAGACGTTTGAGAATAAGAATTGGATAAAGTAATCTGATAAGCTATGCATCATAAGATAATAGCCCCAATTATTGTTTTTTCGTTGCTCCTTGGAGCTCTGTTTTTTGCTGCCAGTGGTCGTAACTATAACTATGTTGTAGATAGTGAAAGCCTCTTTACGGCACCACAAACCAAGAGCGGTGAGCGACGTATGGTGGATATGGTTGCCGATGATAGTTATCTTGTGGATAAGGGTGACTCAACAATATTTATTCTTGTTGGAAACTTCGCAGCACATCATAATGGAACAGTAATCCTCGCAGATAGTGCAGTACGCTACTCAAATCAGAGCTTCGAGTGCTTTGGTAATGTGCTAATCAACCAGAACGACACATACGCCTATGGCGACCGTGCAGAGTATAATCGTGATAATAGCACAGCAACGCTCTACTCTGACCTGATAAAGGTGGTTGATGGCGATGCCATTATGTATTCATATAACTTTACCTTCAATACGGCAGACGAAATTGGATATTTCCAGGATGGCTGTTATATTGAGAAGGGCGAGAATCTTCTTGAGGCTGAGCGTGGCTATTATAATACAAAGACGCATGACCTCATAGCTGTGGACAATGTGGAGATGCGCGATGATACATATCTTATGACTGGTGACTCGGTTATATTTAATACCGAGACCGAAGATGCGCGATACTTCACAAACACAAATATCTGGAATGATAAGGATGAGTATCTTTTTGCAAATGAGGGTACTTATACCAAGTCGCGAGACCTTCATCATCTAACACGCGACGCCTATATCCTATCTCCTGAGCGCGAGATATGGAGTGATACGATTGAGTATTATCGTACCGATGGTCATATTATTGGACGTCGTAATATCCAGATGGATGATACAACGCAAAAGGTGATTGGCTTTGCAGATTATGGTGAGTGGTGGGATGAGCCAGGTAATGCTCTTTTTACACGTCGCCCATCTATGATTAATTACGACCCTGAGCAGCCTGATTCACTCTTCCTTTCAGCAGATACATTGTGGTTGTATACCATCGCGGTTCTCCCTCCAGTAGCAGATGCTGACTCTGTTGCGAGCGATGGTCGTGATTCTCTAAATGTAGATGATAAATCTGATACTAACTCAGTAGATGAACGTGATACATTGGGTAGTGACCTTCGTGATAGAGATGATTCTGTAGCGACTGATGATAGCCGTGCATCAGAGCAGGCTGAGGTCTCAAATAGTGAGGCGTCGTCGTCGAATAGAAGAGAGGAGATATCGAATAAGTCTAATAAGGATGCTTCGCGTGAAACACTAGCAGGTAATAATGCCCCAGCGCGTGGAGAGCAGAGTAAGGATGATGGTAAGTCGCGTGGTGACGTAAAGTCTAACGATGCGCGTTCAACAGAGGCTCCTAAGAGAAATGCTACACGAGAAACAGGCTCGGATATATCAGAAATACGTGAGAAGCGCGAAACAGAAACTACTGCAGAGCCTAAGGATAGTGTCGCCTTAGAAACATCAGGTCGTGAGGTGCAGGAGAGAGCGGATGCTACAGAGCTTGAATCAGATGTTGCTGTTGAGGTTGAGGAGCAGGATGCAGAGGTTATAGAGGTTGCAGACTCAATAGTAGATAGCCTTGATAGTGTAAAGGTCTTGACCGAAAAGCAACTTCGCTATCGTGCAAAGTTGGAGAAGCGTCGTGTGAGAGACTCTATACGCGCGGTAGAGAGAGAAATACGTGATTCTTTGGACTCATTAAAGCAGCGAGAGAAGGACTCTATTCAGCACATCCGAGATTCGTTGCTTGATATAAAGATTGATACTATCATCGCACAGCGAAGAGCTCGTAGTGCACAACTTGCCGATGAGGAGGCAGCTCGCTTGGCGCGTATCAAGGCTCAGGCTGATGAGCGTTATCGTCGTAAGATAGATAAAGCTAAGGCACGTGCATTGAAGCGTGGTAAGGAGTATAAGGGTCCTGAATATACGGTTGATAGCCTCTCTGCAGATAGTCTTGGTACAGATAGAGTATCTGCAGGCTTGAATGAAGGTCTTGTGTCAGATAGTGCGGGTCGTGATACTATGGGTATGGACTCTATGAGTAGAGATTCGGTTATCGAGCGACCATTCCCTGAGGATAGTGTATATAAGATGATAAAGGCGTATCGTAACGTAAAGATGTATCGTTCCGATTCACAGCTTGTCAGCGACTCTCTTATATTGCTGAATACCGACTCCATAATTCGACTATATAAGGAGCCAGTAATGTGGAATGAGGGTAATCAGATTACTTCAGACTCTATGGCTATTTATACACATAATCAGCTGATTTCTAAGGCTCAGTTTATGGGTAATCCGATTATGGCAATGGAGATTGATACGATGTATTATAACCAGGTGAAGGGTAAGGAGATGACCGCCTTGTTCGCCGATGGTGCCGTATATCGTAACGATGTTGTGGGCAATGCTCAGACAATCTACTATATGCAGAATGAGGATAGTCCAGAGGTTACTGGTTTGATGTATATCGAGAGTGCAAGCATAACATTCTATCTTGTGGATAAGGAGATAGATAAGATTACGTATAAGCAGAATCCTACATACGTTCTATATCCTATGGGTATGATTCCAGAGACTCAGGATTTGCGCCTTAAGGATTTTAAGTGGTTCTACGATAAGAGACCGCAGCGTGATTCAATATGTGATAGAGATATTCGTCCAACACGACGTGCCGATGCCTCTGTTCAGCAGAAGCCACGTTTTAAAATTACGGAACGTATAAATTACGATCGTCGTCGTCTTGTTGAGAATGGTGATTGGGTTGATCGTATGGATCAGTTGACCCCAGATGTTATCGAGTGGCGTAATACCCGTACATCTTATAAAAAGTAGTGTAGTATGAAATCATTAAGAGTATATATATGTCTATGTGTCGCTATGATTATGGCAAATTTTGCCTATGCTCAGAGCGGTAACATGGATAACTATCGCACCCGCATGCTCCCTTACCCTACGGCAGATGCAGCTCATAAGGGTGGTGTTACCCCAAATCGCTATTTGCAGATTATCGACCAGTGGCAAGAGGTAGATGGATTATTGCAAGGTGAGTTTACTTTTCCATTCTCTTGGCTTGAGCGACAAGTTTTCGTGCGTATCGAGGGGTGTATGATGCCTTATAAGTTGTTTATCAATGGTAAACTTGCTTGTGAGGCAACGAATGGCTTTGTTGCAAAGGAGATAAATATCACCAAGCTATCTAAGGAGGATAAGAATAGGGTAGAGATTCGTCTTGAGGAGAGTAATAAGATGCAGGATATTGAGTGCTTTGAGCGTGGTGCAACGCATCCTATTGTATATGTTATCTCGCAGCCACGTGTACGCGTGCGTGACGTGTCATGGCGAACAAATATTGAAAAGGGTGGTGTTGTTAATGCCGACTTTAATGTTATAATGCATAACGAGACTCTCGGCGATAAGACATCACGTCTATATTATGAATTGTATGTAAACGATACTACTCGCCTTACTGGAGGCTCACTCGATGTCGCTCTCGGTATGTATGGCGTTGATACTATGCGTTTCGGAGCTCCTGTGCCTGATAGTGTGCTTTGGAGTGCAGAGTCGCCTACACGTATCTCTATGCGCCTGAAAAATCGTATAGGAGGTCGTGATGTTGAGTTTTATGAGTTTGATTTGGCATTACGCGAGATGCGCTATGATAATGGCGTGTATTATATAAATAATGTAAAGCAAGATTTTGCGTGGCATGAGGTTTCTCCACGTGTGAGTGTCGAGGAGTTGAATGGTTTATATACCTCTGGCGTGCGCGCTATTCGCTTTACAGCGGGCTTTGTGCGAGATGAATTATTGGAGTTTTGCGATGAAAAGGGTATCTATGTAGCTGTTACAGCTCCTATTAATAGCTCACTATCAGGAGCATCGCGTAAGCGTGGTGGTAATCCATCTAATAAGCCATCTTGGCGCGATGAGTATGTCGAAAGAATACTATCAGCTATACGTACCACAAAACGCTATCCTTGTGTTATAGCTTACTATCTTGCAGACGATAGTGCTAATGGAATATGCTTGTATGAGAGCTACCTTGCAGCTAAGGCTATTACTGATACTCCAATTTTCTATAGCGATGGTGGCGGAGAGTGGAATAGCGATGATGTTTATACTCGATAATTAGCCTATTGCTTGCGATAACGCAAAAAATACCCAGATTTTTATACGTTTGTAAATCGTTGAATAACAGATGTGTAAAAATGAAAGATACAATAATAAGATATTTTTTTAAAAATTATTAAAGAAATATTTGGCGGATTAAAAAAAGTGTTGTATCTTTGCACTCGCAATCGAAAAGATAGCAAATGCCTCTTTAGCTCAGTTGGTAGAGCACGACACTCTTAATGTTGGGGTCCAGGGTTCGAGCCCCTGAGGGGGTACTAAATAAGACAATCGAGAGGTTGTCTTATTTGATTTAGCAAGTCGAGTTTAACTATGATTTGCACACTATCTTAAGATTCCAAAATGCCTCTTTAGCTCAGTTGGTAGAGCACGACACTCTTAATGTTGGGGTCCAGG
>JAGBUS010000078.1 GCA_017630735.1 Alistipes sp. | reverse complement strand
ACGGCATATATCAAGGCGCACTACCCTTCTGAGTATATGGCGACGGTGCTTAGTCGCAACCTTAACGACATCAAGCAGGTTACGGCATATATGACCGAGTGTAAGAGTATGGGTATCTCGGTACTTGGTCCCGATGTCAATGCGTCGATGATTAAGTTTTCGACCTCGAAGAGTGGTGATGTACGTTTTGGCTTGGCAGCAATCAAGGGTGTTGGTGAGGCAGCATCTGAGTCTATCGTTAATGAGCGTATAGCGAATGGTCCTTATAAGTCGATTTATGACTTTATGGAGCGAGTTAACTTTTCGGTGGTTAACCGTAAGTGTCTTGAGAATATCGCTTATGCAGGAGGCTTTGATTCGCTTATCGACTTTAATCGCTCGCGATTCTTTGCCATGGACCCAAATGGTGGTGCTCAGTTCTTGGATATGCTCGTGCGCTATGGTCAGCGTGTGCAGGCGGATAAGAACAATGCACAACAGAGCCTCTTTGGTATGTTTAGCGATAGTGGCTCCGATGTACCACCTCCACGAGTACCTGTGGCAGAGGACTGGAGTCATATCTCTATATTAAATAAGGAGAAGGAGGTTATCGGCTTGTATCTCTCTGGTCATCCTCTCGACCGCTTCGACTTCATACTATCGAAGATGTGTCAGGCGGAGTTGGGCGACCTCGATGAGCTAACATTGCTCAATGGTAAGGAGCTTGCTGTTGCGGGTATCGTAACATCCGTAACGCCACTTACAACAAAGGATGGCCGTCGCTATGCACGCTTTGTCCTTGAGGACTATAATACGAAACATGAGTTTTCGATGTATAGTAAGGATTATGAGCGTTATGGCATCTTTATCGAGATGGATAACTTCCTGTTTATCCGCGGACGTGTTCAACCACGCTTTGGCAAGGAGGGCGAGGCATTGGAATATAAACTGCTATCGGTTCAGCACCTTGCTGAGGTGGCTGAGAATGTGGCTAAGATACGTATCGAGCTGGATATTAACGAGGTGTGTAGCACCCTGACAAATATGCTCCGTGAGCGTATTGAGGCTAACCCTGGAAAGACGGTACTTGAGTTCACCATCTACGACCACCAGGAGAATGTAAAGATAAAACTAAACTCTAAGAAATATAGAGTTTCTACAAGCGCAGAATTTATGAACTTCTTGATAAAGAATGAGTTCAACTATTTTATAAACATATAAAATTTTTACAATTATGGCACTAAAACTTAACAACGAGAACTTTGATGAGGTAATGGGCAAGGGTATGCCTGTAGTTATTGATTTCTGGGCAACATGGTGTGGTCCTTGCCGTATGGTAAGCCCTATCATCGATGAGCTTGCTGAGGAGTACGACGGTAAGGTTGTAATCTGCAAGTGTGACGTAGGTGAGGATGGCGATGAGATCGCAGCACAGTACCGTGTACGTAACGTACCTACTATCCTCTTCTTCAAGGATGGCGCACAGGTTGACAAGCACGTAGGTACTGCCGATAAGGAGCAGCTTAAGGCTAAGATTGACGCTTTGCTCTAATCGTTAAATAGCAACTTATTATGGAGGAGACTCATGGCGAGTCTCCTTTTTCGGCGGTGAATTGATTTCATCGCCGAATTTATTTATTTATTTATATATCACATATTAAATTTTTTTTTGACAAATTACTTGCATAAATAGATTATATCGTTTACCTTTGTATCGGTAGACGATATATCGACTACCGAGATAAATATTATAACTGGTTAACCGATGAATACATCTAATAACGCACTAACCGAGGCGGTATATTACATCTTACTTGCACTGGTTGAGCCTATGCATGGTTATGGCATTATGCAGCAGACGGCTATATTGAGCAAAGATAGAGTGCGACTTTCGGCTGGCACACTCTATGGTGCATTGGCTTCGTTGCTCGATAAGGGTTGGATTGAGCAACTTCCAGAGGAGGGTCGTAAAAAAGATTATCGCATAACGCCAGCTGGTCGTGAAGTGTTGGAGCAGGAGCTACAACGTCTCGCCGAGCTACTCGAAAATGGACGAAATATATTGAATTCCCAAAACGAATAAGTTAACTCTAAAAAACAATAATTATGGAGAAGAAGGAGATAAAGAAGCTTTGGCGCTTCTATTCAATTGCCGACTATGAAAAGGAGGAGGCATTTTTGAATGAAATGGCACGTGCAGGATGGAATCTTACTGCCGTAGGTTTTTGCCGTTATATCTTTCGTCGTGGCAACGAGGGGGAGTATATCTATAAACTCGATATGGTGGAGCGCACCGAGTCCGACGAGGTGAAGGAGAGCTACTTCAACTTCCTCACCGAATGTGGTATACGCGTTGTTGGAGAGTTTAAGGATTGGATTTATCTTCAGAAGCGCGCCTCGGATGGTCCATTTGACACGAAGAACGATACATACGCCAAGCTGCGCCAGGTGAATAAGGTCTATTCATTCTCGTTGCGTACGGTATGTAACTTGTTGCGCCTCTTTGCGTGTGTTATAATTGTACTTAGCATTGTGCAGGCTTTAATGTCGAACAATGTGACGGTAGCGGAGTTCTGCGGTGGCATAATTCTCAGCGTGGCCGTCAGCAGTTTGATAGCCTTGGCTATTATATGGGTACCTATCGTAAATAAACTTCGTCGCAAGGTTAACAAACTTATTGACGACATAGGCGTAAACTTGTAGCGAATGTCACACCCTGCAACTATAATGAATAGCAGTATGAACTTCATGTGTTGTAGCTGAACTATGCAAGAATTGTGAGTATAGATATATCTATTCTTCTATTAGGGAGTTGCACCCTCAGTATTATACAAAAGTGGCGTATGTAGTAAACTTTATAGTTTCTTCATACGCCACTTTGATTACGAGGCATTGCCTTACGAAAAAGCACTTCTCCTATCTGCTCCTGGCTATTCGGATAACCATGGCAATCATTGAGACAACCAGGATGATAGAGCTAACGTAGTAGATGATAAAGTTATAGGCATCGCTCTCTACAAGGTCGAGGAGCGAACGTTCGCTATACGAGAGGATAGTGAGCGCATAGGCAAGTGCATTATTGCACATATGCAGAAGTATAGGTGAGTAAATCGACCTTGTACGTATATAAGCATAGCTAAACAATACTCCCGACAGGATGCCCGAAATAAAGACTATAGGCTGAAAGTGAACGATGCCGAATACAGCAGAGGAGAGGAGCACCGCCAAGATAGGGGCGCAACTAACGTGCAATATGTTGTAGAGCTTACCGCGGAAGATGATCTCCTCGAATATAGGAGCTGCAACGACAACGGTAAGGAGTGTCCACAGGCTATCGTCAAACTCGCGGCTATCTGTCAGCATCTGCCCCTCAAAAGGCGACAGCACGATGCTTAATGCAACAAGCACCACAACGCCAAAAAGCGTAATGATTGGGTTAAAACCCTGTCTACCGCATCTAATCTTCTCTGGCTCAGGGGTGATAAAGCGGGTAAACACCTTAAGAGATATGAGCGTTAGGGTCATCGACAGGACGTATGTCACAAAGCGTTGCAGAGACATGTTATCGCCCAGCGGCATAGGGGTTACGATAATGGCAGCGACAATCTGCATGGCAATAAATATCACCACAAAGATGCTCAGACGTATAGATGTGTCGATAACTTTTCTCATATTATCTATAGCTAAAATCTCCTATCACCGAGTGTGATAGAACAAAAATCAAACAAAGATATATAATTTTCTAAAAACAAGAGGGCGAAATCCGATAAATTTATTATTTTTGCAAGAATTATTTTTTCTTTGAAAACGAAACGAAATAGATAAATGGCAAAAGTAGTTGCATTAGCGAATCAGAAAGGTGGAGTAGGTAAAACCACGACTGCCATAAACCTTGCAGCATCGGTGGCTCTATTGGGCAAAAAGGTGCTACTTATAGATGCTGACCCTCAGGCAAATGCCACATCGGGTCTTGGCTTCGACATAAACCTTAATGGCATCTACGAGTGTATCGTAGGAGAGTGCGAGGCAAAGGATGTTATCCTCCACTCCGAGGATATTAAGAAGTTGTGGCTATTGCCATCATCTATAAACCTTGTGGCTGCAGATACCGAACTCTCAACAATGGAGAATGCTCACCATATCATTAAGGGTATTGTCGACTCGCTACGCGATGCTTACGACTATATCTTTATCGACTGCTCGCCATCGCTTGGCTTCACAACAGTAAATATTCTTACTGCGGCAGACTCGGTATTGGTGCCTGTGCAGTGTGAGTATCTTGCGTTGGAGGGCTTAAGCAAGCTCCTTAACACAATCAAGATGGTTAAGAGCCGTCTTAACCATCAGCTTGCTATCGAAGGTTTTGTGCTTACAATGTATATGCGCAACAAGCTCAACAATCAGGTTGTAAGCGAGGTACGTGAACACTTTGGTGAGTTGGCATACGAGACCATTATTCAGCGCAACATTCGTCTGGGCGAAGCACCTTCACATGGCAAGCCTATCATGCTATATGACGCAGCAGCATCAGGCTCGGTGAACTACCTAAACCTTGCCCGTGAGTTTTTGAAGCGAAACAAAAAGAAGTAATCTTAGAGAGTTATGACAGCACAGAAGAAGAGAGGCTTGGGTCGCGGTCTTGATGCACTATTTGGACCTACAAACCCTACACAGCAATCTACACCTATGTCAGAGATGTCAGAGGTGGCTATCACTGATATCATCCCTAACCCACTACAGCCTCGTCGCGATTTCGACGATGAGACACTCCAGGAGTTGGCAACATCCATCGCTGAGTTGGGCGTTATCCAGCCTATAACACTCAAGCGTCGTGAGGATGGCAAGTATATCATCATCAGTGGTGAGCGTCGCTGGCGAGCATCACAGATAGCAGGTCTTGAGACATTACCTGCATATATCCGCGATGTGGAGGATGAGGATTTGCATGCTATGGCACTTGTTGAGAATATCCAACGCGAGAACCTCAATGCTATAGAGATTGCTCTCGGCATGCAGCGACTTGTAGAGGAGTGCGGTCTTACGCAGGAGGCAATGGCTCAGAAGGTTGGCAAAAAACGTTCTACCGTATCAAACTATATGCGTTTGTTGAGCCTTCCATCAGAGGTACAACTTGCATTGAAGGAGGGCGTTATCTCTATGGGTCATGCTAAGGCTATTGCTGCTCTTGACCACGAGCTTCAGATTAAGGCATTGAAGAAGTGTGTTAAGAAGTCGCTCTCGGTGCGTCAAGCTGAGGAGTTGGCACGCAAATATACTGAAACACCTAAGGCTGTGGAGACCGAGGAGGAGTATCCAGAGTCGTACTCTCGCCTTGTAATGGAGTTTGAGCGTGTGCTTAGCGACAACATATCTATCAAGCGTACTAAGAGCGGAGGCAGCAAGATTACTATCGAGTGTGTAAACGACAAGGAGGTAGAGCTCCTCTTGTCACGCCTAAGCGAAATAAAATAAAACAATTTAACGAGCGTTTATTATATAATGAGCAAGCGAATATTAAAATACTTAGTTATGCTGGTGGCTATTATCGTAGCTATCAGTAATCCTCTTTCGGCACAGCAGTATAACCGTGAGAGGCTGAGAGGTAATGTTCGCACCATCAATCAAGGCGGTCTCGTGCCTATCGACTCTGCAGCACTGCTCCGTGCTCAGGCAGAGGCAGCAGCGCGTCGCGACTCGTTGTACTATAACTTTATCGACTCAATAGGTCGCATGGAGTTTGGCTCGTATAATGAGGCAACTACAAGTACACGCGACTCACTACGCAAGGTTATTGCTAAGCGCGTTAAGCGTGACTCAGCGTACCTGATGCACGGTGATAGCATCTCTCCTGATGGCAAGCGCATACGTCTAAATAAGCACGGCGAGCCACGCAAACCATTTATCAGTGACTCAATGAGCCTATCTAAGGTGTGCTGGTTGTCGCTACCTCTTCCTGGCTTCGGACAGATATATAATAAGCAGTATTGGAAGCTCGGTGTGTTGTATCCTATAGTGGGTGCTTCTATTGGTATGTTTGTACACGAAAATAAGCAATTCAAGCCCATCAAGGCGCAGTATAACCAGTATCTTATTGATCACGGATATATGCGCACACCGGAGCTTGATGAAATACAGACTAATCTCATTAAGCACAATACACGACAGCAGATATATGCAGGTATAGCCATCGCATCTTACCTATATTTCATAGGTGATGCGGCGATTAACTATACAACAAACGAGGTGTCGCGTATCAAGAAGGCAACTACCCTATCAACTATATTCCCCGGTGCGGGACAGATATTTAACAAGAGTTATTGGCGTGTACCTATTGTGTGGGGTGGTATAGCCTCGACTATATACACTATCGATTGGAATAACCGCGGTTACCAGCGATTTAAGACCGCATACTCGCTAAAGATTGACTACGAAAAGAATCCGAGCAAGTATCCTAATGGCGCACCTGACGAGTTCCGTGGTGCATACTCTTCAACATTCCTCAAGAACCTCAAGGATAGCTATCGCCGTAATCGAGACCTCTGTATAATCCTTACAGCGGGTGTATACCTTTTGAATATCCTCGATGCACACGTTGATGCGCACCTTCAGGATTATGACATTTCAGATGACCTTTCTATGAACATTGAGCCATATTTCGACTACACTACGGTAAATACACAGCCTGTATACGGTCTGAACATGAGCCTCAAATTCTAATCCTATAATAGATGATGAAACTAAAATATCTACGTCACTTAATTATGCTCATTATGGGCATAATGCTCACTACGAATATATATGCCGATTACTCATCGCAGCGACCTAACCGTCGCGCACGTGCACGTAAGCAGTACACCTCGCCTGAGATAATAAAGGCGGAGCAGGATAGCCTTATGCACGATAGTGTGTATGTAGCGACACATCCCATAGATATCAAGGAGGAAAAGCCTCGAACAAATACCCTACAGCAGATTGATTCGGTTATTGCAATGTGGCGTGCTACAACTACAGTAGATGCTTACGATAAGTATTTCAACGACTACGTTATGGCATGCGAACGTATAGATACCACGTTGAAAACCACAAACATGGACTCGATATATGTAGCAAGACTTGAGGCACTCATGTCGCCTATACCACTCCAGTATAATGCCGAGGTGCGTACTGCGATTGAGCGTTTCATATCGCCAAACTATGCTACGATAATGAGCTACGCTTACTACTATTTCCCAATGATTGAGGAGGAACTTATCAATGCAGGTATTCCTATCGAGCTTCGTACTCTTGCCGTAGTAGAGTCGGGACTTAACCCATTGGCTGTATCACGTATGGGAGCTAAAGGCTTGTGGCAATTTATGCCATCTACAGGTCGTCATAGCGGCTTGGAGATTAATTCCCTCGTAGATGAGCGTTGTAATCCTCGACTTGCCACACGTGCAGCATGCCAATACCTCAAAAATATGTACAATCAGTATGGCGACTGGACATTGGCAATTGCATCATATAACTGTGGTCCTGGAAATGTAAATAAGGCAATTGTACGTGCTGGAGGCACACCATCTAACTACCATGGTTCGTTTTGGGATGTATATGAACACCTGCCACGCGAGACACGCAACTATGTACCTTTATATATGGGTGCTACGTATGCCTTTGCATACCATAAGGCACATGGTGTAGACTACCCTACACCTCCGCTACCATTGGCGGTTGATACGATAATGATAAATCGACCTATGCACCTTGAGCAGGTATCATCAACAATTGATGTAAGCCTTGAACTCCTAAAGATACTCAACCCTGAGTATTCTCTAAATATCATCCCTGCGACAACCAAGAGCTACCCTCTTACCTTGCCAGCAGAACGCATTACGGACTATATCCTCAATGAGGAGGCTATACACGCTAAGGATACTACATATTTGAAGGAGTATACTATCCAGGCTAACCTTGAGAAAAAACGTAGTGAAGCACCTGCTGCAACATACTATACTGTTAAGAAGGGAGATACTCTCGGTGCTATTGCACGCAAATATGGTCGTAGTGTAAAGCAGCTCATGCAGTGGAATGGCTTGAAGAATGCTAACTCATTGCGCATTGGTCAGCGATTGCGCGTAAGCCCTAAATAAATAACTATGGCACTGCACCATTTCGATACTAACGCTACGATTATTGCCCCTGCAACAGCATCGGGAGGTGCTGTTGTTATGGTACGTATAAGTGGTCCTGAAGCTATATCTATCACAGATAGCATATTCCGTGGTCGTAAAAAACTATCCGATGCTAAGGGGTATACGCTCCACTATGGAGATATTGTTTACGATAATGGCAATGTCCTCGATGATGTGGTGGTAGCACTATTCCGCGCACCACACTCCTATACAGGTGAGGATAGTGTTGAAGTTAACCTTCATGGATCAGAGTATATCGTGTCGGAATTCTTACGCCTTGCCATTGAACATGGTGCGATGATGGCTACACCCGGTGAGTTTACACAACGTGCATTCCTCGCGGGAAAGATGGACCTTAGCCGTGCTGAGGCTGTGGCAGATATCATAGCGTCGGACTCACAGTGGTCACATAATGTTGCATCCACACAGATGCGTGGCACATATTCCGAGCGACTTGGCGCGATGCGTGAGTCGCTACTCCGCCTATGTTCACTCCTCGAATTGGAACTTGACTTCTCGGAGGAGGATGTGGAGTTTGCAAACCGCGATGAACTGCGTAATATGCTCGAAAATATCAACTCGGAGGTCGCTCAGTTGAAATCATCTTTTGCATTAGGTAATGTTCTCAAAAATGGTGTTACTGTGGCAATTGTGGGAGAGCCAAATGTAGGTAAAAGTACCCTGCTTAACGCCCTTGTGGAGGATGATAGAGCTATGGTTTCCGATATAGCAGGCACCACACGTGACACTATCGAAGCAACTACAATTATCGATGGTATATGCTACCGTTTTGTTGATACCGCAGGACTTCGTACAACCGCGGACCAACTTGAGCAAATGGGTATCGACCGCACATACCGCGCAATGGAGAATGCTCAAATAATCTTGCATATCACAACTGCCGAAAACCCATCGTTCGAGGAGATATCAATCTTGCCACACCAGAAATATATACAGGTTGTTAATAAGATAGATAAGATTACATCAATTGATACTCAAACTGCAGATTCGCCATTGCAAATCTCTGCTAAATGCAATATAGGTATTGATTCTCTACGTACTGCACTGCGCAAATGCACGGATACGAGCCACCTTAATAGCAGTTCAGTAGTCGTTACAAATATGCGCCATTACGCAGCCCTTGAGAAGGCTTCAGAGAGCTTGGAAGCAGCACTAACAGCGATGGATAATAACCTTCCATCCGATCTATTGAGCGAGGACATTCGCCAAACCCTCCACCACCTCGGAGAAATCACCGGCGACATCACCTCCGACGACATCCTCCAAACCATCTTCTCCAAATTCTGCATCGGCAAATAATTTGTTATAAACAATTGTAACTATTTAGAGTCAACCATAAGGAAGTCGCTGAATTTCAGCGGCTTTTTTGTTATCCATATTCCAGATGACTAGGGTTAAAACCCGTTTTTCACCATATTTTTCTACCGTATTTCTACCGCGGAACATTTACCGCAATATGGCCGATGTCACACTAAGGCATTTGATGACATGTGTGTACAATGGTTTACGTAGAGAGACAAAAAGCGAAATTAAAACTTTATGGTT
>JAGBUS010000077.1 GCA_017630735.1 Alistipes sp. | reverse complement strand
TCAAGCCAGATGTTAAGCATCTCCAAAGCCTCGTCGTTAGAGATGAAACGTGCAGGCATACACAATACGTTTGAGTTGTTGTGCTGACGTGAGAGCTTAGCAATCTCAGGAATCCAGCAGAGTGCTGCGCGCACGCTCTGGTGCTTGTTGAGTGTCATAGAGATACCCTCGCCTGAGCCACAAAGAGCAACACCGCGCTCCAACTCACCATTGTCGATAGCCTCGCCAAGGGCGTGTGCAAAATCAGGGTAGTCGCATGACTCCTCAGAGTGTGTACCGAAGTCCTTTACCTCGAAACCCTTAGTTGAGAGGTAGCCTACCAAAAACTCCTTAAGGTCGTAAGCTGCGTGATCGCAAGCAATACCAATTTTCTTGTCCATTTCTTTTATTGTTATAAGGTTTAATATTACTCTTTACTCCTTCGATGCGCGCTTGCGATCTACCTCAGAGAGCAAAATTTTGCGAAGACGCATAGACTTTGGAGTGATCTCAACGTACTCATCCTCGCGAATATACTCCAATGCCTCCTCCAAAGAGAAGATTACTGGAGGTGCGATTGAGGTCTTCTCGTCAGAGCCTGATGCACGCATATTTGTAAGCTGCTTTGCCTTTGTTACGTTTACAGTGATGTCGTTTGAGCGTGTGTGCTCGCCAATTACCTGACCGCAATACACCTGCTCCATAGGCGAGATGAAGAACTTACCTCTATCCTGCAACTTGTCGATTGAATAAGCATACGCAGTACCTGTCTCCGATGCTATGATAGCACCTACATTGCGGCTCTCGATATCACCCATCCAAGGCTCGAAGTCCTTGAGACGGTGCGTCATAATAGCCTCGCCTGCAGTAGCGGTAATCATCGATGAGCGAAGACCGATGATGCCTCGTGATGGGATAAGGAACTCAAGACGTGTGCGCTCGTTTGCTGACTCCATATTTACAAGCTGACCCTTACGGCGTGTGGTGAGCTCGATAACTGTACCTGCATACTCATCAGGGCAGTCTACAGTCATCTCCTCTACTGGCTCACACTTAACACCGTCGATTACCTTTGTGATAACCTTAGGCTGACCTACCTGCAACTCATAACCCTCGCGACGCATGGTCTCGATAAGTACAGAGAGGTGCAATACACCACGACCATAGACAACGAATGAATCAGCATTCTCGCCTGGCTCAACGCGCAAGGCAAGATTCTTCTCCAACTCGCGGTCGAGACGATCCTTGATGTGGCGCGATGTGACATATTTGCCATCCTTACCAAAGAATGGTGAGTTGTTGATAGTGAAGAGCATAGACATCGTAGGCTCATCAATAGCGATAGGTGGCAGTGGCTCAGGGTTGGTGAAATCGCAGATGGTGTCACCAATCTCGAAGCCTTCGATACCTACAAGTGCGCAAATCTCGCCACACTCAACCTTCTCAGCCTTAGCCTTGCCAAGACCCTCGAATACCATCAAGTCCTTAACCTTAGTCTTTACCAATGTGCCGTCGCGCTTTGCAAGAGTTACGTTCTGACCTGCGCTCAACGAGCCACGTGTAACCTTACCTACTGCAATACGTCCTACGTATGGAGAGTACTCCAATGATGTTACGAGCATCTGCACGGTACCCTCTACGGTCTCAGGCTCTGGAATCTCGTCGATGATGGTGTCGAGAAGTGGGGCGATAGAGTCGGTGCGCTCGCTAACCACGTGCGACATCCAGCCCTGCTTTGCTGAGCCGTATATGGTCTTGTAGTCGAGCTGTTCCTCTGTTGCACCAAGGGTAAACATAAGGTCAAATACCTGCTCGTTTACCACATCTGGGCGACAGTTCTCCTTATCTACCTTATTGATAACTACGATAGGCTTCTTACCCAACGACAATGCTTTCTGCAACACGAAGTGTGTCTGAGGCATTGTGCCCTCAAAGGCATCAACGAGAAGGATAACGCCGTCGCACATGTTCAATACGCGCTCTACCTCGCCACCAAAGTCGGCGTGACCTGGGGTGTCGATGATGTTGATTTTATAGTCTTGATAAATCACCGAAACGTTCTTCGAGAGGATGGTGATTCCTCGCTCGCGCTCGATGTCGTTATTATCCATAATGAGGTCGCCTCCCGTATGCTCGTTGTCGCGCAGGAGATTTCCCTGCATAATCATCTTGTCAACGAGTGTTGTCTTACCGTGGTCTACGTGGGCGATAATTGCAATATTGCGTAACTTTCGCATACTTATTATATATTTTAGACGCGACAAAGATACAAAATCTATTCTAAAATTAAGCATAAAAAAGGCGAAAAGTAACCCTTTCGCCTTAATGATTATTACTGGTGCTCTGGACGAAGCAAATCCTGTACAACTTTCACTGGAGAGAATGTTGAGATTGGTACCTCCACAAAGAGGGTATTCCAATTTGCCATCGCACCATTCCACAATCCTGGAAGCTCCTGTGCGCGGAGATCACGACCGCCAGCCGACTTCTGTGAGATAAAGCCTGTCTTAGGGTCTGTATACTTTGTGAGGTCGTACTTTGTGCCGTCGTAACGCTGAACACCGCATACAAGGTCAACTGGATTGAAGTGTGTTGCCTCCTTCATAAGGTGCATATCCTCCTTAGCAATCTGGCTTGACTCGGCAATCTGCAACTGCTCACGACCCTTCTCGTCACGTACCCAGAATGGACCACCACCAGGCTCGCCCTCATTCTTAACCATACCACAAACGCGGATAGGACGGTCAAGAGTCTCGATGATAAGCTCGCGTGATGCGTTCTCAGGGAGACGGCAGCAAAGCTCATCGCGTAGGAATGAGATAGCCTCAGCAGACTTGTCCTCGCCAGCTGCAAAAGCCTTCAATAAATCGAATGTACGTGCCTGAAGACGAAGCAACTCGCCAGCCAATACCTTCTTGAATGTAACGGTGTCAGGCTTGCGCTCGTCAGTGGTTACATTGTCGATATTCTTTACGAAGATGATATCTGCATCGAGCTTGTCGAGGTTACTAATAAGAGCACCATGACCCGCAGGACGGAACAATAGCTTGCCGTCATCGGTGCGGAATGGGGTGTTGTCGAGGTTTACTGCGATAGTATCTGTAGCTGGGCTCTGCTCAGAGAACGACACATCGTATTTAATATCAAACTTCTTCTCGTAGTAGCTCTGACGCTCCTCAAGAAGAGCGAGGAATCCCTCCTTATGCTCTGGAGATACGGTGAAATGTATTGCTGCACGCTCGCCATTTGAAGCGTAAAGAGCTGCCTCCACAAGATGTTCCTCTACAGGCTTACGTGCACCCTCCTTATATGCGTGGAAGGTAACAAGACCCTTAGGCTTTGAGCCGTAGCACAAACCGTCGACGATGATATTGCGAACAACATCCTTGTCATCAATCTGTGGGTTGAGATATTTTGCTAACTCTGCAAAGAATGCGAACTTCTCAAGGTTGGTGATAAGCTTGTCGATGCCTGCGGTGCGCTTGTCGTCGTTAACATACTCGAACAACTCCTTAAACATACGTGTTGCTGCACCTGAAGCAGGAACAAACTTTACACAACGAATCTTTGAACTCTCAGCATCGTAGTGTGCCAAGATGTTGGCTATCTCCTCTTCGTTGAACTTGCGAATGCCATCGCCACATGCAGCGGCGCGTACGATAGGAAGTGAAGGGAAGCCAGCGCGGAAATTCTCAATCTGTTTTTCTACCTGAGCGACAGTTAAGCCGTGCGCCTCAATTTGTCTAATCTCTTCTTGTGTAAACATAATCGTAAATATTTTGTTAGTATATTCGGAATCTATTATTGCTATTGGTGTGCAATATTGTCATAAATAGTTCCCAAATATAGCAAAAATTTTTTAACTTTGCACTATGAAACGTATATATAATGATATAAATTTAGCTTCTCGCAATAGTTTTGGTGTCTCGGAGAAGGCTCGTATGGTCGTAGAGTTCGATTCGGCAGAGGATTTGAAAGAGATATTTAGCGCGGAGCGTCCCGATAAGTGGTATGTCTTGGGTGCTGGAAATAACACCCTATTTACCCAATATTACGATGGCGTGATATTTAATCCTAAGGCTTCATCAATCGCAATTTTGGGCGATGATGGAGAGTATGTCGATCTACGTGTAGAGGCAGCATACGACTGGGATAGCCTTGTTGAGTGGAGTGTAAATAATGGACTCTGGGGTATTGAGAATCTGTCGGCAATTCCTAGTTCGGTAGGTGCTGCACCGGTGCAAAATATTGGTGCATACGGAGCTGAAGTTAAGGATGCGATAACTACGGTAGAGTACTTCGATACCAATAAGTTGGAAGTTGTAAGACTTTCTAATAAGGAGTGTGGATTTGCCTATCGCGAGAGTATCTTTAAGCAGGAGCTTCGTGGTGTAGCAATAATCCTTGCTGTCGAGATGCGTCTTTGTCGCACGCCACGACCAAATCTTGGTTATGGTGATGTCATCAAGGAGGTAGAGGCGCGTGGCGGTGCAACGCTTCAAAATATCCGTGAGGCGATATGTGCTATACGTGGTCGTAAATTGCCCGATCCAAAGGTGCTTGGTAATGCAGGTAGCTTCTTTAAGAATCCTATTGTGGAGAGAGGTGTGGCTGATAGGTTGATTGCAGAGTATCCAGATATGCCTTATTATGCAGTGCCTAATGATGAGGAGCATATAAAGCTCGCTGCAGGATGGCTCATAGATAGAGCGGGTCTGAAGGGATATCGTGACGGAAATGTGGGCGTTCACCAAAACCAGGCACTTGTGTTGGTTAACTATGGAGGTGCCACTGGTGGTGAGGTTATTGCACTCTCGAAGTATGTTTCGCAGTGTGTAAAGGAGAAGTTTGGTGTAGAGATTAGTCCTGAGGTTAATCTATTGTAGAATAGTATGTTACTACTTGACGGATTTGAAAAATATATAGAGGAGAACGAACTGTTTACTCATGATGACAAGATTCTGCTTGCCGTGTCGGGCGGTGTAGACTCTATGGTTATGATGGCTCTGATGTCGGCGGCGGGCTATAAGTTTGGCGTTGCACATTGCAACTTTCAGCTTCGTGGCGAGGAGAGCGATGAGGATGATAAACTTGTAGAGAGAGAGTCGCAGCGTTATGGAGCGGAGTTTTATCATATTCGCTTCGATACTACGGGCGAGATGGAGCGCACGGGTGAATCGATGGAGATGGCGGCACGTCGTCTCCGTTATGCTTGGTTCAGAGAGTTGTGCGACGAGCATGGATATAGTGCTATAGCCATTGCACACCATAGTAACGACTCTATCGAGACCTTCTTTATCAATATGCTTCGTGGTACAGGCTTGCGAGGTCTTACGGGTATTACCACACAGTTGGGACGTGTTGTGCGACCTATGATGTTTGCTACACGTAAGGATATTCATGACTATGCCTTGGCTCACCACATACCATTCCGCGAGGACTCTTCAAATCGAACAACGAAATATCTGAGAAACAAGGTGCGTATTGGTCTTATCCCTATGCTTAAGGAGATAAATCCACGTTTTACGCCTATTATGCGCCGTAATATTGCGCGTCTCAGCCAAGCGCAGGATTTTATTAATGCAGCGGTGGATATTGTTAAGAATGAGGTGTTGGAGCATTGTGGTGATATCTATCGTTTGAGAGTGCCTGCAATACGTCCTACGCTTCCTCGTAACTATGTTATCTATGAGATTCTGAGTGCAGAGTTCGGCTTTAAGGGCGATGTTGTAGATTCACTGTGTCATGCTTTAGATTGCGATGCTACAGGACGTAGATTTTATGCACGAGAGTGGGTCGCAGTGGTAGATAGGGGTGATGTGGTAGTTGCTCGTATTACGGAGGATGATAGTTGCGAGACGATAATCGAAAAGAGTACTGTGCGTTCCTATGCTGGTGGCTCGGTGTTATTCTATGAGTATTGTGATATTGACTTTATAGAGAACCTCGATCAGGGTGATAATGTAGCACTTTTGGATGCCGATAAGTTGAAGTTTCCACTTAAGGTGCGTCGTTGGCAGGATGGTGATTGGTTTGTGCCATTCGGTATGTCGGGACGCAAGAAGCTGAGTGACTATCTTATAGATAAGAAGGTGTCGTTGGCGGAGAAAGGACGTCAGTTTGTGCTACTTTCGGGTGATGATATTGTGTGGGTGATAGGTCGTAGACTTGATGACCGTTATGCCATTACACGAAAGACAGAGAATGTATTAAGGGTTGTTAGAGAGTCGTTATAGTTATGGCAAAGTCTTTGAAATTTAGCGACGCAATAGCGGAGTATGGTGCGATAATGAAGGATATCGAGGCGCGTCGTTTTGCGCCTATATATCTCTTGTCGGGTGACGAGGGTTACTTCATTGATGCCATAGCTGAGCGACTTGCTAATGCGATACTTAACGAGGCGGAGCGAAGTTTTAATCAGGTGACGGTATATGGTCAGGATAGCGATACAGGAAAAATCGTTATGCTCTGCCGACAGATGCCTATGATGGGCTCTTATCAGGTGGTAATTGTTCGTGAGGCTCAGCAACTGCAGAAGATAGATAATCTCGTGCATTATACCTCGAATCCGCAATCAACAACCATACTTATTGTCTGCTATAAAAATAAGGAGCAGGGTAGAGGTATTGATAAGCGTACGGCCTTCTACAAGAGCTGTCAAAAGCATGGCGTAGTATTTGAGTCGGTGCGACCACGTGAGTATGAGATTGATTCGTGGTTGGAGGGCTTTATCGCCTCTACAGGATTGCGTATTGAGCCTAAGGCTTTGGCGATGCTCAAGGAGCATGTGGGTATGGATATTGGTCGTATGGTGCGTGAGCTTGAGAAGCTTCGTGTATCGATGCGTGAGGATGAAAGAGTGGTTACTGACTCGCATATTGAGCAATATATCGGACTCTCGAAAGAGTTTAATAGCTTCGAGCTTAATGATGCTGTTATGAAGTGCGATGTGGGTCGTGCTATGCATATCGCGGAGCATTTTGCACATAACCCAAAGAGTTATCCTATTACGCAGACTATAACAATTCTGTTTGGTCTGTTTCAGCAGTTGTTCCTTCTAAATTATCATATGTGGCAGTCGCGTAGAAGAAACATCCCGATGCCTCAGGATATGGAACTTATGCGTGCCGTAAGAGCAAATAATATTTATGCATTAAGAGACTTAAAGGCGAATATCGGTCGTTGGAATGGTCCTCAATTATTTAAGGTGTTGGGTCTTTTGCGTGAGTATGATGCTAAGAGCAAGGGTGTGAATAATGGTGGATTGGATAATGGCGAATTGCTAAAGGAGTTGCTCTTGAAGATATTTATGTAATCGTAGATAAGGCGTTGTATATGAATTTATTGGTGTGGAATGATGGAAAGATTGTTGAGGCTTCGCAGTATCGTTGCCCCGCAAGCTATGTCCTTCAACGTGTACATACTTTAGGCTACACACCAAGCAATATACATCGTCATATAATGCTTCTTCGTGAGAGTTCTGCGGAGCTGTTTGGTTTTATGTCGTTATGCCAAGCCGAAGATGCTTCAAAGATTATATCTAAGCTCCTTGAACTATCGCGCGTATCTCCGAATTTCAGCTGTGCCGTAGCGATGCGTCTCGATGCTGAGGGACATCTTTCGTTTGAGGTTGAGATGCCTACCTATTATGAGGGTATGTCGTTGAGGGCAAAGCGTCTGCGCGGTGCGTTATGTAGAGCTAAGGAGCCTGAGACAATATTTCAGAACTCGATTACTGTAGCGATAGATGCGATGAATTGTAGTCGTATAATCGGTTATGGTGATACACCTATATGGGTTGATGATAAGGAGGAGGTTATTAGTCGTGCATGGAGACCAATCTTTGCAGTTTATCATAATAGAGTATATACCCCTGTGGAGTATGATACTGTGGAGTATATCGTTGCTCGTGATGCTATTTTAGCCGCAGGTTTTGAGCTTGTTATACACGCGCTACCTGTGAGCTCATTAAAAAAGATGCACGAGGTCTTCGAGGTAGATATTATGGGTGTAACGTCGCTATATGCAATTGGTGAGCATAGATTGCTCTTTATGGCGACGGCGCAAATAGCAGAGTTGATGCAACCAAAGAAATAATAATCAATATAACTAATATATACAACAATGGCGTGTCCGTCGAGACACGCCATTATTGCATAATAATGTAGCTATTATATAAAAATAAACTTAAGGATAAAGAGTATAGCAAGAATATACATTACAGGGGTAATCTTTTTGAAATTACCACATATCATATTCATCGCTATGTATGCAATCATTCCGAGGAGGATACCATTTGAGATAGAGTAGGTCAATGGCATCATAATGATGCAGGTGAATGCTGGGATAGACTCTGAGAAATCATCAAATGGAATCTTAACGATAGACTCCAACATCAACAAGCCCACGATAATAAGTGCAGGTGCTGTTGCGGCTGAAGGAATCGAAAGGAATAGTGGCGAGAAGAATAGGGCTATGGCAAAGCATATTGCTACGGCAAAGGCTGTGAGTCCTGAGCGTCCACCCTGTGCTACGCCTGCTGCACTCTCAACGTATGTAGTTGTAGTAGAAGTACCGAGCATTGCGCCTGCAGTTGTAGCAATCGCATCTGCCATAAATGCCTGCTTGATTCGGTAGATATTTCCCTTCTCGTCAACCATATTTGCCTTAGTACATACGCCAACAAGTGTGCCTACAGTGTCAAACATGTCGATAAAGAGGAATGTGAATACTACGACAAGCATATCGAGAGTAAATATCTTGTCAAATTCGAATTGGCAGAAGATAGGCTCGATAGACTCTGGTCGAGAGAGAATACCCTTGAACTCAGTAACGCCCATAGGGATACCGATTATCATTGTCACCAAGATACCAATAAGAATAGCGCCAGGGATGTTACGCATAAACATAAATCCAGTGATAATCAAACCGATAAGTGCTAAAAATGCCGAGCCAGAGGTGATGTCGCCCAATGCTACAAGTGTTGCATCGTTATTTACAACAACACCCGCGCTGCTAAGACCAATAAAGGCGATGAATAGACCGATACCAGCACCAATTGCGTGGCGCAAGCTTAGAGGTATGGCATTAACAATAGCCTCGCGTACATTGGTTACAGTGAGAAGGATGAATATGAATCCTTCGAGCAATACAGCAGTAAGAGCAAACTGCCATGAGTAGCCCATGCCGAGGCATACGCTATATACAAAGAATGCATTTAGTCCCATGCCTGGAGCAAGACCGAATGGTAGCTTACCCCAAAATGCCATTGCAAGACATCCAACAATTGCAGCCAATGCAGTAGAGGTAAATACTGCACCTCCTGACATGCCGTCAAGAAGGCTAAACATCATTGGGTTTACAGCCAAGATATACGACATTGTGAGGAATGTGGTGATTCCTGCTACAATCTCTTTGCGGATAGTTGTTTGGGTAGGGTCGAATCCGAAAAGTTTGTTTAACATATTCTTCATTTATTTCTTAATTAAAATATCCATTTTGCTGCGATGGTAGGCATTATGCTAAAGCCCTTTTGTACAAAGTTGCTTGATAGCTCTACTTCAGTGCCAAGGCTGAGATTAATCTTATCCCATCCCTTGATTTTATTGAGATTAACCCACAACTGTGGCTCTGTAATAAATATATACTCTGTGCCCTGCCAAGGACGTGCCTCGCGCCAGAAGTCGGCAAAGCCATTAAACGATAGCCAATGGTCGAAGAAATCAAGATTCCATACACCAGTAATCTGGAAGTTGTTCACCTGACGCTCTCCATTTAGACCAATTGTTCCAGGGATTGCCTTGTATGACGCTGTGAGTGACCATGTTTTGCTCCAGTCTTTAGAGTGTCCTGAATAGGTCAAACCACCTAAAATAGCATTGTTAAATGATCCTGCTACTGTATTAAGTCCCCCGTTGTACTCAACGTGAACAGAGAGCCAGTTTACCTTTGAGTCTTGCCAAAAACAGAACTCACGAGCAATCTCCCAATAGGCTTCACTTACTTTTGGAGTGTAGTCCATATCGACAAAGAAGAAGGTGCTACCTCCTCCATCTGGACGAAACATCTCAACAGTTGTTGTCGCTGCGTTACGACCAAAATCATAATGTAGTTGTACATTCTGAGCTACTACCTTAGGTGTCATAGAGATAAGGAGCAACGTCAATATTGTCCAAATTTTACGGCTCTTCATAGTGGTTAATAGTATTAAATGTTGTTGATTGCGTATAGATATGCGCCGAGCGATACGGCGTTGCTTGCTCCGATGTCAGAGATGGTTACTCCTACACGTTTTACAGGGTCGTAGACAACCTCTTTGTCGCTTCCGTATACCTTGATTTTGGTTGATTTGCCACGTGCAAACTCCTTAAAGTCAGCTTCGTCGTCAAGATTGTATACCTCCATCTGTACTCGGTTGAGTGTGTCGCCAGACATAGTCTTTATTGTTGAGCGCATCTCCTCGATAAGTGCTGGCATGAAATACTTCTTTGCACCAGTCAGACCACCGCCTATAACAATAATACCATCCATTAATGTTACGGCTGTAGCCATGGCGTCGCCCGCTACGCGACCAAGTGTTGCGAATGCCTCTTTTGCAGCCTCGGCATTACCCTCCATCGTGCCATCTGCAATATTGCATATATCACGTGGCTCAAGAGCACGATCGTCACCCGAAAGTTCCTTGTAAACACGCTTCACTGCGCGGATAGCTACGCCATCCTCGACAATAAATTCAGGGTGATCGCGGTGCTTTAGGCAGAAGGTCTCAACGCATGAGTTATCGCCACGATTAAGCACACCATCCATTACAAAGCCAAAGCCAAAGCCTGTGCCGAATGTGAAGCCTAAAAGGTTGCGATAGCGTTTTGCAGATCCCGCCTCCTCAAGCATGCGGTTGATTCGTGGAAGTGCTCCACCTGCCGCCTCGCCGTATGCAAAGAGGTCTGCATCATTATTTATAAATACAGGAATACCGAAGTGCTCCTCAAGCATAGGTCCGAGGGCTACACCGTCGCGGAATGATGGAAAGTTTGGAAGGTAGCCACCGATGATGCCATTGCGATAATCGGCAGGACCAGGGAAGGCGAAGCTAATGGCAATAGGTTGCTTTTCTAACTTTGCGATTATAGTCTCGAAGCCCTTGATAAGGGTATTTAGACAAAGGTCAAGGTCATGCGCCATAGATGGCATAGTTATGCTCTCTGTGCAAGCCTTGCCATCTTGCATTGCATTAAAAACGAAATTTGTGCCACCAGCGTCAAGCGTGACGACGATTGGCTGTGTGTTGTTAAGCGGTTTCATAATCAACAAAGGTAGCGATAAATATTCAAATAAGCAAAAAATATAAAAATTATAAAAATCGTGCATAAAAATTTAAAAAAAAAGAGGGGAGAGTGGGTTGGTATTCGAAAAAAAATATATATATTTGTGAGAATTTTGGCTATCCTTGTGTTATGCGTGCGCATAATAATGTGGTAGGAAGCAACGATTAAGAGCGTAAATAACTGAAAATAAATATAAACTTAAAACAACTTACTATGGAGAATAATAAACTTCAGGAGCTAACACAAAAGCTCTACAATGATGGCTTGGAGCGTGGTCGCGCAGAGGCTGAGCGTCTTGTTGCTGAGGCTAAGGAGAGCGCAGCACAGATTATTGCAGATGCAAAGGCTGAGGCTGAGGCAATCGTTAAGGCTGCTGAGGATCGTGCTGAGGATGTAGCTAAGAATGCTATGACAGAGATCGCGTTGGCAGGTCGTCAGGCTATGACAAAGATTAAGGCTGAGCTTGCTGAGGCTGTAATCATGAAGACTACAGGTGCTGCAGTAAAGTCTGCTACTATGGATGCTGCTTTTGTAAAGGATATGTTGTTGGCTATGGCAAACAACTGGACTTCATCTACAGTAGATGTATCGCTTAAGGCGTTGCTCCCAGAGGAGAAGCGTGCAGAGTTGGATAAGGTGATGCAGGCAAGCGTAGCAGAGTTGGCAAAGGCTGGTATCGAGGTGGGTTACACTAAGGATATCAAGACTGGCTTTAAGCTCGGCGAGAAGAATGGTGGTTACTACATCGCATTTACCGACGAGAGCTTCGATGCTTTGTTGAAGGAGTACTTGCGCGAGAAGGTGTCTAATATACTCTTTAAGTAGTCTATGTTCTCTACTGAGTATTACTGTTTGGTGGCGAGTCTGCGTGAGTGGACGCTCGACTCTGATACCAAGGGCTTCGATGTTCGTGAGATACTCGATGAGATTCTTGACGAGCTTACAGCTAAGGACCGCAAGGCGGTAGAGTTGCTGTATGCCTATTACGACTGCGAAAATATCATCTCTTTGCGTAATAAGCGTAATCGTCATAATAATCTCGCTAATCTCTCGGCTGAGCAGCTCAAGGATGTACTCGAAAACCGCAACTATGCTTTGCTTCCTGAGAACGTAGCAGCAGTTGTGAAACTCTATAACGAGGTTGATGATGAGGAGCGTGACGAGGATGTTGTTGTTGGTGACAACTTCGAGCATGCACTCTTCGATGCCTACTACAAGGATCTATCTGCATCAAAGGTTCGCTTCCTTAAAAAGTGGGGTGAGTTTGACCGCACGCTTCGTAATATCTCGGCTGCTGTTGCAGCTCGCGAGGCAGGACGTGTAATCTCGGAGGTTACGGTAGGTGGTGGTGAGATTGTTGCTCAGTTGGCGCAATCTTCAGCTTCAGACTTTGGTCTTCGTGGCGAGTTGCAGTATATTGATTCTGTTATATCAGCAATTACTGAGGAGACAAATATCGTAGAGAAGGAGCGTAAGATCGATGCTGTACGCTGGTCGGAGGCAGAGGATATCGCTATTAACGACTACTTCGATATCGACTACATCCTCTCTTACCTTGTTAAGGTTAATATCGTGGCACGTTGGACTCTCCTCTCACCAGAGGTTGGTCGCGAGATGCTTGATAAACTTATCGCAAGTCTCGATGCCTCAGCATTGGTAGAAAAACAAGCAAAACAATAAAACTACATAAACGAATGAAAACATTAGGACGTGTAAACGGTATCATCTCAAATATCGTGATCGCCAAAGTAGACGGTCCCGTTGGTCAGAATGAGATATGCCACGTATATTGCGGTGATATCCGCATGATGGCTGAGGTCATCAAGGTCGTAGGCGATGAGGCCTATGTACAGGTTTACGATAGTACACGTGGTCTTAAGATCGGTGATAAGGTAGAGTTCGAGGGTCACATGCTCGAGGCTACACTTGCTCCAGGTCTTTTGTCGCGTAACTACGATGGTTTGCAGAATGACCTTGAGAAGATGGATGGTTTGTTCATCAACCGCGGTTCTATTACTGACCCAATCGACTTCGATGCTAAGTGGGACTTCGCTCCACTTGCAAAGGCTGGCGATAAGGTTACTGCAGGTGACTGGCTCGGTGAGGTTAAGGAGCAGTGGGTGATGCACAAGATTATGGTGCCTTTCGTTATGCAGGGTAACTACACTGTAAAGAGCGTTGTTGCTAAGGGTACATATAAGGTTACAGATACTATCGCTGTTGTTGTTGACTCGGATAATAATGAGTATAACATCACAATGGTGCAGAAGTGGCCAGTAAAGCAGGCTATCCGTTGCTTTACAGATAAGCCACGTCCATCACGCGTTATGGAGACTGGTGTTCGTGCTATCGATACGTTCAACCCACTTGCAGAGGGTGGTACAGGTTTTATCCCTGGCCCATTCGGTGCTGGTAAGACTGTGTTGCAGCACGCTATCTCTAAGCAGGCTGATGCCGATGTTATCATCATCGTTGCGTGTGGTGAGCGTGCCAACGAGGTTGTGGAGATTTTTGCT
>JAGBUS010000076.1 GCA_017630735.1 Alistipes sp. | reverse complement strand
GCTAACGCAGTATTCGCAGAGCGTAACGACCGCATCGACTACCTCGTAGGTACTATGATTGAGGTTCCACGTGCTGCAGTTACCGCTAACCAGATTGCTGAGGTTGCTGAGTTCTTCTCATTCGGTACTAACGACCTTACTCAGATGACTCTCGGTTTCTCACGTGATGATATCGCTAAGTTCTTGCCAGTATACTTGGAGAAGAACATCCTCAAGGCAGACCCATTCAAGGTATTGGATCGCAACGGCGTAGGTCAGCTTGTTCGTGAGGCTGTATTCAAGGGTCGCACAACTCGTCCAGACTTGAAGTGTGGTATCTGTGGTGAGCACGGTGGTGAGCCATCATCAGTTGAGTTCTGCCACTACGCAGGCTAGAACTACGTAAGCTGCTCTCCATTCCGTGTACCTATCGCACGTTTGGCAGCCGCTCACGCAGCTCTTAACGAGTAGTACGATATTTTACCAAAGTACGGGTCACTTCATCAGGGGTGACCCGTACTTTTTTAGCTATATATCCATATAATGGGAATAAATGTCATTTTTTTATAAAATTAATGATAAATATTTGGCAGTTTCAAAAAAATGCATTAATTTAGTAGTACGAAAAGAATAATTACTAACATTAATCTTAATACTTTAAAATTATGATTATCACATTTAACGAATTGCGCCGTATCAAGGACAAGTTGCCTAGCGGCAGTTCACAGCGCATAGCAGACGAATTGGGAATCGATGTAGACACAGTACGTAACTACTTTGGTGGTAAGCACCTTGAGGCTAAGGAGGGTGTCGGTATTCATATTGAGCAGGGTCCAGATGGTGGCGTTGTAACATTGGATGACACAGCGATTTTCGACGCTGCAATGCGCATTCTAAACGAGCAGAAATAAAGCAAACATTATTTCTATAAGAATATGAGTGGTTGTCTAACAAATATTGTTTAGACAGCCACTTTTGTTTGATGCCACATAACAAGAGTTTATGTTAGGTACACGAAGTCCAAGAAAGGTAGATTTACTTAACGTAAATGAGCATTTGGGAGAGATGTGCTAAACTTCAAAATATTATAAGATAGTGTCATTTATTTTTCTCTAAAGAAGGTAATTTGTTGTATTTATAAATTTTTCGTATCTTTGCACGTTATATATACGAAACACAAGTGAAGTTGATTACCAACATACTTAGCGAATACCTTAAGCACAACAAACGTCTTGTTGTGCCAAAGCTCGGTGCATTTATAGTGAAGCAGCCTTCTGGCGTTATCCGCTTCACCGAACTTATACGCAACGACGATGGCATATTGCGCTCACTACTCATGGCTTACGGAGTTAAGGAGCTTGAGGCAAGTGGCATGATTGATCGCTTTGTGTTCGAGATACGACATGCTATAAATCAGGGCGAAACATACAGCATCGAAGGCTTGGGTGAATTCTCACCTGGAGATAACAACACCATAAACTTTCAGCATAAACATGAGCCTAAGACATACGGCGGAAAGATTAAGCCTCCGGTAGAGACTCTTGATCTGGAGAAGGTTCGCTTCCTACGCACAATAGGTCGCGAGGAGATTCGACCTACCGTCTCTACGGCAGATAAGCAAAAGCCACGACGCGATGCTAGCAAAAAGCAGAGCGAAGATGCAAGTTCTATCGTCAAGCCAGACGCCTATCTTCGCGGCTTGAACTACGACAAAAACAAGAAAAAACGTCGTGGTGAGGAGCGCACAGAGGTTAGAAAGAGTACAGGCACACGATCAGTGATTACTGTAATCATATTCGCACTCCTCGCAGTAGGCATTATATGGGGAGTATGGCAATGGCGAGGTGGCTATGGTAGCCATAATGCTAATAACGACGTAGTTGTATCAACAACCAGCATGGAGGTCGCAGATACAACAAGTCGCGAGAGCAAAGACACAACACTCATAGACTTTATCAATATCTCAACCGAGAAAGATATAGAGACTACTACTGGAAACAGCTATCTTAATCCACAATTTTAAGACGAGTTGTGCGTTGATAGCTTTCGTAAAGAGAGATAATATAAGTAGAGAGATTGAATATGACAGCGAATGAGCTTCTAACGGTAAAACAACGTTTCGGTATTATTGGCAATACCGACTCGCTCAATAGTGCCATTGAGGTAGCTATGCGCGTTGCTCCTACCGACCTCTCGGTACTTGTTACTGGTGAGAGCGGTGTTGGTAAAGAGTTTTTCCCTCAGATTATACACGCATTCTCAGCGCGTAAGCACAATAAGTATATTGCTGTAAACTGTGGTGCTATTCCCGAAGGAACTATCGACTCAGAGCTCTTCGGTCACGAGAAGGGTTCGTTTACGGGTGCTATTGATAGCCGTAAAGGTTATTTCGAAGAGGCTAATGGAGGTACAATATTCCTTGATGAGGTGGGCGAGCTACCAATATCTACCCAGGTACGCCTTCTACGAGTGCTTCAAACGGGTGAATATATGCGTGTTGGCTCTGCTAAGGTGCAGAAAACCAATGTTCGTGTTGTAGCGGCAACAAACAACGATCTCTTAAAAGCTATCAACGAGGGACGCTTCCGCGAGGACCTCTACTATCGTCTCAATACCGTGCCAATCAGCGTTCCACCACTTCGTGAGCGCAAGGGTGATATCTATCTCTTATTCCGCAAGTTTGCAAGTGATGTTGCGGTGCAATATAACATGCCTGCTATAACCCTCGACCAGGGTGCTCGTGTATTGTTGGAGAACTACCACTGGCGAGGCAATATTCGTCAGCTGAAGAACGTGGCAGAGCAGATATCAGCCATAGAGCAAAGCAGGGATATTTCATCCGATATTCTACGTCGCTACCTCCCTGATGAGGAGTACTCACTACGCGCAATGAATAGCGAGAGCAGCTATGACAACATGGCTACCGAACGTGAACTGCTTTATAAGATACTCTTCGATATGCGCAACGATATCAACGACTTAAAGCGCATGATGAGTGAAGCTATGCGAGGTGGCGTACAACATTCTAATTCGCAGCCATCGCCTACACCACAGCATGAGGTGGTAGGCTTACTTCCAGATGCCACACATCGTATTGCGACACGCGAAGATGATGATATTGTTATTGAAGTAGTAGATGACATCCCGCCACGCGAGATGACCAAGGATGATATGCAGCGTGAGCAAATTATTCAAGCATTGCAACGTCACAACTATCGACGTAAGGATGCTGCACGCGAGTTGTTTATCTCGGAGCGTACACTCTATCGCAGGATGAAAGCGTTGGGCATTGATGATGAAATTAAATAGAGTCAACGAAAGATATGAAACATATATTAAATAAGTGCAAGCTCATTGCTTGTATGACATTGGCAATACTGTCATTCACAAGTTGTGGTTATAAGGTAACATATAACCTCTCTGGTGGTTCTATTCCCCCTGAGGCTCAAACATTCTCGGTGGCATACTTTCCGAATAACGCACCTATGGTTGCTCCAACACTAAGCAACGTGCTCACGGAGGCTCTACGTGATAAGTTTTCACGCCAGACACGTCTTCAGCAAGTAGAAGAGGGTGGCGATTTTGCATTCGAGGGAGAGATTACCAACTATACATCTACCACATCATCTGTATCGAGTGGTGACTATGCCCTACAAAACCGTCTTACTATCACCGTTAAGGTAAACTTCCAAAATGCTGTTGACCAAACAACATCATTCAATAGTAAGACCTTCTCACAGTATGCCGATTATGATGCATCACAGCTTCTTGTTGATGTTCAGGATCAGCTTATTGAGGAGATTGTAAATGCTTTGGTGAACGATATCTATATGGCTGCGGCAGGTAACTGGTAATATTGTGCACTATGAGTAATGGTATTTACGACTACACAACGGAACAACTGCGTAAACTCGCAGAGCAATACCCATGGTGGAGCGGATCGCGTGTAGAGCTACTTCGCCGAGAGCTTGCTCAGCAATCATCATTAGAGGATAGAGGTCGTGTTATTAATAAGGATCATTATACAACCCTTATAACACTGCTACACCCTACTGCTATAGTACCTATTAAGGAGATTGACGTTGCACGATTAACCCTCCTCACTACCGACGACCTCATAGATCGTTTCTTGAAGCGCGATGACTATCGTATTGTTGCAGAAGAGGGAAGCGCAGATGATCTCTCACGCGTGGAATTTGATGATGATGAAGATATGGTAAGCGAAGAATTGGCAGTAATATACCTAAATCAGGGGTTATATGACGATGCAATTAACACTTATCGCATTTTAAGTTTGCTAAATTCAGAATAAAGTATTTACTTTGCGGAACTTATTGCACAAATAGAAGAGAAGAAAAAGAAATAATTAGGTAGAATAATTAAATTTCTAAGCTTTATGTATACATTTTGTATTGTTATGATTGTTATTGCAAGTATTTTGTTGATACTTGCAGTATTGGTGCAGAGCCCAAAGAGCGGTATGGCTGCTAACTTCGGTGCTGCTAACCAGACTATGGGTGTTCGTCAGACAACAGACTTCTTGGAGAAATTTACTTGGGCAATGGTTGCAGGTATAGTATTCTTCACACTTTTGTCAGTAGTATCATTGCCAAAGTCAAGCACTGAGCAGGCTATCATCGGTACTGAGGAGATTTCTGCAGCATTGGAGGAGTCTACAGAGGTTGTTGAGGAGACTGCTACAGCTGAGGATGGTCTTGTTGTAGAGGCTGACGCGGAGGGTGCAACTACTGAGGAGGCTCCAGCTGAGGAGACAGCAACAGAGCAGGCTGAGTAAGTTGTTTTAACACTCACAAATAAACTACCCTTCCGCAGCATTGTGGATGGGTAGTATTTTTTTATTTACAACCTCACAATAATATATAGGTATTGTGAGTTATATCTATAAACCATTTAAAACTTTAACTATTATGAAAAAATACGTTTGTACAGCATGTCACTATGTTTATGATCCAGAGGTAGGCGATCCAGATAACGGCATCGCTCCAGGCACTTCATTTGAGGAGCTTCCAGAGGATTGGGCATGCCCATTGTGCGCCCTCGGCAAGGATGTCTTTGAGGCGGAAGAGTAATACATTGACGACAATAGTATAAGGGTTGTTGCTTGCAACAGCCCTTTATTATATATATGTATGCAAAATATTAGCAAAAAGTGTTGCTAAATTAAAAATAATTGCTACCTTTGCACCGCATTATGCAAAAAAACTAATTAATTTTTTAACGTATGAACAATTACGAAACCGTTTTCATTGTCACTCCTGTCCTTTCAGACGCACAGGTAAAGGAGGTTGCTGACAAATTCCAGGGCGTAATCACCGAGAACGGCGGTCAGATTGTGAATGTGGAGAACTGGGGCTTGAAGAAGCTTGCATACCCTATTCAGAAGAAGACTACCGGTTTCTACTTCCTCGTAGAGTTCACTGGTGAGGGCTCAATCATCAACACACTCGAGACTCAGTATCGTCGTGATGAGCGTGTAATCCGTTTCTTAACTTTCAAGCAGG
>JAGBUS010000075.1 GCA_017630735.1 Alistipes sp. | reverse complement strand
AGACAGTTATCAAGCTTGATGAGGCTGCAGCAGCGTTGAAGCAGATCGTAAAGAGCGGTCGTCGCGTATTGTTCGTAGCAACAAAGAAGCAGGCTAAGGAGATCGTTGCAGAGAAGGTAGCAGCCGTAGGTATGCCTTACGTTACAGAGCGTTGGGCAGGCGGTATGCTTACAAACTTCCCCACTATACGTAAGGCCGTTAAGAAGATGGCTACCATCGATAAGATGACCAACGACGGTACTTTCGACAATTTCTCAAAGCGCGAGAAGCTCCAGATCTCTCGTCAGCGTGCTAAGCTCGAGAAGAACCTCGGTTCTATCGCAGACCTTAACCGTCTTCCTGCTGCATTGTTCGTTATCGACGTACAGAAGGAGCAGAACGCTGTTAAGGAGGCTAAGCGTTTGAGCATCCCAGTATTTGCAATGGTTGATACTTGTTGTGATCCAACCGACATTGATTACGTAATCCCTGCAAATGACGATGCTCAGAAGTCAATCGCTACTATCCTTGATGTAGTATGCGGTGCTATCGCTGAGGGTGCTGAGGAGCGCAAGCTCGAGAAGGAGAAGGAGGCACAGGAGGCTGAGGCTCAGGAGGGTGCAAAGACCTCTAAGCCACGCATCAAGAAGGCAGTTAAGGCTGCTGTAGATGCTGAGGAGGCTACTGTTGCTGAGGTTGTCGCAGCTACAGAGGAGGCTAAGGAGGAGTAATTACCTCTCGTTGCCAAATGGCACATTTACCATGGCGGGTAGGCTAAGGCCCGCTCGCCACGGTTTTTTTAGATTATTAACGATTAAAAATATTTACAGATATGGAAATCAAAGCAGCTGATGTAATGCAGCTCCGTAAGATGACCGGTGCTGGTATGATGGATTGCAAGAAGGCACTCCAGGAGGCAGAGGGCGATTTCGAGCGCGCTAAGGATATCATCCGCGAGAAGGGTAAGCTCGTAGTAGCTAAGCGTTCAGAGCGTACAGCTTCTGAGGGCGTTGTTGTAACTAAGATTGTTGATCAGAAGGCATACATCCTTTGCCTTGCTTGTGAGACTGACTTCGTAGCTCAGAACGTAGAGTTCGGTGCTTCTGCTAACGCTATGTTGGAGATCGCTGTTGCTGCTGATGCAGCTGATCGCGACGCTCTTATGGGTGTTAAGAACGCTGAGGGTAACACTGTAGAGGAGATGGTAACTGAGAAGTCTGGTCAGACAGGCGAGAAGGTTGAGATCGCTTACTACGCTCGTATCGAGGCTCCATATTGCGTTGCTTACGTTCACTTCAACAAGAAGCTCGGTTCTATCCTCGGTTTCAACAAGCCAGTTGACGAGGAGGTAGCTAAGAAGATCGCTATGCAGGCAACTGCTATGGCTCCTATCTCAATCGACGAGAACGACTGCCCAGCAGAGATCGTAGAGAAGGAGAAGGCTATCCAGATGGAGATGATGAAGCAGGATCCTAAGAACGCTAACAAGCCAGATGCAATCCTTGAGAAGATTGCTGAGGGTAAGATGCGTAAGTTCTTCGAGGAGAACACACTTCTTAACCAGGCTGTAGTAGGCGAGAAGGAGTCTATCCGCGAGTTCCTCCAGCGTGCTGATAAGGAGGCTACTGTTGTTGCTTACAAGCGTTTCGCACTCGAGGCATAATTTCTTTGGAATTATAAGGCGGCATCTATTGCCGCTAACGATAAGCCACCAATGGGACGTACGTCAAGTACTACCCATCGGTGGCTTTCTTCGTCGAGCGTTGTATCTACCACCTTCTAATCCCAAATAACCTCGTACCTTGGGCTGTACTATTTGTACTATCCCTTGGTGGTTTCTTTTGTGATATAACACATCTCGCGCTTTCTGACAAGAAATTACAGCACTCCGGTAGGGCTGGATTAATGAATTTAATGAATTTAGCGAGTTTGTGTTTAATCCTTAACCTCTTTAAATTTCCTAATTTCCCTATCAATACCCATCAATCCCCATTATTCCCTATCACAATCATCCCTCCCCCACAAAACAACTATCGCGAGCCGAGGCCCGCGATAGCGCATATAGAGCGTGTGACTCTACTATAGCTCCGTCTTCCACAAGCCGTGAAGATTGCAGTACTCATACACTGCAAGAGGCTTCTCGTCGCCAAGGTATACGATAGTCTCAGGCTTATCCTTAAGGTCTACCTTGATACCGCCATTCTCAAGCTCAACATATATAAAGGCGATATGGTGCTCAGTCTCCATAGGGTGTGCTACGCTACCCACCTCTACCTTCATACGTTTATCGTCAAGCATTGTCACCACAGGCAGGTGCTTCTCACCACTTGCATCTACGGTGTTTGGCACAAGCTCCTCCATCTTCTTGCCGCAGCACATAACGGGAACTTTCGAGTCTACAAGTTTTACTACTACATTGCCACAAGTCTCACATTTATAGAATTTAGTTGTCATAATATTCAGTTTTTTTATCGTTTATACTATTTTTTATCTTTCTTAATGCAAAAATAGTGCAAGAAAATGATACAATCAAACAGATATTTTGTATCTTTGTATTGATAAAATCGATATTTATGACACTACAACAATTAGAGTATATCGTTGCTGTTGACGAACATCGTCATTTTGTTCGTGCAGCGGAGTCGTGTGGCGTGACGCAATCTACGCTATCATCACTAATACAAAAGCTTGAGACTGAGCTTGATGTGGCAATCTTTGATCGCTCGTGTCATCCTATTGAGCCTACTGCACTTGGTAAGGAGATTATCGCTCAGGCGCGCGTGGTGCTATACAACGCTTCGCAGATGGAGGAGCTTGTATCTACCCACAAGGATCTAAGTGTGGGAAATATATCATTGGGTGTAGCATCTACTATTGCGCCGTTTATTCTTCCGCGTCTATTCAGCTATATGAAGAAGAATCACCCTGACGTGGTGCTTCATGTCGAGGAGGCGCGTGTGGAGACTCTCAAGGCGAAGCTCCAACGTGCAGAGTTGGATGTTGCAATACTCGCTATGCCTGTGGCTGATGATAATCTGCTTGAGATTCCAATATTCCAGGAGCGATATTTGGCATACGTATCACCGCAGTCGGAGCTTTTTAAGGAGAGCGAGATTGATACGCAACACCTTCGTGCAGATGAGATATGGGTGTTGGGCGAGAGTTACTGCCCTAATGTAGAGCAATTTCCATTTTGTGTGCGCGATATATCCTCTGTGTCGATATATGCCGCAGGAAGCATCGAGACACTGATGCGTATTGTAGATGAGAATGGTGGATATACCATTATTCCTGAGTTGCAGCTACCTCTTATGAGTAATGCTGAGCGTGAGAATGTGCGTGTGTTGCATAATCCCGTGCCTGGTCGTGAGGTGGCATTTGTCATCCGTCGTGACTTTGTGCGTCAGCGTATGTTGAATATCCTCGCCGACGCCATTAAATCCATAATTCCAGATGAGATGATTAATGAGCGTATTAAGAAGTTTGCTATAAAATTGTAATATTTGAGGCTGGCAGGAGTAACCCTACCAGCCTCTTCAACCTAACAAACACTTTTACTTAACTAATCCAATATATAGGGCTACTTTAGAAGCGTAGATTCAATAATCTGCTTCAACTCACCCTTTGTCTTTCCACCTGGCTGGATGATTGGTGCCTCACCCATAGGAATGTATACAAGAGTAGGGATTGAACGCACGCGGAATAACTTTGCAAGCTCTGTCTCCTCGTCAACATCCACCTTGTAGATATCTATCTTATCACCATATTCCTCAGCAAGCTCGTCGATGATTGGCGCAAGGCGTTGGCATGGACCGCACCACGTAGCGTAGAAATCGATAAGTGCAGGCTTATTGCCTTTAAAGTTCCAACCATTTGCCAAGTCTGCAATGTTTGCCACTCGATTTTCAAAACCACCCTTTGTTAAATGTATAGCTGACATAGTATTATCTGTTTAAAAAAATTATTACTCATTTTTTTCGTACTGCAAAAATAGAGCAACTTTTTTAATCAATCAAACAGATAATATCGAATGGAATATTGAAAAAATCTATATATATAATTTTAATCTACTCGTTTAGCAACAAACCATGGATTGTCAAGCGTCTCCTTATTATATAATAGGGGGGTGCCAGCGGGGTAGGATGATGTTGTGCCTCCAGATTCAGCAAGTATGAGCTCTCCGGCTGCAGTGTCCCACTCCGATGTTGTAGTAGTGCGTATATAGTAGTCTACAGTGCCTTCTGCCAGGAGACAGAATTTATAGGAACTTCCTTGCTCAACTATCTCAAGGTCGGGATGTGCTCTGCGAAGAAGGCCTATGTGTTCGTGTGTTTCGGATGTCTGATGTGAACGAGATACAGCCACACGATAGTTGCTATGTGTAGCAGCCTCAAGAGGTAGTTGCTGGATATTAGCGTGTATCTGCTCATAGGTGTAGTTGGCGTTATCTTCTGGAGCAACGTCGTACATAACCCATGATCCGTAGCCACGTTCAGCAATATACATCTTGTGATGGAATGGCACATATACAACAGCACTTATACATATATTATTACGCATAAGAGCTATGTTTACCGTAAACTCGTTATTGCCTTTTATGAACTCTACAGTGCCATCAAGAGGATCTACCAACCAGAAAAGTTCCCAATTTCGTCGCTCCTCGTATAGCATTTCGCGTCCCTCCTCCGAGAGAATAGGGATACGAGTCTGACCAAGAGCCTCCTTAATGGTTATGTGAGCCATGCGGTCAGCTATGGTTATAGGTGTGCTATCGCTTTTGAGTGATATATCGTAGTCATCCGAGTTTTTGTATATCTTCATAATCGCAGCACCAGCACGAACGGCAGCATTTAGTTGTTGTTCGAGGAGATACTCTCTTGTGTCCTGCTCTATATCATTAGATGTGTGTTGGTACTGAGTAACTGAGCTCTCCGAGTGCTTCATAATAGTCTGATTATTTACTTTTTTCAAAGTTACGAAATAGTTTCGATATACGCAAATATAACGTTTTGATATATGCTAAAATTATGCCAATAATAAAAAATGAGATAAAAGATAAAAAAGTCTATTGAAACTCTTTGCTGAATCGAAATAATGTTGTATATTTGCCGCGCTAAACACATTAATTTTAGATAAATGTACGTAATAGTAGAGATCGCAGGTCAGCAGTTTAAGGCTGAGAAGGGTCGTAAGCTCTATGTTCACCGTCTCCAGGGAGAGGAAAACTCTACCTTGAGCTTCGACAAAGTCCTGCTTGTAGACAATGACGGTCAGGTT
>JAGBUS010000074.1 GCA_017630735.1 Alistipes sp. | reverse complement strand
TCAGGCATCATAGATGTAACAATAGTTTTTACAACGAACTCCTTGCCTGTGATCTTACCAAGCTCTGCCCAGCGAGTAAGCTGGTAGCACATAAGCAATACAAGGGTCTGGTTACCGTTCAAAAGCACGTAGTCGCCCTTGCCAGTGCGGAGAGCAACGCCCAAACGGTCAGCATCAGGGTCGGTAGCCATAGCAAAGTCAGCACCCTCCTTCTCGGCAAGCTCGATAGCCATAGCCATAGTCTTGCGCTCCTCAGGGTTTGGAGAGGCAACAGTAGGGAAGTTGCCGTCGAGCACCATCTGCTCCTCTACACATATAATATTATTGAAACCATAGTTGCGCAACGACTGAGGAACAAGCTTTACACCAGCTCCGTGAAGTGGGGTGTAAACAATCTTCATATCGTTGTATTTTGCCACTGCCTCAGGTGATAGAGACAACGCCTTGATAGCAGCCAAATAACGCTGGTCGAACTCCTCGCCGAGGATGTGGATATTCTCAGCGTTTTTACCTGTTAGAATCTGCTCAATGTCGGTTACCTTCTGCACCTCAGCGATGATGTTTACATCGTGTGGAGAGGTTACTTGAGAGCCATCATTCCAGTATGCCTTATATCCGTTATACTCCTTAGGATTGTGAGATGCTGTGACCATAACACCTGACTGACATCCAAGCTCGCGGATAGCAAAGCTAAGCTCTGGTGTAGGACGCAACGCATCGAAAAGATATACTGTGAAGCCGTTTGAAGCGAAGATATCTGCTACGCGCTCAGCAAACATGCGAGAGTTGTTGCGGCTGTCGTGTGAAATGGCAACCTTAATCTGCTCGCCTGCAAAATTTAGCTTTAGATAGTTTGCAAGTCCCTGAGTAGCAGCACCTACAGTGTAGATATTCATTCTGTTAGTACCAACACCCATAATGCCACGAAGACCACCAGTACCAAACTCAAGGTCTTTGTAGAAGCTCTCAACAAGCTCATTAGGGTTGTTCTCAATCAAGAGACGCACCTGCTCCTTTGTAGTCTCGTCGTACTTGCCATCGAGCCATGCTTGTGCTTTTGCTAGCACCTGAGGGTCTAAATTATTTGCCATAGTAGTATAAGTTATTTTTATGGTTTGAAATATTTCTATTCGAAAATTGTATTATGCAAATATACGAAAAATTCCTAAAATATAATAGTATCAGTGAATTAAATTTTATGCCAAATTTTAAGTTAAAAATGCCTTATTAAAAAAAACGAATTTTGCAACTCTTTTTTAGGTTTATTTTAATAAAATTATCCACATCTTTGCAATGTCAAAAACGCCATAACAACAATAGTAGTATTTGGCGATTTTAGCAAAAAAATAGGGCTGAGAATATAACGAATTGAAACAGAATTACTAAGGCTGTTTCGGGGATTTGTCGCCATATATGTAGAGGTAATTATTAGGCAAAGATACAATATTTTTTGAAACGATGATGCAGACAGAGAGATATACCCAGGTTTGGCAAGACTGCTTGGACAGACTTCGACTCACCATAACAGAGGAGGAGTTTGTAAAGTGGTTTAAGCCTATATGGCCTATTGGGTTCGATGGCTCGAATTTGCGTCTTCGTGTGCCTAATGAGAGCTTTGTGGCGAGCATCGAGAAGCGTTATTTGCAGCACTTGCGTCCTATTATCTCAGAGTTATATGGCGCAAATACTCAGTTGCACTATGCTGTTCCACGCAAGGCCCCACAGCAACCTGTGGAGACCTCGAACTCGGCAGTGCCTCAGTTTGCAAAGCCAACCGATACGGCAAATATCCCAAATCCTTTTGTGATTCCTGGCTTGCGTCGTATTATGTTCGACCCTCAGTTGAATCCAAACTATACGTTTGATAATCACATCGAGGGTGAGTGTAACCGCTTGGCACGTTCTGCTGGTATGTCTATTGCTGTATCACCAGGTAACAACGCCTTCAATCCGTTGTATATCTATGGCGACTCTGGTCTTGGTAAGACACATATTGTTCAGGCTATCGGTCATGAGGTGCGTCAGCGTCATCCTGAGCTTCAGGTGTTGTATGTCTCGATGAACAAGTTTCAGGCTCAGTTCCAGACGGCATATAAGAATGGTGAGATTACCGATTTCATCCACTTCTATCAGATGGTAGATGTGCTTATCATCGACGATATTCAGGAGTTGACAGGTAAGACAGGTACTCAGAATGCCTTCTTTAATATCTTTAACCACTTGCAGCTTGCAGGAAAGCAGCTTATCCTTACATCTGATAAGCCACCTGTGGAGTTGAAGGATATCGAGCAGCGATTGTTGACACGTTTTAAGTGGGGTCTCTCGGCATTCCTTAATGTTCCTGACTACGAGACTAAGCTCAAGATTATACGTGCTAAGGCACAACGTCTTGGTGCTAATATTCCTGAGGAGGTAGTGGCATATCTCGCGGATAACATCTCGGCTAATGTACGAGAGATTGAGGGTGCATTGTCATCGCTTATTGCTAATGCTTCGTTCCTCGGTCGCAAGATTACCATCTCGCTTGCAAAGGATATTCTTAAGGTGTATGTTAAGCTTACCCAGCGCGAGATAACTATCGATCATATTGTCCGCACAGTGTGTGAGTACTACAATATTGATGAGGATACGTTCAACTCTTCAAAGCGTACACGCGATGTTGCTCAGGCTCGTCAGGTTGCTATGTATCTCGCTAAGCAGCACACCAAGGCACCGCTTACAGTTATCGGCTCATCTATTGGTGGTCGTAACCATGCTACGGTACTTCACAGCTGCAAGGCTGTTGCCGATATGATGGATACTGATAAGTCTTTTAAGGCGCAGATTGAGGAGATTGAGAAACTCGTTCTCGGAAAGTAAAGTTGTGATTTTATAATATGTAAAGGGTCTGTCTAACAAATTTGTTGGACAGACCTTAACTTTTAGAAGTCGTATAACATGAGTTAGTTTTAGGCGCACGAAGTCCGAAATAGCGGAGTTTACTCGGCGTAAATGAGCATATTGAGGACAAGTGCAACACCAAAATAACCTTGTTATACGGCTTATATGCAAAAATGGAGACTATCTCAAAAGATAGTCTCCATAAGTTGTGGTTCAAATCAACGAATTACTCGCAAACTGCGCTGAGGTCAGCAAAGAGTGATGCGAAGCTTGAATCCATATCGCGACGCAATGCTGCATAGTGCTTCTTCACGAGTGAGCGATTCTTAGGCTCAGCAGGGTTGTTAGCAGCATGGTAGAGGGCGTTGCGCAACTCTACGCCACGTGACATCAACTCAACGATAGCCTCCTCCTTGTTTGGCTGTACGAAGATAGCCATGTGACAATCAAATGCCAACTCCTCCAAACGGTAGTCGATCTCCTTCTTTAAAAATCTAAGATTTGCCATAATATTTAGTTTTATTAAAATTTGCTATTATGCAAAGATACATAAAGCAATCTGTTTTTCCAAATATTTTTGCAATTTATTTACTTATATGTTCTTTGGTGTGTTATATATTATAAAAATATGTAACCATGGTGATAGAAAATGAAATTTTAGCTATCTTTGTAATAAAACAAACATCAATAAACTATGTCAGCACGTAATTGTCCTGAGTGTGGTGGTCTTGTTGCATCGACCATCAATGTATGTCCTCATTGCGGTCATCGCTTCGAGGGAACTGCAACAACTGTCAACCGCGGTACAAATCCATATAGCAGCATCGCATGGAGTATAGTATCGCTTTTCTTCTTCTGGCCCTGCGGAATCGTATCGCTTATCTACTACCTAAAGTCGGATAGTAGTTGGTGTAATGGTGATTACGTAGGAGCACAGACCAATGGTGCTACATCCATTCGTTGGGCAAAGGCAACCGTATGGATAATGGTGCTATTCATCTTATTTATATCTCTGTTGATGTTTATTTCTGTTGCATTGTCGCTATGATTCTCAAGGCTAATTGCAAGATAAACCTCGGTCTCGATGTTTTGCGTCGTAGGGCGGATGGCTATCATGACTTGGAGACCGTGATGCTCCCCGTTATGGGGTTGTACGATATCCTGAGTGTGGAGCGTGCGGCAGAGCGTGTGGAGTTCCGAGGTGAGGGTATTATTGTAGACTGCCCTGCGGATAAAAACCTATGTGTGCGTGCAGCACGTCTTATGCAGGAGCGTTATGGCGTAGGTGGCGTTGCTATCACGCTTGATAAGCGAGTGCCTTTTGGCGCGGGCTTAGGTGGTGGCTCGTCGGATGCTACGGCTGTGATAATGGCTATCAACGAGCTTTATGAACTAAATCTTGATAAGCCAACACTTGCTTCTCTCGCTGCAGAGTTGGGTAGCGATACTCCATTCTTTGTATATAATCGCGCTATGTTGTGCGAGGGCAGAGGTGAGATTATGTCGCCTGTGGATGTCGATTTGCAAGGACTGTGGTTGGTGGTTATGAAACCTGAAGGCGGTGTCTCTACAGCCGAGGCATATCGCGGTGTTCAGCCATGTATTCCAGGGGTGCGACTTACGGAGTTGTTGAAGAAGCCTATCGACGAGTGGCAGGGTAGTGTTAAGAATGATTTTGAGCCACATATCCTCGCAGCACATCAAGAGATTACTGCGCTAAAGAGCTATCTGCTTAGTCAGGGTGCTGTTTATGCCTCGATGTCGGGCTCAGGCTCTGCGGTCTTTGGTCTCTTCCGAGAGTCTCCAACCATCCATGTCGATGGCGTATTTACACATGTCGAACAAATTAAAACCTTATAAAACTATGAAAAGAGTATTTTCGTTAGTAGCCGTGATGCTACTTATGTCAGTTGCGTATAGTGCTTCTGCTCAGAGTCTCGTGGGTAAGTGGTCAGCAAATCTTAAGACAGTCGAGGGTGTTGTGGCTGAGAGGTCGGAAATCAAGGGCTTTGAGGGAGAAGGTTCCGTTGAGTTCTCAGAGGATGGCGTATCAAGGAGTGTGGCGCACGTATCATCGTCGATACCTTTGGATGCAACCGTAACAGCCAACTTTGATATGAGTGTCACCTCTGATGGTACTTGGACTTTTGAGGGTGAGACCTTGAAGATGAAGGTTACGGCTATATCATATACTGTAGACTCTATTAGTTTGACACCTTCGAATCCTGAGTTTGAGATGATGATTCCGATGCTCAAGCAGGCGATTGAGGAGCAGGCAAATGCTAACGCCAAGACTGCAGTGGAGTTGCAGGTGGAGATGTCTGCAAAAATAGAGTTTGTATCTGAGAATGAGATTATATACACAGATACTACCGCTGGCGTAGATCCATCGCTAACGGGAATCTCTGTACATTACTATCGTGTTGTAGAGTAATTACTCCACACGTGGAATATGATAAGCCTTCAACTCTCGGTTGAGGGCTTTCTCTTTGCCCTCGACAAGTGAGTTTAGTAGCGCGTGGAATGCTGCCGAGTGGTTATGGTGTCGCGTGTGGCAGAGTTCGTGGAGTATTATAAACTCGCGAAGATGCTCAGGGAGAAGCATCAGGAAGAGTGATAATGATATACTGTTCTTGCCACTGCATGAGCCCCAACGTGTGTGTGCTGAGGATATGCGTAGAGAAGTATAGTGAAAGCCATACGTTGCGGCTAACTTAGCCACCAGTGGCGGAAGTGTTGCGTGTGCCTCCTTGCGTAGTCGCTTAATATCCTCAGCGGTTATTGTGGGGTGGTTCGCACGACGATTCTCTATGCGTTGGCGTGTGGCTATAATCCACGCCTCCTTGCTCTCGACAAAGGCTATGGCTTTGCTTCGCGATGAGAGGATGGGGTATGTCACACACAGCGAGCCATCGCTACGTACCATAAGACGAATAGAGCGTGCGCGAAGTGATCGCACACACTCTATATCTCCTAATCTGTGTTTTATGACGCTCATTACTCGCCGATACGCTGACGTACCACCTCGAAGAGCATAATAGCCGCTGCGGCAGATACGTTCAACGACTCTGTGCGACCGATAAGTGGAATTGCCAACTGCTCGTCGCAGAGCTTCAATACCTCCTTTGAGATACCATTATCCTCGGCACCCATAACAATCACTGTAGGCTTGCGGAAGTCTGCATCGTAGAGCAACTTGCGGCTCTTCTCTGTTGCTGCAACAATCTGGAAGCCGTCGGTCTGCAACGCCTTCAGCGTGTTGCGGATAGAGCCTACACGGCAAACAGGAATGTTGTTCAATGCACCTGCAGATGAACGAATAGCATCGCCATTTACTGGAGCAGAGTTCTTAAGTGGAGTGATAAGACCGTGAGCACCTGCACACTCTGCAGAACGTGCAATACCGCCGAAGTTACGAACATCGGTAACGCCATCGAATACCACGATGAGTGGTGTCTCATCCTCAGGAACGCGCTCCAAGATATCCTCTACCGTTACGTAGTCGATAGCGGCAATCTGTGCCACAACACCCTGGTGGTTACCACGTGTAAGACGGTTCAACTTCTCGATAGGCACCTCCTGCCAGCGTAGGTGGTGGCGTGTCATAAGGTCCTTGAGGTCGTTCATTAGCGCACCCTCAGCACCCTTCTTAATGTAGATTCGCTCTATCTGCTTGCGAGCCTCGATAGCCTCGGCAACAGGGCGAATACCAAAAATAATATTCTCCTTCTCCATATCTTCTTTTAACTTTGTTCGGTTATCTCCAACTCGTAGGATGCCTTCTCCCACTCGTGCATTAGGTGGTCGTAGTGCTCCTTGAGTGCGTTATACTTGGCGTAGTCATCGGCATTGTACTCCGTAGCCACGGCAAAACGTGCGTCATAATCGGCAATCTCCTTCTCGACCTTTGCCAACTCCTCCTCCACGCTCTCCACAGCCTTGCGTAGCTTGCGAATGAGCTTCTCCTGCTCCTTCTTCTGCTCGTAAGATAGTTTTCCTGCTGCTGGAGTCTCCTCGCTCTTAGCGGTCTGCGTTGTTGGCTTGTCGTGACGTTCAATATCCTGCAACGACTCCACCTTGCGCTTTTCGAGGAAGTACCAGATATCGCCGAGATACTCCCTGACGCCACCATCGCGGAACTCGTAGATGCGGTCTACAAGACCATCCAAGAACTCACGGTCATGTGATACTACCACTACCGTGCCGTCAAACTTCTGCAAGGCATCTTTAAGGATATCCTTCGAACGCATATCCATGTGGTTGGTAGGCTCGTCGAGTACTAAGAGGTTGTAAGGCTCAAGCATCAGACGTGCCATAGCCAAGCGCGAACGCTCGCCACCTGATAATACCTTTACCTTTTTGTCTATATCCTCGCCGCGGAATAGGAATGCTCCGAGGATATCTCTTAGGCGTGTGCGCACATCGCCCACAGCCACACGGTCGAGGGTGTCGAATACCGTAAACTCGCCATCCATCAGGTCATCCTGATTCTGCGCGTAGTAGCCTATATTTACATTAGCACCAACCTTTATTTCGCCCTCGGTAGCCTCCAACTCGCCAATAAGCATACGTGCGAAGGTGGTCTTACCCTCACCATTACGTCCTACAAGGGCAATCTTCTGACCACGCTCTATGGTGAACTCAGCACCCGCGAAGATGCGCTTCTCGCCAAATGCCTTGCCCACGCCCTTTATGTCTGCTACAATCTGTCCTGAGCGTGGCGCAGGTGGAAACTTGATGTTAAGGCGTGACAAATCCTCCTCGTCAACCTCTATGCGCTCCAACTTTTCGAGCTGCTTCACGCGCGACTGCACCTGGTTGCTCTTTGTAGGCTTGTAGCGGAACTTCTCGATAAACTCCTCGGTCTTCTCGATAAGACGCTGCTGGTTCTCGTATGCTGCCATCTGCTGCTCGCGACGCTCGGCACGTAGTACAACAAATTTTGAGTATGGAACCTTATAGTCGTATACCTTACCCAACGACAACTCGATGGTGCGTGTAGTAACATTGTCGAGAAAAGCTCTA
>JAGBUS010000073.1 GCA_017630735.1 Alistipes sp. | reverse complement strand
GTGGAAAAAGTGTCTGTTGATTTCGATGGGATATAATGGGTTAACATGAGTTACTATGGGTTAATATGATATATGATTAGTAGCTTTATATTTCTTTTTGGGGCGAATCTTTGAGTTTGTGTCGTTCAGTGTAATATAATACTCATCTCTTTGCTTAAAATTTGGAAATTTTCATAATATTTTGTAACGTGCAGAATATCAGTGTGTTATATGTTTTCGGTGGATATCTAAAAGTGGCTTTGTAACTCCTTGATAATCAGTAGGTTGAAAAATTGGTAAAAATTGATTTTTCATAGTATTGATAATCAGATAGTTATCCCCCCCCCCCCGTGGAAAAATTTGGGACTCAAAAATTTGGTATTTAGTCTTCTTCGCATCTACCTTTGCAGTAGCGAAAACAAAAAGTTTGGCGCAGCATGATTTAAATTAACTGAAACATCTCGGATTATGAAAAAGATTCTTATTGTACTCATGATGCCACTTATGTTGTTATCTTGTGGTATGTTTGAGGAGGTAGATTTAGGCTATCCCCAGACCGTGAAATTCTCGGCTGAGGGTGGCGAGAAGGTTATCTCTGGAGTCGAGCAGTTTACACATGCCGAAATCCACAACTATGATAATGGCGATAACGGTGTAAGTTCGCAGGAGGGTGATGTGCAGAAGAATAAATATGAGTGGCTTACTGTTGAGTATGTCAATGAGGATGTTTTTGCCAGTGAGGTCAAGATAATTGCGAAGCCTAACACCTCAGGAGAGAAGCGTGGGTTGTGGATCGAGCTGATATCTGGTTACGAATATCATGTTATCTATGTTGAGCAAAATAATTAATAATCAATAACTAAAATTTTACAAATATGAAAAAGTTATTTTTTATGGCAGCTGTTATTGCTGCTTTCGCTGGGGTTAGTTGCGAGGAAACTCACTCAGGAATGATTTGGGACAAACCCTACGTTGAGTTCTATGAGGAGTCTATAATTGTAGAACCTGAAGGGGGTGAGATGGTTATCCCTGTATTATCTACTGGAGTTGATAACGTGCATATAGAGTTTCAGAGTGGTGATAGCTGGGAGATAGATCCTGAGAATGGTGATAAAACGCCAATGGAGGGTTGGATCAAGATTGTTAAGGTAATAGAAGACTATGATTATTCAACGCGTGCCTTACCTAAGTGGGATTCGGGCATTAGCATTGTTGTTGAGCCAAACCCATCAGGTGGTCATGAGCGCAAGGCGTGGATTACTGTTCAGAGTTTCACTAAGAATGATACAATAGAGATTATTCAGTATGCTGGTTGCTATGGTCCTGAGGAGTAGTAGTTTGCACTATGATACACTCTATTATATCGCTATATGATAGTGTAGGATAAATAATACAAAAAAGTGGCTGTCTAAACTTGATTTGTTAGACAGCCACTTATCTATTTTAAAACAGGTATTGTTCTTTACGAACTTTTTCAATGAGATGGAGAATATCGCGCCAGGCATCTTCGCCAAGTGTTGTGCCGACAACCTCAATAACCTTGCCTGCTGTGATAGCTCCAATGGTGCCACATTGTCTTAGGCTCATGCCCTCACAAAGGGCTGACAGGAAGCCTGCGGCATAAAAGTCGCCTGCGCCCGTAGTATCTACACGCTTGGCAGCTGCCATAATGCCGACCTCCACAACTTCGTTGCCACGCTTAATGATAGCTCCCTTTGTGCCAGTCTTTATGATGGTGAGTTCGCACATCTTACCAATATAGTGTAACGACTCCATAACATCATTGAGACCGCTGAATTCGTGTGCCTCCTCCTCGTTAGCAAATATGATATCGACATATTTCTCAACGAGGTTATGCAGAAACGCTCTATTCTCACGCACAACATTGAACGATGCAAGGTCAATAGCCACTTTCAGTCCGCACTCCTTAGCTTTGGACATGGTATTGTGTATAAGATCGTGGTCTTGAACTAAGTAGCCCTCAACATAGAGGCAGTCGTAGCCATTAAATATCATTGGATCGATATCGTGTGCTTGTAGATCCAACGCAGCACCAAGGTGTGTGGCAAATGTGCGTTCTCCATCTGGAGAGACGAGAGAAAGACATCTGCCAGACTGATTCTCCGAGCGAAGAATATATGGAGCGACATTCACATTGCGTAGAGCCTGAATATAGAAATCGCCCGTAGAGTCGTTACCCACTTTACCGATGAAACCTACCTCAGTACCGAGACGTGCCATAGCTCGTATGGTATTACCTGCCGAGCCACCGAGCGATAGTGAGTATGGGCATCCAGCAACAGACGAAAGTACGTCGGTCTGCATCTGGCTATCAACAAGGCTCATTGAGCCTTTGGCAAGTTGATACTGCTTTAGAACATCATCGCTTGATAGGCTAACAAGCATATCTGTTAGGGCATTGCCTATGCCTAAAATATGTTTAATCATCTGTTTGGGTCGTTAGTTTCAGGTTATATTGAGAGTATCTTAACAAGGTCTATGTCGCCGCGGTCGATAGAGCTGTTATGTTGTGTAGCTTTCGAGAATGGCACGTAGACAAGGTCGCCATTCTTTATGCCGATCATAACATTACGTTGTCCCTCCATTAATGCAGTGATAGCCTGTGCTCCCATCTTTGAGGATAGTATGCGGTCTGCAGCAGTGGGTGAGCCTCCTCGTTGAAGATGTCCAAGGATTGTAACGCGTGCGTCATACTCTGGGAACTCCTCCTTGATGCGTTGTGCAAGACCCATAGCTCCACCAGTGGTAGGATTCTCAGCAACAAGGACAATCGCAGAGTTCTTGCTCTTACGGAAACCGCGATTTATGAGATCTCCCAATTGGTCAATCTCTGTCTCCATCTCTGGAATAATCGCTGCTTCAGCTCCTGATGCTATTGCACCATTAAGTGCCAGGTAGCCAGCCATGTGTCCCATAACCTCAACGAGGAAGAGTCGCTCGTGGCTTGTTGCGGTGTCGCGTATCTTATCCACAGCGTCAACGATAGTATTTAGGGCTGTATCGTAGCCGATTGTTCTGTCGGTACCTCCGAGGTCGTTATCTATAGTTCCTGGGAGACCAACAATAGGTACGTCATACTCCTCGGCAAAGATGCGGGCTCCGCTAAGTGAGCCGTCGCCACCAATAACCACCAAGGCATCAATGCCTGCGCTCGTCATGTTTTCATAAGCCTTAGCGCGACCCTCGGCAGTAGTAAACTCTTTACAACGCGCTGTCTTCAGGATTGTGCCGCCTTGCTGAATGATATTACTCACAGACTTTGTGGTAAACTCCTCCATCTCGTTGTACACAAGACCGTAGTATCCACGCTTAATACCTATAACACGAAGATTGTTATATATAGCCATACGTGTTACCGCGCGTATAGCTGCATTCATACCTGGAGCATCGCCACCAGAGGTGAGAATACCTATGCAATTAATCTTAGCCATATACAAAATTTAATTATTCTTCGGTAAAGTTACGAAAAATATGCTACAAATTAAATACCGCGTTCAGATAAATGAAGCGTATATTCTTATGTAGCTTCAACGAAAAAGGGATTGTCCATTTTATGTTGGACAATCCCTTTGAACTAATATAAGGTAGAGAATTAAATCTCACCCTCGCCACGCATATCCTCAATCTGAGCCTTTGATGTAAGAACATCTACTGCCATACGTGCCATTGCGCTCTCACGCTGTGTCATATCTGGAGTACGCTCAGCCTCGATAGTTTCTGGGTCTACCTCGCCATTGATTGCGTCAACAACGAATACGTAAGCACCTGCGCTACCTTTAACCTTAGTCTCTACGCCTGTGTTGCGTGAAGATGCGATAGCAGCTGCCAACGATGGCTCGAACTTGCCGTCAACAGTGTTAATGTTGAACTTAACGCCAGTGAATGTGCCATTCTCAGCACCCTCGATAGCTGCATCCATTGCAAGCTGTGATGCGATAGCCTCATACTGCTTGTTGCGCTTAAGAGTAGACTCAATAGCCTTATCATTCTTTGCCTGGTACTTGTTCTCATCGATACCTGTAACCATAACAACGTAGATTACGTTCTCGCCGTGGAAGCTCTTAATGTCGCCTACCTGAGCATCGTATGCCCAAACAGCGATGTTACGTGAGTTAGGAATGTTGCGAACGCCACGTGCGCGACCCTGCATAGGAGTATAGTCGTTGCGGTTTGCTGTAGAGAGAAGCACCTGGTAGTGTGCAGCATTTGCAGCATCGTTGAATGACTCAGCAGTGTTGCCTGCCTCAGCGATGAACTTATCTACGCTCTCAACGATGTTGTTGTTAGTGAGTGCGCTTGCCTTAACGTTCTTCTCAACGTCTGCTGTGAGAACGAAACGCTCCTTGTCACCGAGCTTAGTAATCTTAACTACAGCTGGCTTGTGGTTGTATGTGTAAGTGAAGATATCACCAACCTTTCTGTCGATGAAGTTCTTAGCATCGCTCTCAGACATCTGTGCCATCTGGCGTGAGTCTGTAGATACCTCAACGGCGTTCTCCAACTTTGTGAAGTCTCCACCGTTAGCAATAACTTCCTCAGCAATAGCCTTAGCCTCCATGATGTTAGCTGCTACAACAACCTCAAACTCGTATGATGCTGGAGCTGTAACGTCTGAAACAACATAGCTTGCGTTCCATGTCTTGTCCTCCAATACTGGACCATAGTTCTTACCAGCCTTGATAGCCTCCTGAACCTTAGGATCTACATTGCTGAAGAGCTTGTATGTGTCAGCCTTACCACCGATAGAGCGAACAGCCTGCTTAATAGCGTTGCTATCACCGTTTGCCTCTGCAACAGCCTGATCTACAGCCATGATCTGCTTCTCTGCCTCTGCCATATCCTCTGCTGTAGGCTCGATGTCGAATGCTACATAGCGAAGTGCACGTGCGCCATAGTTTGTGTTCTCAGTCTTGTTCTCCTCGTAGAATGCGTCGATCTCCTCCTGGCTTACAGTTACCTCAGGCATTGATGCGTAAGGAACCATTACATAACGACCATCGAAAGATACGTTTGTGTTGCGAAGAGCATCCTCAACCTCAAGGCGGTTAACATAGTTAGCTGCGCTATAAACAGCAGTAAACTTCTCGTAACCGAGGTTAAGAGCGATAGTTGGAAGGTTAGTTACCCACTGGTTCTGAATCATCATAGTCATCTGATCAGCAGGAACGCCGTACATCTTGTACATCTCAGCTACACGCTGGCTGTATACCTTAGCGTAGCTCTTAATGTCAGCGTCAGAAACGCCAAGACCTACATTCTCAAGAGCCTCCTTAGAGAAGTAGTTGAATACTGCAGTCTGGTAAGCATAGTCAGACTTGCCATCCTCTGAGAGGTTAGAATCGCGGAATGTCTCCTGATACTTAGCATAAACAGATGCCTTTACCTCTTCGTTGTTAACTGTCATTACAGTTGTGTCCTCTGGGATCTCGCTTCTGCGGCTCTTCATTGAGAGCTGATCACCAAGAATAAACGCTACAAGTACGAGTCCAATGATAATTGAAAGGACGATACCGAACTTGGTTCTTAATGTGTTTAATGATGCCATAAAATTTATTGTTTTTATTGTTTTGTCGTTGTACTAAATTAAGCCTCCAAAGGTAGTAATTTTTTATTAAACAACACTACGTTGAAGGCGAAAATTATCTTTATACCTTAATATAATATAGAAAATTGGCAATTTTATAAGATTTAAGAGCTTCAATCAGCTCTTTTTTCGTCTAAAAATAAGTATGTGGTTGTCCAACAAGTTTTGTGGACACCCTCCATTTGTTAAGAAGTTGTATAACAAGAGCTGATTTTAGACTTGCGAAGCTCGAAAAACCGCAGTTTACTGAGCGTAAATGAGGATTTTGAGAGCGAGCATATTTGTTGAAAGAACAGTGCAGATACAACGCTCGGCGAAATTTGAGACGATGGGCTGTACTAAAGTGTACTGCCCATTGGCGAAATATTTTGTTAGCGGCAGTAGATGCGCTGTTATATAAACAAAGAACGACAAAGCAGCCTTGTTAGACAACTTTATTGGTTATTTACACTCTATGTCGACAAGATCGAGACGCGATCCAATACGTCGCAAAATCTTTATCGTGTAGAGGTCGTTCTCAAATATCTCTCCCTCCTGAGGTATGCCACCATGCTCGGCGATGATATATCCTGCCAATGTGTCATACTCCTCGCTCTCAGGGATACCCAGCGAATACTCCTCATTGAGATACTCAACCTCCAGACGTGAAGAGAATATCCAGTGGCGTTCGTCCACTCTCTTCTCTACTAAATCCTGCACATCATGCTCATCTTCAATCTCTCCAAATATCTCCTCCAGAACATCCTCCAGAGAGATGATACCTGCTGTGCCACCAAACTCGTCGATAACAACTGCTATGCTTGCCTTGCGCTTGGTGAATGTCTCAAGCATAGCCTGCAAAGGCATTGTCTCGGCTACATATATCGTCTTTATGATGATGTCAGATATTGATGTTGGCTTCTCAAAGAGACTCTTCGAGTTTACATATCCGATGATGTTGTCAATGCTGTCATGCCATACGAATATTCGGGAGTAGTTGCTCTCTACGAAGCGTTCTGTAAGTTCCTCGATAGTTGTACTCTCAAGATCTACAGCCTCCACATCGACACGTTGTACCATACAGTCGCGTACTCTGAGGTCTGCAAAGTCAAGAGCATTTTGCAGTAGTCGAATATCCTCCTCGTTGTCGCTATCTACCGATACGTTATCTGCTTCTACTAACGAAGCTAAGTCCTCGCGGTTAAACTCAGTAGGCTCGTTGCGACTCTCAACACGATTACCTGTAAGTCGTATAAGGCTGTATGACAGCAGTGTAGTGAATCGTGAAATAGGATATAGAATAATATATATAAGGTATATTATTGGCGATAGGTGCGTATAATAGAAGTTAGGATTGTGGCGAACAATAGACTTAGGAATATACTCTCCTATGAATATGATAACGATGGTTGATAGTATTGTTTGGAGTAGTGTATTCTCTATATTTAGTCCATTAAGAAGCATCTTGGACATAAACATTGAGTAGATAACCAATGCTATATTGTTGCCGACGAGAATCGTTGTTATATAGTTGCTTGAGTTGCGTGCAAATATATCTGCGATATGGTTAAATAGCGGATTTTGCTTGCGGTCTATCTCCTCACGCAGGCGGTTACGCCCAAGGAATGCAATCTCCATTCCTGAGAAGAATGCTGAAAAAAGCAGCATCACAGCTATGGTTATAAATGTTGTAATTGTAACCTCTTCCATATATTATCGATCAATATTTTCAAACAATTGATCTTGTTATCTTTTCATTATTTTAGCCTCTGTATCCATATTTGTACTAAGGCTAAGGCTTTGATTATCAAATGTCGCCTCTTGCTTTTTAATGCCCGCTGACGGAACAGTAATCTCCCTATTTAGAGTAGTTGTTCCCTTATCACCCATAGGGTTAGGACGTGGAGTAGCAGGTTTAGGTCTATTGTTACGAGCGTTGCCGGCAGTTGTATTAGGCTTAGGAGCAATATTTTCTGGCTCAAATTTCTTTGCGCGGCTATCACGATCATCGTCTCTGCCCTTCAGATTCTTTCTGTTCGAGCTACTTGGCGACTTCTCCTTCTCTTTCTCCTTTTCTGCCTCTTTTTTAGCTTCGCGTGCTGCACGTTCCTCCTCAGTAGGTTGACTCATGTCAAACTCCATCTCAGAGCTATATTTTCTGAAGTGAATATTCTTGAGATCCTCATCTGCATCGAAGCCTACACCGAAGTGCCAACCATCGGGTTGTAGAACTTTGGTGTCGACATTTGAGTATATCTTTTTAGTCGTAGCGTTCCAAAAGAGCTGTTGGGTATAAATCTCGGTTAATCCTGTAACTGTTGTATCGCTCTCGCCACGATTATTCTTGATAATGACCACATTACCCTTTGCCTCCCAAAGTTTTTGTCGCTCATAGTAGATTGCATAGTTTGCAGTGATGGTCGCATCGATGAGCGATAGCGAATCGGTGTATGTTGTCATCTTTATACCTCGGCGAAACTCCTGATATGGGTTTGTCGCCAAGCTATAGCCCTCCATAAGTGGAGTGGTAAATGTGTATGAGCGTTTTCCGTTATCCATCATAATAATGGTACGGTTTTCGCTCGATTCGGTCATCAGCGTCTCATAGTCATACACCTGAGATGCCGACTTCTTACTACAAGAGAATAGCAATGTAGCACTCCCTAAAATTGAGAGTGCTATCATTGCGTATCTTCTTATAGCTATTAACATTATGTTATAGACGTTAATAACTTTGATTATCTGTAACGGATAACTGTTGTCTGACCAGCAGCGAAACCACATGGGATTGTGTAACGCTCATTCTCCTTAAGCTCTGCGAAGAAGCAAGTCTCCTGTGGAGGGAATGCTGCGCGGTACGCGCTCATCAACTGCTGTGCAGCCTTCTGTACCTCAGGCTCATCCTTAAGGAGTGTAGCAGCCTGTGCCATAGCATCGTATGCTGCCCAATATACTGATACACCGCCAATCTTATCCTCTGGGCAGCGGCTTGAAGCGTAGCACTGACCAAGGATGAAGAATGAGTAACCATTCTGTGGGTTGATGCCACGAAGCTCGCGTGCAGCCTCAGCAGCAGCAGAGTAGTTGTGGTTAGTTACCTCGATAAGACCAATCTTAGCATAGAGTGGCTCCTTCTTAGCTGGGTCAGTCTCTACAGCAAGAGCCTCACGCAAATACTTGAGAGCCTTGTCGTTCTCGCCACGGTTCTGGAAGCCCTGTGCAAGGAAGAGAGCTGTCTCAGATGATGGGTTGATTGTGTAGTACTTCTCAGTTGAAGCGAAGAAGAAGTCGCTTGAGCACTGTGCACGTGACATAAGAGCTACAGCCTGAGCAAGGAGAGCCTCGTTATCTGGGTCAGCAGCAAGCTTAGCAGAGAACAATGTCTCAAGGTTCTCGCAGCTTGCAGCACCACTAGTACCGAAGCTTGTCTCGAATACCTCCTTAAACTGCTCATCCTCAGCAGAAATCTCAGCAAAGAGTGGTGAGAGACGCTCGTACTCAGAAAGGATAATCTCGCTTGTAACCTCATCATCATACTCATAATCCTCGCAGAGGTACTTGTAGTATGAAGCTACGATATCAAGGTTGATACGACCTGACTCGATAGCAGCATCTACAGCATCCTTCAAACCAGCGCGAAGAAGAGGACGGTTTGTTGTGCAAAGGCGCATCATATCGCGAGCCTTCATATCGAGGATATAATCCTTGCCGTTCTTCTGGTGGTTACCGAAGTAAACAACACGCTGATCGTAGATGTAAAGGATAGAGTCGATGAATGTACGACGCTCCTCAACGCTACGTGCGCGCTGTGCCTTGTTCTTGTACAATGTTACACCACGAGCAAATGTCTGCTGTGATGCCTCTGGACAGCTGTTAAGCAACTGCTGGAAGTACTGTGTAGCACGCTTGAAGTCCTTAGCGTCGAGAGCCTCCTTAAGATAGTTACTTGCAAGGATGTTTGCCTCGCGCTCCTCAACTGTTGTACCCCACTTACCATAGAGCTTGTCGTCGCTAAAATCCTGGGCTGATGCCGAGAATCCAATGACTACTGCAAGAGCAGCCAAAAGAAATTTTACGCTTTTCATAGTTTTTGTTTAATTTATGTTTGTTTCTGTATAATCTTCGTGTTAATCGAATTTCTGTCGCACAAACCAGTAGTCTGAGGTATCTACAGAGAAGAGCGAGAAGCCAACAGATAGTTTGTAGTAGTTTTGTGTTACAAGACCAATCTTCTGATTATCAATGCTTATAGTGTTTGGTGCTGACATGCGTCCATACTCAAAGCCGATGTTTACTGATGATGCACCCCAAATCTTTACAGGGAGACCAAAACCTGCGGTAATAGCAAGTTGGTTGATGCGCTGTCCACCAAATGCCTGGTAGTAGTTACCTAAGCGAGCACCCACGCGGTACGAAATACGATTCAAGTAGTTACGCACATCGGTTACTCGTGGTGTATACTCAAAACCCAACTTAATGGTATGAGTATCAGTGTATGTCACAGCAACATTCTTTGGGTTGCTATTCTCGTTGTACGATTCGTTATTATTACCCCATGCAGCATAAACGTAGTCGGCACCCCATGCTATTGAGCGATCTCGGAAGAAAAGACCTACACCAACCTGATGTGGAACGCGTAGTGCGAGTGAGTTCATCTGGTCGCGCACAGGTAGCTTGGACAAGCTTGTGATAGTATTGTCGGTATGAACATAGCTACTAAACTTAGGGTTGAGATTACCACCAAGGTCGTATGTCGCACCGAGGGTAAATATGCGTGTCTCGGTGAGGATGATGTTCCACTGTAAGCCAGCCTGAAATTTGAAGTTGTTTACAATGAAATTATCAGTACCTACGGTAGAGTTATATGTTCCTGTGCCAACGATATTATCGGTAATTGCAGCCTTATATCTGCGCTCAATATTTCCCCAATAGTACTTCGCAGCAATACCGATAGAGAACTTCTGCCATGGTGCCCAACCTACCGAGAGCTTAACCTCTGTGATGTCGCCATCGCCCTCAAAGCCATACATGCCACGACCGATATTTCCCCATATATCCTCGCTCTGCTCTGTAGTGTTAACCTTGTAGCCTACGCTACTATATGGAGATATGCTAAGCGATGTACCCAAATTCTTCGCAAGAGGAAATGCCAATGCGATGCTATGGATATTTGCGCTGTTATATACAGTCTTAGCTGGCGATATACGCTCTCCTGCGCTATTGTACTTAGGCTGGTTGTTGCGGAAATGTGTGCCGTCAAAGCCTACGTCGAAGAGGAAGCTCTTGCGAGGTGTGATGCTTGTAGCTGCAGGGTTGAGTGTATTCACCTGTCCTATAGCTCTTAGACCAATACCTATGCCACCCATTGCGCGCATCTGTGTAGTACCTGGAGTCATGAGCTCGCCAGGTCCGTACATTGAGTATGGAGAGTAAGCATTTATGCTACTTGTCTGCGCCATTGTTACAAATGGCACGAATAGAAGTAGCATAAATAGGCAATATATGAATTTAAAACTTCGCTGCATTATATTCTAAAATTGTGTTGAGTCCATAAATAACGGGCTCACAGTCTGCAAATATCGCATTTTTAATTCTCTTTACAAAATATTTTGCGTCGCCACCCGTAAAAATAGTGCAATTTTCATTGTTTTTTAACATAAATGACTCGACATAGCTTGCTATTTCCTTTTCTATGCCACGCATTACGCCCTGTTCTATAGCTTCGGCTGTTGTTCTGCCATACTCTAAAACACTCTCCGTAGGAGAGCATAGCGGAAGTGTTGCCGTGTAATCTGCCAAGGCACGAAAGCGGGTGGTTACACCAGGCGAGATATTTCCTCCACAAAAGGCACCATTCACAACATAGTCGATGGTTATTGCTGTGCCGAAGTCCACAATCATAATGTCGCGATTGGGGTATAGTGCAGCCACGCCAACCGCTGCAGCTAATCTATCTGCACCTAAGGTCTGAGGTGTATGGTAGAGGTTGCCAAGAGGTATAGGCGTTGTTGCGGGGGTAAAAACGACTACGTTAGGGATGTAGTGGCGTAGCAACGCTCCTACACTCTCGGCATTGCCACGTGTTGAGGCAACGATAGCACGTGAGAGAGCAGGGTAGCGTGTGACGATATTCCTAATATCCATATCCGTGATATCAGGTACTGCATATTGCTCCCTTATTTCCCCATTGTCTACGATGGCAATCTTAGCTCGACTATTTCCAACATCTACTATAAGATTCATATTTTCAATGTGTTATTCCTCCTTGGCTGATGCTGATAATGTGCGAAGCATATCTACAGCCTCAGCTACAGAGTTTATCTTTCTAACGGTCATTGATAGGCGATTATTGTATTGTTTAACAACAAATCGCTCTGGATTAGATACTACCTTACGAAGCATATTGAGGAATGTATCTGTCTTGAAGAATGGTGAATTGTTGTCTCCAACGAAACGAACAATCATCAAACCATTCTTTACCTTAACATGCTCCATACCGAGGTTGACAGCCTCATGGCGTAGGCGCACAACATCCGTAAGCACGCGCACAGGCTCTGGAATTGCTCCAAATCGGTCTTTTAGACGCTCCATTAGTGCTGCAAACTGTTCATCGGTGTGCATAGCATCAATCTCGCGGTAGAGACGCAACTTCTCACTCTGAGAACGAACATAACTATCTGGAATTGAAGCATCAACGTCGATATCAATCGTAGCATCGTCAACAAACGAAATATCCTTCATAGCGTCGTTCTCCGCCTGAGACAATCCTGATGTGTCAAGACCCTCAGCACGAAGCTCCGAGATAGCCTGATTAAGAATCTTTTGATACGTCTCGATACCGATGTCTGCTATAAAGCCACTCTGCTCTGCTCCCAGTAGATTTCCTGCGCCACGAATGTCGAGGTCCTGCATGGCGATATTGAAGCCAGAGCCAAGATCTGAGAACTCCTCGATTGCTCTTAGTCGGCGGCGAGCATCATCACCTATGAGCTCGTCAGGTGGTGATATTAGGTAGCAGAATCCCTTCTTGTCCGAGCGACCTACACGACCACGTAGCTGGTGCAAATCGCTAAGACCAAAGCGATGTGCATCGTTGATGATGATAGTGTTGGCATTGGCGATGTCGATGCCGTTCTCGATGATTGTCGTAGCGAGCAACACATCAAACTCACCATAAATGAAGTCCATAATCAACTTCTCAAGCTGCTCAGCTGGCATACGTCCGTGACCCACACCCACGCGAGCCTTAGGGCATAGACGTGTTATAAGACCCTCGATATTCATGATGTCCTCAACACGATTATGCACGAAGTATACCTGTCCGCCACGTGATAGCTCCTCCTCGATGGCATCGCGTATCACATCTTCGGAGAATACATGTGACTCTGTGACAATAGGTTGGCGGTTTGGCGGTGGGGTAGATATCACCGACAGATCGCGCGAACCCATCAATGAGAACTGCAGTGTACGAGGAATAGGTGTTGCAGTGAGTGTCAGTGTATCTACGGCAACGGATAGTTGTGTCAGCTTCTCCTTTGCTGCAACACCGAACTTCTGCTCCTCATCGATGATAAGCAGTCCTAAGTCGTGGAACTCAATCTGCTTAGATAGCATCTTGTGTGTTCCGATAAGAATATCAATTTTTCCTGCCTTGAGGTCATCTGCAATACGTCGTGCCTCCTTGGCAGATTTTGTACGGTTTATATACTCAACAGTTACTGGTAGATCGCGCAAACGTTCAGAGAATGAGCGATAATGCTGGAGAGCCAAGATGGTTGTAGGAACAAGCACGGCGGTCTGTTTGCCGTCGCATGCTGCCTTAAATGCTGCGCGTATGGCAACCTCAGTCTTACCAAATCCAACGTCGCCACATACCAATCTATCCATTGGCTGCTCCGACTCCATGTCGCGCTTAACGGCGGCGATAGCAGTCTGCTGATCTGGTGTATCCTCCCACTTGAACGACGCCTCAAGCTCGTGCTGGAGGTAGCTATCTTCAGAGAAGGCGAAGCCCTTTGATGCCTTACGTTTAGCGTATAGGGCAATAAGCTCACGCGATATATCCTTTACAGCCTTCTTTGTTGTCGCCTTGAGCTTCTGCCAAGCACCATTGCCAAGTTTGTATATCTTTGGTGGCTCACCTTCACCGCTCTTATATCGTGATATACGGTGCAGGGCGTGTACATTCACAAAGAGTATGTCGTTATCTTTGTAAATCAACTTGATAGCCTCCTTTGTGCGACCATTCTCATTGAGCTTCACAAGGCCTCCAAAGCGACCTACGCCATGATCTATATGCACAACATAGTCGCCCACCTTCAGCGCGTTAAGCTCTGCAACGGTCATCTGCTCGTCACGCTTAATCTCGCCACGAATACGATAGCGTTGGTAGCGGTCGAAAATCTGGTGATCGGTGTATATACATACTTTGAGGGCATTATCTACAAATCCCTCGTGAAGCACTAAGTCCTCCGAACGGAACTCTATATTACGTCTGCCTACCTGATGGAAAATGTTTGTAAGTCGTTCTATCTGAGCCTTATTGTGTGATAGAATGGTTGTTGTATATCCGCGTTCATTATTCCAACGGATATCATCAGCGAGCATCTCGAAGTTGCGGTTAAAGGCAGGCTGTGGTGATGTCTCAAATACCAATGACGCTGTAGCCTGACGTTCGCGGATGTTATTTTTGCGGATGGTGAGAGTGCTTGTCTCCCAGTCCTTTAGTAGCGATTGGCGTGAGGTAACTCTCTTGGCAAGCTTTTGTGCATCCTCCTCACTCTCTGCCATCTCAAGTATACGCTTGCGTATATCTGCAATCTTGCGTAGCGCAAAATCTCCATCATTAAGCCACCATGTAGCACCTGAGGCAAAACGAGCCAACGATACACGCTCTGTAGCATCCTCCGATTGATGGATGTTAGGTATGATATCTACGGTGTCGGGGCGTTCCGCTGATAGCTGGCTTGATATGTCAAATCGACGTAATGAGTCTACGGTATTGCCGAAGAAATCAATACGATATGGCTTTGACTCGGCGTAGGAGAATACATCGACGATACCACCACGCACAGAGTATTGTCCTGGCTCATACACGAAATCTAAACGTGTAAAGCCATGATTTATAAGCCAATCAACAAGGTCGTTTTGCTCGATAGTATCTCCAACTGCGATATGTAGCGACTGATCAACAAGATCGCTTTCGTCGACCACGGTCTCCGCCAGAGCCTCAGGATAGGTGCATATTGCCAAGTAGCCATCCTTAAAGTTTGTTATGGCATTGAGTGCTGCTGTGCGACGAACAATACCTTGGGCATCCTCAGCACCGTATGCTGCCGAGCGTTTATATCCTGAGGCAAAGAAGCCTACACGCTCTTCGTCGAGGAGCTCATAAAGGTCGTTAACAAGGTATGCTGCAGTGTCGCGGTCATCTGCAAGAAAGATGTGAATGCCGCCCATTTGTTCTACTATCTCTGCGGCATAAAGCGAATAAACTCCACCGACCATCTGTTCGAGATGGACGGTAGAGCCTATATTTTCCAAACATTTTTTCAGCTCCTCCGCCTGTTTGGAGTTGCGGATGAGACTCTTTAAATCGTTCATATCGCTTCAGTAGCTTATTACTCTGTGGAGTTAACGAGAAGCGACTCTCCCTTTTTATCGAGGTAGCTAACATCAATCATTCCAATACTCTGGTCTGTAGTAATCTTGATGCGTAGCTTGTACTTAAAAATCCAACGAAGTCTTCGCGAAATGATACCCTCCGAAAGGTATGCCTTGACGTAAGGACTAACTCTAAGGTTTACAAACTTATATCCCTTTTCTGCAAGGAGTTGTATCTGTCCCTCAATCTTCTTTTCGAGTAGTATCGTAGGCTCAATCTTGCCTGTTCCGTGACATGTAGGACAAACATCAGATGTCTCATCTATGGCGATAGGGCGTACTCGCTGTCGAGTAATCTGCATAAGACCAAACTTCGTAATCGGAAGGATGGTATGCTTTGCCTTATCCGTAGCCATAAGTTGTTGCATCTCCTGGTAGAGAGTCTGTCGGCTCTGTTGCTTGCGCATATCGATGAAATCGATAATGACAATACCTCCCATATCTCTTAGACGTAGCTGACGAGCTATCTCTGCTGCTGCTGCAAGGTTCACTTCGAGGGCTGTTTGCTCCTGGTCATCCTCCGCCTTTGTGCGGTTACCTGAGTTTACGTCTATGACATGCATTGCCTCGGTGTGCTCGATGATAAGGTATGCACCTCTGCGCAACGATACATATTTTGCAAATAACGACTTTATCTGTTTCGTGACATCGAAATTGTCGAAGATAGAGACCTTTCCTGTGTATAGTTTCACCATGTGCTCCATCTCGGGCTTTATGGCGTGGATATAGCTCTTTATCTCGCTGTGCATCGTCTCGTCATCGACAATAATCTGGGAAAAAGTGTCGTTGAGCGAGTCACGAATAATTGTGTTAACGCGGCTCATTTCGCTCATCAGGCGTGTTGGTGCCGCACCCTTACGCATAGCTTCAAGGGTCTTGTTCCATCTCTCAACAAGAGAGAGTATGTCTTGCATAATGTCGATGTCTTCCGCTTCGGCAGCAGCCGTACGTATTATGACACCGAAGTTCTGTGGTAGTACATCCTGAGCTACCTTTCTTAGTCGTTTCTTTGCAGCGTTCGAGTGTATCTTTGTCGATACAAATACCTTATTTGAGAATGGCACCAACACTACGTTTCTTCCCGCTAACGACACATCGGCAGTTAGTCGTGGACCTTTGGTAGATATAGCCTCTTTGGTGATCTGCACCATTATTGTCTGTCCTACCTGTAGGTGGTCGCCTATACGTCCCTCTTTTGCCAACTCTGGTTCGAGCTTCATGCTCTCTACGCGCATCATTCGCTTCTCGCGACTATCTACTATGCGCTGTAATGAGGCGAAGTTCTGACCTAAGTCGAGATAGTGGATGAAGGCATCTTTCTCGTGTCCTATGTTCACGAATGCTGCGTTCAGACCTGGCATAATCTTGCGTACACGACCTAAATAGATGTCGCCCACAGCAAAGCCAGTCTGACAGCGTTCTTTGTTCAATTCGACAAGCACCTTGTCTTCACATAGTGCTATCGAAACCTCCGTTGGATTTACATTGATGAATAATTCTCGGTTCATAATATTCAATGTAAATCAGTTAGATACTCAGAGACTCATCGTTGCGATGTTGTGGTCTCTCTCAATTGCGCTGGATTGCCCAATAAGTTTATTAGGCAACTCTCCCTATTCAAGAAGTCGTATAACAAGAGTTAGTTTTAGACGCACGCAGTCCGAAAAACCGCAGTTTACTTGGCGTAAATGAGGATTTTGAGGACAAGTGCAACGAGAAAATAACTTTGTTAGAGGGCTTCGATAAATAGGTGAAGCTAAGGACTTGCCTTAGCTCCAACTATGTCCCTGAAGAGGTAGATTACTTCTTCTTATGACGATTCTTGCGAAGACGCTTCTTACGCTTGTGCGTCGCCATCTTATGACGCTTGTGCTTCTTTCCGTTTGGCATAACTTATAATATTAAAGGTTTGTAACTTTCAAGTTATTCTTATTTTACCTCACCAGCAAAACACTTTGCAGGCTTGAATGCAGGAATATTGTGCTCTGGAATAGTGATAGTAGTATTCTTAGAGATGTTACGAGCAACCTTCATTGCGCGCTTCTTGATGATGAAGCTACCGAAACCTCTCAAATATACGTTCTGACCATCCTTCATTGCATTCTTAACGCTCTCCATGAATGCCTCAACAATAGCCTGAACCTGAATCTTCTCTACGCCAGTTGACTTTGCAATCTCATTAACGATATCTGCCTTTGTCATAGTTGTAAATAGTTTATTTTAGTTTATTTTTATAACAAGTTTCAACAATCTTTTCCCTAAAAAGGGGGCTTTAGCAAAAAAATGTTTGCAAATATACAGCAACTTTAACTAATATGCAAGCAAAACGATAAAAATAAGATGTTTTTTATCTCTGCAACATATTGTCTGGCAAATAATAGGCTATTTTTAGGGGTGCTATTTGAAGTTGTTAAGTGCTGTAGCCAAACCTACAACTGCCTGATCGAGTCCCTCCTGGATTTTGCTGCCAATCATCATCTTCATCATCATGTTCAACTCGGCATGCAACACCATGCGGATGCGAGTGTCGCGCTCTGCAACCTCCTTAAGCTGAATCCAAAAGCTGAAGTCGATAGGTATGCCACCTTCGTCGGCAACAATCTTTACATGTTTGTTCTCAACCTTCTCCTCGATGCGTAGAGCCACCTTCATGCCCTTAACCTTAAATGAGCAGCTGTCAGGTGTTGCCTCCCACTCCTCAACCTTATCCTGAATGGCAGGGGTCATAAGGTCCATGCGTGAGATGATAGGAAATATCAACGCTGCAGGGTGGTTTATCTGTTGTTGTTTTGATTCGTACTTTTCCATAATTTGCCAAAATTGTTTCAAAAACGCGACAAAGGTAATCAAAATTACCTAATTACAAAACGGCGCGCTGTGTCTGACAGTATCTCAATCTTTACAACCATAGTATCTTCGGGAAGGAGTGCCTCAATCTTCTCTGGCCACTCCACAAGGCATAGCTCTCCAGAGGATAGATACTCCTCAGAGCCGAAATCCAGTGCCTCCTCGATCTTGTCGATGCGATACATGTCGAAGTGGTATATGGTACGCTTGCCCTCATACTGGTTTACGATGGCAAACGTTGGACTTGTAACATCATCCTCTGAGCCAAGATACTCGGCAATACGACTTACGAGAGTTGTTTTACCTGCTCCCATTGGCGCGTCAAGTGCCACCACGGTTCTTCCGTTGAGTGACTCTATCACTGCCTCGGCAACCTTATTAAGTTCATCTAATGAGTCAATCTCAATAATCTTCTCCATTATTTATATATATAAGTATTTGTTTATTATCGGTTCTTTGGTTTCAATACTGCAAACGGCACAATCATCTCCTCCATAGATATTCCGCCGTGCTGGAATGTATTTTTGTAGTAGCGTATGTGTCTATTAGCGTCGTTGTTATAAACGAGGAAATCGCGGTTATACGCAAAGATATAGCTCGATGTCAAGCGTCCTGATGGTAGCTGCACATCCTCTGGACGTGTAACTTCGTATACCTCACGCGAGTTGTAGGCGAGGTTGCGACCAGTCTTGTAGCGTAGGTTTGGAGATGTCTCCTTGTCGCCAGTAACACGTACAGGGTTGTCCACACGTATTGTGCCGTGGTCGGAGGTTATGATAACATTGTGACCATGCTCGGCAAGTAGCTTCAGCAGGGTATAAAGCTCCGAATGTTCAAACCATGAGCGGGTGAGAGAGCGGAATGACGCCTCATCGTCGGTAAGCTCTCGGATGATGTCGGTCTCGGTACGTGAGTGCGAGAGGATATCGAGGAAGTTGTAGATGATGACCGAGAAGTCAGCATCGTAGACGTGCTGCATATTGTCCAGCAGTCTGCGTCCCGCCTCTGGGCGTACCAACTTATCGAACGAGAGTTTGTACTTTTTGCCTGATTGCGTGATGAGACGCTTCAGGAACTCCTCCTCGTACATATTTTTACCTCCATCCTCGTTGTCGTTGAGCCACTTATCGGGCATTATGCGATCTATGGCAAGTGGCATCAACCCGGCAAATAGAGAGTTGCGGGCATATTGCGTAGCAGTGGGGAGGATGGCGCAATAGAAGTCGTCGACGGCAATGTCGAAGTGACCACGAAGCATAGGCTCTATGGTGCGCCATTGGTCGTAGCGCATATTGTCTATCAGTAGCAGCGTGGTATGTGTGCCGTTATCCACCTCAGGGAATATGCGGCGGCGCATCACGGTATGCGACATCGTAGGAATCTCCTCCTCTGCAGCGCGCTGGTTTATCCAGTTGAAGTAGTTGCGTTTCACAAACTTTGAGAACTCCTGATTTGCCTCGTTCTTCTGATATGATAGCACCTCGCGGATGCTCTTATCTGAGGATGACGATAGCTCTATCTCCCATCCCACAATCTTGCGATACAAGGCACACCAGTCTGCAAATGTTGAGGCTGCCATCTGTTGCGATGCGATACGTCCAAACTCAGCACGGTAGTCTGCTGTTGTGCGCTCTGTTACAAGCTGTTCAGAGTGTAGATTTTTCTTTATCGATAGAAGTACCTGATTGGGATTTACGGGTTTTATGATGTAGTCGGCAATCTTTGAGCCTATCGCCTTATCCATGATGTTTTCCTCCTCGCTCTTTGTCACCATAATAACTGGAAGCGAGGGGTGTGCAGCCTTGATTAGCGGAAGTGTCTCCAGTCCTGTCATGCCGGGCATCATCTCATCCAGAATGACAAGGTCGTAGGCGGTAGTGCCTACCATCTCCACTGCATCGTAGCCATTGTTACATGTATCTACCTCATAGCCCTTGCTTGTGAGGAATATCACGTGAGGCTTAAGGAGATCTATCTCATCGTCAACCCAAAGTATCTTATTCATATTCATTCTGCTAAAGTGAAAGGTGAAAAGTAAAAAGTGAAAAGTGTGGCGTCTGCGACGCTATTATATTTATATCAATAGCACCTCACTCATTACTCACTCCTCTTTTCTGTATAACGTCTCTATCACCCGAATAATTGTGGGGTATGTGGTTTTGAGTGCTTCGCTACGCTCTTCGGCACCAAACCATCTCGCTTTGGTGATGCCCTCCTCGGCTTGTGCTGTAAGCTCTCCGCTTGTGGCTCTTATATGCCACCACTCGGTAGACTTTAGCTCCCACTCGCCATACGTATCGTAGGCGTGCCATGTGGTAGTTATAGGGCAGTCGCCGATTATGTTGCCTCGTATGCCTGTCTCTTCCTCTACCTCGCGAACAGCAGCATCACGACTGCTCTCACCCATCTCTATATGTCCCTTGGGGAGATCCCAGCGGCTACGCAACTCTATAAATAGCATCTCGCCCTGGGCGTTCTCAACCATACCTCCGGCGGCACGCACAACCTTGAACTCTTTGGACAACAGCGAGAAAGTGTGCTCAATGTCGGGGGTTATTATGGCTATAAATTTGTTGGTCTCGACTTTTTTTAGTAATTTCGCTCGCGAAATAGCTTTTGTGGAGTCAACGTCTATAGTGGCGTAGTGTGCACCAGGGGAGGTCGTTGCGATAACTACCTCTGTATTGCCAAAATATATAGATCGACTGCGCATACAATTAAACCAATTACAACTACAAAGATATACATTAAATAGCACAAACTAAACAACAAAACAATATTTATGAAAAAAATTCTCTTTTTTATGACATTTGCAACAATGCTCGCTATGGGTGGTTGCGCTGTGGAGAGTAGCGATGCACCAAAGCCTCTCCAGATTGATAACGCCCTTACGGCTGAGGAGAAGGCTGAGGGTAAGTTCACTCCAGAGATTATGTGGAAGATGAGCCGCATCGGTGCTCAGACCCTATCACCAGATGGCTCACAGCTTATCTACACCGTTACTAAGTACAACCTCGCTGAGAATCGCGGTATCACATTCCTTATGTTGCGCGATATGGCTACAGGCGCAGAGTCTGCTTTGACAGACAATACATCAACAAATACTGCACCACAGTGGCTTGATAACTCAACTATCGCCTTTATGTCTAACCGCTCAGGTGCTATGCAGGTATGGACAATGGGTGTTGATGGTACAAATCTCACACAGGTGACTGATATTGAGGGTGGTATCGAGGGTTTCGGTATTGCTGGCGACCACGCATTCTACACTCAGCGTGTTAAGGTTGCGCCTTTGAAGGGCTCTGATAAGTATGCCGATATGGATAAGTCTAAGGTGCGTGTTTACGACGACCTTATGGTGCGCCACTGGGATTACTGGGATGATGGTACATACCTCCACGTATTTGCAGCAGACTATGCTAATGGCAAGATTGTAAATGGCAAGGATATCATCGGTGCTGACAAGGCATACGACGCTCCTCTTGCACCATACTTCGACACTGCGGAGATTCGTCTCTCTCCAGATGGCTCATTGCTCGCTTATACTTGCAAGCCATTGACAGGCGTAGATTATGCACTTTCTACAGATTCTGATATCTTCCTCTATGACTTCGCTACAGAGTCTACACGTAACCTCTCAAAGGAGGCTGCTGCAACAGGCGTAGATAAGTTCGTAGGTTATGATAAGTACCCAGTATTCTCGCCAGATGGCAAGAAGATAGCATTCCGCTCACAGCGTCGTCCAGGTAACGAGGCTGATCAGCAGCGTTTGTGGGTGTTTGATCTTGAGACAAACGAGTGTACATACATCACACGTGGTCAGGACTATTGTGTAACTGAGGTTGCATGGGATGGTAACGATGCTATGTACTTCATCCTTCCATGGCGTGGTACTCACCAGGTGGCTCATATCGACCTTGCAGGTAATATGAAGCATATCACTAAGGGTAACTACGACTTCAATAGCTTCACTTTTGCTGGTGGTAAGATTGTAGCTAATATGAACACTATCTCTAAGGCTGTTGAGCTTTACGATGTTAACATCGAGACAGGTGAGTTCACACAGCTTACTGACGTAAACCGCGAGATTTACGACAACATCAAGTTTGGTGAGGTGCAGGAGCGTTGGATTACTACTACCGATGGCAAGAAGATGCTTACATGGGTTATCCTTCCTCCAAATTTCGACCCTAACAAGAAGTATCCTACACTCCTCTACTGCCAGGGAGGTCCTCAGAGCACCGTATCGCAGTTCTGGAGCTACCGTTGGAACTTCCAGCTTATGGCTGCTGAGGGCTATGTTATCGTAGCACCTAACCGTCGTGGCTGTCCATCATTCGGTCAGGAGTGGACAGATCAGATCTCTGGTGACTACTCTGGTCAGAATATCCAGGACTACCTCGCAGCTATCGACGAGGTATCTAAGGAGCCTTGGGTAGATGTTGATCACCGTGGTTGCGTAGGTGCATCATACGGTGGCTACTCTACATACTACCTCGCAGGTGTTCACGAGAATCGCTTTAAGGCATTCATCGCACACTGCGGTATCTTCAACTTTGAGTCTATGTATGGTCACACCGAGGAGCTCTTCTTCGTGACTAACGACTATGGTGGTGCATACTGGGAGGCAGATAATGCAACTGCAATGCGCTCATACGCTAACTCACCACATAAGAAGGTTGCCAACTGGAATGCACCAATTATGATTATCACAGGTGAGAAGGACTACCGCATCCCATACTCACAGTCTCTTGAGGCATTCACTGCAGCACGTGTTCAGGGTCTTGATGCCCGTCTCGTATCTTTCGAGAATGAGGCACATCAGGTATTCCAGCCACAGAACTCTGTTGTTTGGAATCGTGAGTTCTTCGACTGGCTCAACACCTACCTCAAGTAATTTGCTGTGAAAAACCGCAATCTGCGGCACATCACAATAAAAAGTCACATAGGCTGTACGTCTTGTACTATCCTATGTGACTTTTTCTTGCGATGCACCACATCTCACGACTTTTGACAACAAATTGCGCGCTGAGGGAGGTGGTGTGTTAAGGAGTTTAGTGAGTTTAAGGAATAATCCCTAACTTCCTTAATCTCCCTAATATCCCTATAACTACCCATCAATCCCTATCTCTCTCTCCATTTTTGGAGAAAAAGAAAATTTTTGTATCTTTGCAATTATAACCCTAAATACGAAAGATAAAATCTATAAACAAAAACTATTTTACTATGAGAATCAAAAACTTACTTTTCGCGCTTCTCGCATTGCCACTCCTCTTTGTGGCGTGTGATCAGGACAATCCTGTAGTGGACGAACTTAAGGAGCCTACAGTAGCAGTAACCGCTGGTCTTACAGCTGAGCATGCTATTACCTTTACTGTTACATCTACCGACGCTGAGAAGGTAGCATACCTTGTTGTTGAGGGCGTTGAGGCTCCTACAGCATCTGAGGTATTGGCAAATGGTACTGCTATTGAGGTGAATAAGAGCGTGGAGCTTAAGGCTGCTGATCTTGAGGCAGCTACAGAGTACACCATCGTTGCTGCAGCACAGAATGCTAAGGCGGTGGTAAAGGCTTCGGCAACAATGACTACAAAGGAGGCTGAGACTCCTGGCCCAGGTCCAAAGCCTGAGGCTGAGAAGTTCGTTGCAACACACATCTTTACTGGTTACGAGAACGTCGATGGCTTGTTGGTATACTACTTCGAGGTTGGCGACAAGGGCTGGGGTAGCAACGGCTGGGGTGTTGATGGCGGCACATACTACTCATTCGCTATCATCGCAGGCGCTAAGGGCAACGGCATCCTTCCTAAGGGCACATACGTACTTTCAGAGTACACAAATGCAAATACCATCATCCCTGAGTATGCTTACCGCTACCAGATGGTAGATGGCGACCTTGCTAACGGCTTCGATACATACAAGGATGCTATTCTTGAGATCACTGATGGCAAGATCGAGGCTAACGTAGAGCTTCAGGATGGCACTCTCTACAACGTAGTATTCGAGGGCGACCTCGCAGTAGAGGATGGCGGCAGCCAGCGTCCTCAGGAGTTTAAGGCTACTCACACCGCTGATAAGTGGTACTGGGGTGGCTCATCAAACTACGGCTACAAGTATATGGTTGCTGGCGAGAACTTCTCAGTAGATGTTCACTTCCAGCCACAGAACGCATCAGAGACAGCTATCACAGCAGGTACATACACTTGGACTACTACAACAATGTGGGGCTACAACGACTTCGAGGAGTTCACAACACGTACCTTCACAGTGGATGGTACATCAGTAGCTGTAGACGCTGGTGATGCAGTTGTTACAAACGAGGGTGATGTATACCACATCGAGATGACACTTATGGGTCGCGATGGCTTCGTATATATGATTGAGTACAACGGCAAGCTCAATGATAAGGGCGATGTTGGTGGCGAGGATGACGGCACTATGGTTGTTAAGACTCTCAGCGAGGGTACTTATAACTCATCATACTACTTCTATACTCACAAGGCTGCAGGTGATAACTTCACTTTCGACCTCCTTATTAACGAGTATCAGTCTAAAGGTACACAGATTCTTGCAGGTGACTACCAGTATGCTCCTATGAAGAGCATCGTGGGTAACAATGGTTTCTTCTACGTTGATAACTTCAAGATTGACGGCGTGACATACAAGGCTTCTGAGGCATCTACAATGGTTGTTGAGGGTGATGGTACAAACGTATCTATTCGTATGAACCTCGTTATGCAGTCAGGCGATATGTTTGTTGTAACATTTAATGGCGTGGTTGGTGGCTCAGCAAATGAGGGTGGCTCTACAGAGCTTACAAAGCTTGCTACACCATCTGTTTCAGGCCTCGTATCGGGCAATGCTGCAACTGTTAGCTGGAATGAGATTGCTGGAGCAAAGGACTACACCGTGACATTGAATGGTACAGATGTTCAGACTGTGTCAACAGCATATATCGTTTACGAGAATCTTGCTTGGGAGACAACATACAGCGTATCTGTTGTTGCTAACCCTGCTGACTCATCTGTAAATAGCGCTTCTGATGCTGGTACTGCAACATTCACTACCGAGGCTAACCCTGGCGGTGGTGATGAGGGTGGTAGCGATGAGCCTACATCGGAGACCACTATGAAGTTTGTAAAGGACCTTACAAGCGTATATGGTTCGGGCTATGAGAGCTACTGCTACTATGAGCTTACATCGGGCAATGATGTTATCGGCTTCTGGATTTTCAACAACAAGAGCGATAAGTCATCTCTCTACGATGGTACATACACTAATGGTACAAGCCTTAACCACGTGGCTTACAACACATCATCAGGTGTGTTCATCGAGGATGTAACTATTGACGGTCAGTACATCAGCCGTACAAACAACGGTGGCTCGCAGACATCAAGCACAATCATTGTGGCAGAGCAGGGTGGCAATGTAACCATCAACCTCGACTATGTTGATGAGTACGCTACTTTACACAGCCGTACATACACTTTCAGTGGCACTATTACCAAGTAGTCGGTAGGTGTTAATCTCTTGAGGTTGGCTATAAATGTAGCCAACCTCTTTTTTTGCGTATATGTGCATATGACATAAATATGCTAATATTTTGCATATATGAGCATTTTAATTTGGAGTGGATAATATTTTTACTATCTTTGTGCTCGCTAAAAATGCTATTAGTTGCTGATTAATAGCAATATAGCACTTCTGTTGGCGAAAAAGAGAACAACGAATATAACTTATATACACAAACAATTTTATGAGAAACACTATCAAAGTTTTAATGTGTGCAATCCTTGCTTTTGCATTTGTGGGTTGTACTGAGAGTGGCGAGGAGAATAACGCAAATCGTCTTGCTACTCCTAACTTTACGGCAAGAGCCGAGGGTAATCAGATTACTGTATCGTGGGAGGAGGTAGCAGGTGCTGCATACTATGAGGTTGCTCTCGATCCAGGTTCAGTAGAGAAGACAGATAAGCTTATCCACCGCTTCGATGAGCTTCAGTACAACACTGAGTATAAGGTATCTGTACGTGCTATCGCCACAGATGCTGCAAATAACTCAGATGCTGATGTTAAGAGTGTTAAGACCGAGGAGCGCATCGTACCACAGTATCGTGAGTTCTATCCTGAGTTTGGTGCTGCGCCAACAGCTATCTCAAATAATGGCCGTTGGGTTGTTGGTGGTAACGATCGCAACGGTTATATCCTCGACCTTACAACAGATAAGATGGTTGAGTTGCAGGGTGCTGAGTTGTATGACGTAGCAGATGATGGTACTGCTGTAGGTTCTGACCACTCGGAGAATATGGATGGTGATGCTGCTATCCTTGTTGGCGATAAGGTGGTTAAGATTGACCTTTCAGAGCTTGCTTCAAGCTATGGTATGAGCTGCGCAACAGGTATCACTCCTGATGGTGAGTATGTTGTAGGTTGGTACTGGGAGTATGACGAGAGCAGCTACTACTCACAGCAGTATGGTATGGTTATTCCTTTCTGCTACGATGTTATGAAGGATAAGGTTACTGTTCCAGAGGTTGGTAACCGTCTTTATAACGATGTTGCTGCAACAGCCATCAAGGCTGTAGCTCCAGATCGCACATTGCTTGGTTATGAGCAGACATACAACTCTTTGTTGTCTTTGGTATGGACTGATGAGTACACTCCATTTGAGTACGTACACTTTGAGTATGATTCAGCGTATAACCCTGTATATGGTCTTGGCGATACTCAGAATCTCTTCTCACAGACAGGTCGTTATATCTATGGTAAGGCGGTAGATTATACCAACTCTCAGGAGATTGCTGCTGCTTATGACCGTGAGACACAGTCTATTATGACTTTCGCAGGTGGCTCTGTTACAGCTATGAGCGACAATGGTGTAGCATTCATTAACGATGTTCCTTACTACCTCGGTACTACATCTTATGTTGTTGACGTTACTAAGGGTGAGCCATACGAGTGGACTGAGTTGGAGGAGTGGTTGTTCGATGAGCACGATGTTGATATCGCATCATTCCTTCCTACAACAGATACAGATAGCGAGGATGGTCTCTTGTTGGAGGGCGTTATCACCGTTGCAGTATCGGAGAATAACCGCGTAATCGTAGGTATGACAAATACAAATCAGGGTTGGTTGACATTTGTTGTAGACCTTGATGGTGCAGCACAGTATGAGTTGTAGTCAAATAGGGAGTTTAATGAGTTTGGTGTCTATTCGCTAAGTTCACTAAACTCCCTAATTTCTATAAATTCACTATCATACAAAAGCGCAGATTGCAAATAATTTTCTCGAATATTTTGCAGTTTACAAAATAAGTTGTATATTTGCACCGCTCTTTTAATAAAAGATGGTTTAAGGAGGGTTGGGTGAGTGGCTTAAACCAGCAGTTTGCTAAACTGCCGATATCGTAAGGTATCCGCTGGTTCGAATCCAGTGCCCTCCGCCAGAGAACAATGACAAAGACCGAGTATAAAACTCGGTCTTTTTTGTGCTGTTGGGTTTATGTATGCGAGCATCCAATACCCCACAGCTCAAGTTCCCCGCTATCGTGGGAATTGTCATTGTTCAATTGGTGTTGGCACTGATTGCTCACTTAAGGCTGGTTGCGGGGATAGAGAGTGTTTTTTGCTCGACCTGACGGTCTGCGCTGATGTATCCCCGCGAGTTTGGGTGTTTCGCACCCTGCACTTCGAATCCAGTGCCCTCCGCAAGAGCAATGTTTGCAGAATAGACGACCAAATCGGTCGTCTTTTTTGTTTTTGTGAATGTCGCCATTCAGTGCAAGCACTATGACAATGTATAAAACTATCTTCATATGCAGCTACCATCGGTAGCTGTTTTTGTGCGATGAAAAAATAATTACTATTCTCGTAGATTGCGATTTCTACAATAACACCAAAATCATTATTGCATATAATAAGAAAACGAAGATACACAATTACCAAGGTGGGGGTAATTTCGTATATTGAAATATTCAAATTATTTATATATCTTCGTACCGATAAATCGTAATTTAACTATGAATTTCATCGGACTTCTTGTGGGATTCTCCACATTCCTAATAATAGGATTATTCCATCCGCTTGTAATTAAGGCGGAATACTACATTGGTATCAAAAGCTGGATAATCTTTGCAATCGCAGGAATTATCTTCGGCATAGCATCGATAATGGTCAGTCATCTGATTTGGTCTACAATTCTTGGAGTCGTTGCGTTCTCTTCTTTCTGGAGCATACTGGAAGTGATCCATCAGCGAGAGCGTGTTCGTAAAGGCTGGTTCCCAGAAGGTCCAGGACATAAGAAATAGACTTACATTTTAATTCCAATTTTTGCTCTAATGGGAGGCATATGAAAAGCAGTGTAAGCAGGATGAACTGAATGAGATTATCACCAGAGAGAACCTGAAAGCATTCTTTGATGAGCATTTCGGAGTAGCCCAAATGAAAAATTGAGGAGAGGCGTTCAAGTGAGAAAGTATGTTTTAGATAAATAATAACTATTCTATTGGTTTTTAGTGGGTTAGATAGGTGTGAGTACGGGGGTGCATTATTGCTATAAAAAAGTTGCACCGATGTGGGACTGATAGAATAATATGCGAAGATTGAGAAGGTGAAAGGGTAGATAATTTATCCCAATATTCCATCGTAGAGCGTATTATCGGCAGTATGAGGCACATATATAAGAGGTAAGAATCTTGCACAATTGACTTCTAATCCAGTGCCCTCCGCTTGAGCAAAATTAAAGACGACTGTGAAGTCGTCTTTTTTTGTTTTCGAATCAATCTTGTGAGTAAGGAATTTAAGGACTTTAGGGAGTTTAAGGAGTTTAGCGAACAATTAATTTCCCTAAACTCCCTACAAAACCTCTTACTTCCCGCTCTGTCTAAACATCTCCCACATCAGGATACCTGCTGAGACTGAGACGTTTAGCGAGTGCTTAATGCCCACCTGTGGAATCTCTATCGCACCATCCACAACATCGGCAATTGTCTGGTCAACGCCCTCTACCTCGTTGCCAAAGACAAGAGCATATTTCACACCCTCCTCTGCGCGGAAATCGTTGAGCATCGTGGAGTTCTCAATCTGCTCGATGGCAAGGATGCGGTAGCCATCTGCGCGTAGCTTCTCCACGCACTCAAGGGTTGTGGGGTAGTGGGTCCATGCCACGCTCATCTCTGCGCCGAGAGCGGTTTTATGTATCTCGCGGTTAGGAGGTGTGGAGCTGATGCCGCATAGTGCAATGTGCTCAATACCAAAGGCATCGGCAGTGCGGAAGAACGAGCCTACGTTCTGTGCCGAGCGCACATTATCGAGGATTACCGTAACAGGGAGTTTATCTATATTGGCGCACTCTTCAAGTGTTGGGCGACCAAGTTCTTCGTTAAGCAGTTTTCTCATCTGTAAAAGCAGATATTAAGTTTTTTTATTATTTCGGTCACAAATATACGAAAATATAAAATATTTTCAGTAAATTTGCAGTGAAATGTTTTTATAGATAACCAATGCGTAGATTTGCGACATATATACTCCTTACGTTAGTAGCCTTCATTGGGGGGGGGTATACCATATCTGCGCAGGAGCTAAGTTGCGATATCAACTTCACTACACTCTTCGACAACACGGAGTATGTCTCGATGAAGGGTGTCGAATCGGGAACGCTCTTTGGGGCTCGCCTAACGCCCCAGGTGGGCCTTGAGTGGCAGGAGCAAAATAGCTTGATGGTGGGTGCAGACTTTTATCAAGACTTTGGTGACAGCAAGTTCCTGTCGAAGGCGAAGTTACAACTATACTATGCCTACCGTTCTCCCGAAGTAAAACTATATGCGGGTATCTTCCCCCGTAGCGCGATGAGCGGTTTGCGTTCGCCACTATTTTTCGACCCATCGTACTGCTTCTACAACAATAGCATAAGTGGCGTGTTGGCACGCTACGACGATACAACAAATCCCTCCTATGTTGAGTTCGCGATGGACTATACAGGCATGCGCAGTTTTAATGTACGCGAGTCGTTCGCGATAATGTCGTCGGGCAAGCATAGCTTCTTTAAACGCGGTTGGCTCTCGTATGGCTACGACTTCTATATGGGTCACTATGCCAAGGATTACAACCCCGAGACTGTGGATGGCGTTGTGGATAACATTATGCTTACGCCATATATTGAGTGGAAGGAAGGCGTGCTTGCCGAGATTGGTCGTTGGTGGCTCTATATGGATGTACGCCTGAGCTATGTGCAGTCACTGCAGCGTGACCGCATAAACGAGAATGAGTGGAAGCATCCCTTTGGTGGTGAGCTACTTATAAATTTTGAGTGGGCAGGTTTGGAGCTATCCAACCGTATATATGTGGGCAAAGGGTCGTTGCTAACCTACTACAACCGCTATGGTGCGGATGTTTATCATGGTATGCCACTATATGGCACCGAGAAGGGTATCTATGACGCTATTGCACTATCCTACGGTCGATGGTTCTTTAATCGGACAGTAGGCGTGAAGGCGGGCATCACGGCGGAGTACGAAGGTACGGGCTGGGGTACACGACAATGGTTGCAGGTGGATGTAAACCTTGGCAAGAGGATCAGTCTAAAACGTGAGAAAACTATTGAATAATAAATAATTAAAATACATATACAACTATGACAACTGAAGTAACAGAAGTAAAGGAGAAGTCTTTGAACTTCGTGGAAGAGATTATCGAGGAGGCGATTGCCAAGGGTAAGACACGTGTGCAGACCCGATTCCCACCTGAGCCTAACGGCTATCTTCATATCGGTCACGCAAAGGCTATATGCATGGACTTTGGTGTAGCGAAACGCTACGGTGGCGTATGTAACCTCCGCTTCGACGATACAAACCCTACAAAGGAGGATGTGGAGTATGTTGAGGCTATCAAGGAGGATATCAAGTGGCTCGGCTTCGAGTGGGGCGAGGAGTACTACGCTTCGGACTACTTCCAGCAGTTGTGGGACTTCGCCATCCGTCTTATTAAGCAGGGTAAGGCATATATCG
>JAGBUS010000072.1 GCA_017630735.1 Alistipes sp. | reverse complement strand
GTTTGCAGTGTAAGGATCACCCTGCTCAGCTGTCATAAATGATACGTATGCAGGAGCCGATGTGATAGTACCTGGGTTGTAGTCATACTCGCCAGTCTCCTCGTTGATAATAGTACTGTAAGTAGGGTTAGGCTCGAAGCTGAATGCTACGATATAGTACTCAGTCTCAGCGATGTTCAACTCAACCTTATTCTCACCTGTAAGGTCTACAACGCCCTTAACAGGGTCGTGATACTTAAGCTCGGTGTAGTTCTCCCAGTAGTAGATATACTCCGTAACGGCAGCATTAGCGATATCAATAGGCTTCATACTCTTCTTCTGGCTGTCGATATAGCCAATGTAGTAATAGTAGTTAGCGTTGAGGTCCGAAGGTGTGATACGTACCTCAGCTGAGTAGTTGCTGATGTTGAATACGTCGATGTCGAATGTAAGTGCGCTCTCTGGAGCCTCGCCAGAGTTGTAGCGCAACTCCTTCAATGCAGATGTTACAACCGCAGCACCATTGGTGTAGTCTACCGCACCAGCGAATGTTACATACTTTGTCTTTGGCTGAAGACCTGAGTCGTTGAGCGTACGCATACCCTTATGGAAGAGCTTAATGCCAATCTCCTCAGCTGAGAGACCCTGCTCCTTGAGAGTAGAAATCTCGGTGTTGAGGTAGTTCTGGAAGTACTCCTCCTTAGTCCAGCCATACTCACCCTCGGCACTTGTGTATGTCTGATACTCCTCAACAGCTACGTTGATGAGGTGCCACAACTGGTTGTTGTCTGATGGCTTAACGTTAAGTGCTACGTTTGTGAGGTGTACGTTAGCCTTAATCTCGAATGTGCATGAAGATGGCTGTGGCTGTGCATTAGCCTCTGTTGCAAATTCGTGCTTGCACACCTTGCCTGTCAAGGCTAAGTCATTGTTTACGTCTACGCCAAATACCAAAAGGTAGTAATTGGTGCCAGCATAGAGCTGCTCAACCTTGTGACCCTCAAGTGCGCCACGCTTAACCTTATCAGCCATATATGCCTCGAAGGTTGTGCCGTTAGCCTCGGCATAGCTCTTTACGTCGTTGTAAATCTTTGTGATAATCTCGGCGTCAGAGTTGAATGCCTCAGCGCTCTTTGCATCGAGAATAACTGCCAAGTAGTCAGCCTCGAGGTTCGAAGGTGTGATGTTGAACGTAGCATCGTTCTTCGAAACACTTACTGTCTCCACCTCGAATGTTAGCTCCTCAGGAGTAGGAGGTACAGGCTGTGGTTCTGGCTCTGGCTTATCCTCGCAAGCCACAAGCGAAAGAGTTAAGGTCATCATTGCGACCATTAACCAGCGGAATTTTTTCATAAAAGTTAATTGTATTAAAGTTAGTATTAGTTGTCTATAATCGTTATGTTTCTCATGTAGAGCATAGAAAACTATTTCTCCGATACAAAAATACGATTTTTTATTGGAGTACCAAAATTTTAGCGATAAAAGAGATGTGGATTGGGTGCTATGTTGTGAGGAATTAGGGAGAATAGGGAATTTAGGGAAATTAGAGAGGTTAGGGCTAGATACTAAACATTAAGTTTCGTAACCTCCTTATCCCGTAAAAAAAGAATTTGATGTTAGAAGGTAGTAGATGCAACGCTCGGCAAAAAATAGCCACCGATGGGTAGTACTTGTCGTACGTCCCATTGGTGGCTATTTTGTTAGCGGCAGCAGATACTGCCTTATCATATCAAATTATCCGATGAGTGCCTCGTAAGCAGCAGCATCAAGAAGTCCGTCAACCTCTGCAGGGTTAGACATCTTGATCTTTACCAACCAACCCTCACCGTATGGATCCTTGTTTACGAGTGATGAATCAGCCTCAACAGCCTCATTGAACTCGATAACCTCACCACTTACTGGAGAGAAAGCATCAGATACAGTCTTAACAGCCTCGATAGAGCCGAATACCTCGTTTGCCTCGATGTTCTCACCTACAGTAGGAACGTCAACGAAAACGATGTCACCAAGCTGTGACTGAGCATAATCAGTAATACCGATAACGGCAACATCACCCTCTACACGGCACCACTCGTGGTCGTTAGAGTACTTCAAATTAGCAGGTACATTAGCCATAGTAATTCTTGTATTAAGTTGTTTATTGTTTAGTTGTCATAATTTTGCAACTACAAATATATATTTTTTTCCTGTGAAAGAAAAATTTTTTGCGATTTTTTTACTTCTGAGCCTTCTGAGGTAGTACAAATTCCACCTCCTTAAAGGCATATTCACCTATCGTACCATCCGTATGTTCGAGAAATAGATGTCCTGTTGGGCGTACTCCGCGTATGGTAGCTTGAAACTCCTCGCCTGTGGGGTATGCGTATGTATGCTTCTCGCCGAGGTGATACATAGTCGCAATATATCGCGATTCGATATCCTCTTTCTTCCCCTGCTGTAGCATCGTGTATAAATCGTTAAGTGCTGATATATAATGGTTTAATATCTCCTCGCGATTAAATGTAATGCCACGTTCCAAGGACATCGAAGTTGGGTTTGGTATGTCGTCTGGAAATATCTGCTGGTTGATGTTTAGTCCAATGCCCACGATTGTTCGTGCTATGCTCTCTCCAGATAATGAGTGCTCGATGAGTACGCCAGCAATTTTATTGTCTCCTGCATATATGTCGTTTGTCCACTTTATACGACACGTTATGCCATAGTGAGCCATGGTGTCGACCAACGCAAGGGCAACAATCTCCGAGAGTCGAAACTGCTCGATGATAGGTAGGAATGATGGTGTAAGCACCACGGTGAAGGTTATGTTCTCACCCTCGGTGCTGTGCCATGAGTGACCGCGCTGTCCGCGTCCTGCAGTTTGATGCTCTGCCCATATAACATCCAAATGTTTATATTGTGGCTCGCGCGCAAGGTCGTTTGTAGATGTTGTTGTATCTATGTGATAAATCATCGTGTAGAATATTTTGCCCAAAGATATGAAAAATCCTCGAAAATGGCTATCTTTGCAAGGTTATATATAATATAAGTATGAGAATGTTGAGACATATATCGTTGATTGCAATATTGTTTGCGATGATGATGGTGGCATGTGGTGGCGGAGTATCATCAAAGCCTAAAGCATCGAAGGATGATAAGCCAGCCTCTACGAGTAGCGTTGTTATGGCTGCGCTATACGATTTTCGTGTTATTAAGGAGTATCCTCATTCATCGCGTAGCTATACCCAGGGATTGGAGTATGTAGATGGCGTAATGTGGGAAGGCACAGGACAGTTGGGTCGCTCTCATCTTCAGCGTATAGATCTTGCAACAGGCAAGGTGGATGTTGTGGCTACGTTGCCTGATAAGGAGTTTGGTGAGGGTATAACGCACTATAAGGGCGAAATCTATCAGCTTACATGGGAGTCGCATGTGGCACATGTATATGATAAGGATGGTAAGCATCTGCGTGATATCAAGTATCGTGGCGAGGGCTGGGGTATCACCACCGATGGCGAAAAGTTGTATATGTCGGATGGCACGTCGACTATACGTGTTGTAAATCCTGAGACCTTTGCTACTGAGGAGTCTATATGCGTTACTCTGGATGGTCAGCCTCTCGACCTGTTGAATGAGTTGGAGTGGGTAGATGGTCATATATGGGCAAATGTATACCTTACAGATGCAATTGTTGAGATAGACCCTAAAACTGGTGTAGTATTGGGATATGTTGATATGCCTGCGCTACGAGTTAAGTTGGAGAATAACCCTGAGGCAGAGGCTTTTAATGGCGTAGCTTATAACCCTGCGTCGGGACACTTCTACGTTACGGGTAAGGATTGGAATAAGATTTTTGAGGTAGAGATTATAAAGAACAATTAGTAATGGTGTAATCGGTATGGAAAATATAGCGTCGCAGACACCATACTTTTCACCTTTCACTTTTCACCTTTCACTTTGATTGTTATGGCAAATGTTAAAGAGCGTATTGGAGAGATTCTCCAGCGTCATATTATAATTAAGGATTCAGCAATTGGCACGACGCTAACAGGCGCACGACGTGATATTCTTCCTGAGATGGTATCTGTTTCGGAGCCACAGCGTGTGGTCGATATGTATAAGGCATCTATTAATGCGGGAGCGACGCTTCTTACTACAAATACGTTCCTTAGCGATCCTTTATCGTTGAAATCTTGTGGTGTAGATATTACCACTGAGGAGGTTGTGGCAGCAACTATGTCGGCTATACGTGAGGCATGTCAGGAGTGCGAGAAGGAGATTTTCGTGATGGGCTCTATCGGTCCATCGACACGAAATATCTCGCTTGCCGTAGATTTAACGGAGGATGAACTACGTGAGTCGTATCGACGACTTATCGTAGCTCTTGATAAGGAGGGTGTTGATATATTCCTTATAGAGAGTATAACAGATGTGCGTAATGCTGAGATAGCTGCCGAGGTGTGTCATGAGGTAGCTCCAGATAAGCCAATTATCTTCTCGGCAACGTTGTCGAAGATTGGCGGTTTGTTGTCATCGGGTCGCTCTGTTGAGAAGTTTGTTGAGGATGTTGCGAAGTTTGAGCCATTGGCTATTGGTTTCAACTGCTCGTATGGTGTTAAGAATGTGGTTGATAACCTTGAGCTTTTAACGCGCTATACAGCCCTCCCTACATATATTGCGCCTTCGGCAGGTATTCCTGATGCTAAGGGAAAGTATCCAGAGACGGTTAAGAAGCACACTGAGACCTTTCGCGCAGCTGCCGAGAGAGGTATTTTAAGTATCGTGGGTGGCTGTTGTGGTACTACAGCTGAATACACACGAAGCATCGCTCAGATGGCACGTCACTATAAACCTCGCAAGTAATCGAAGATGAACAGTTTAGAATTTCGTAGACATATACATCGCAACCCAGAGCTTTCGTTTGAGGAGCATAAGACGCAGGAGTTTATTCTCAGAGCCTTGGAGACAGAGGGCATAGAGTGTCGTGAGATTGCTGGCACGGGAGTTATTGCCAAGATTGAGGGAGAGCGAGGAAACTTGAAACGTGCCGTAGTACTACGTGCCGACATAGATGCTCTGCCTATCGAGGAGCAGAACGATGTTGAATATCGCTCTTGCAATCGCGGTGTCATGCACGCCTGTGGTCATGATATGCACGCGGCGATGTTATATGGAGTGCTCTGTCGCCTAAATCGTGAGCGCAACTTCGAGGGTACGCTCTTTGGTATCTTCCAGCCGGGTGAGGAGCTAAATCCTGGAGGTGCATCATTGGTGCTTAAGGAGAATCCTTTTGAGGGCTATGATGTTGCGGCGGTTATAGGTCAGCATGTAGATGCTCGTCTTGAGATAGGTGAGGTAGGTATTTGCCCTGGAGTATTTATGGCATCGAACGATGAGCTACGATTCTATATTTCGGGTCGAGGTGGTCATGCTGCTCGTCGTGCGGATATCAACGATACTGTTACAGCTATGGCAGATATGGTGGTGCGTACAACGTCGCTCAATACTCCCGATTCGGTGGTCTCTGTAGGTAAGATCGTAGCTGACGGTGCAACAAATGTCATCCCAAGTGATACGTATGCCGAGGGAACGATGCGTACCTTTGCTCGTGAGGAAAGAGAGCGTATCTATTCGCTTCTGGATGCTAATGCTCGTGCGGTGGAGGAGAAGTATGGCGTAAAGGTAAAAGTTGATATCAGCCGAGGCTATCCTTCGGTGACAAATGATATTATGCTTGCCTACGAGGCTATGATATTGGCACAGGATGAGGGTATTATGGTTAAAGAGATGAGCCGTATTCCTATGGCTGAGGATTTTGGATACTACACAGAGAGATATCCTGCGCTGTTCTATCGTTTGGGTGTCGGTGCTGCATCTGGAGGGTCTCACACCGCGACATTCCTCCCCGATGAGCGAGCTATGGAGTATGGCGAGAGAATGATGTGGCGTATGGCATTGCACATCTTGAATAAGTAGAAGAAATGGGAAAGAAGAAGAATAAAAGGGGAAACAACCGCGATGAACGTGCTTCGTTTATCGTAGATATGTTTAGGGAATTTCCCGATAATAAGTTTTCACTCAAGCATCTTGCAGCTGCCTCTGGTGGTGCCGATAGAGATGGTCGTACTATGACATTTGCTATTGTGCGTCAGCTTATTGAGGATGGCTTTGTTGAGGAGGTGGCACGTAGCAAATATCGACTATCGCGCTCTGCTTTGCCACGTTTTGCAGGTGTTGTAACTTCAATAACTCCTTCGGCGTTGTATGTTGCCGTGGATGAGCTGGAGAGTGACGTATATGTATCGCGCCGTAATGGTGGTGGCGCGTTGGATGGCGATAGTGTGGAGTTGGTTGTGGCGCGTCGTTCGAGAGATGGCGAGTTGGAGGGTACTATTGTTGCGATTACTGCACGTAGCACTAAGCCATACGTAGGTACGGCACAGCTAACTACAAATTCTATATTTGTTACACCCGATAGCCGTCGCTTGGCTACAGATATCTATCTTGAGCGTAAGCGTTATCCTAAGGTTGAGGATGGCGATAAGGTGCTTGTTCGTGTCACTGATTGGACCGAGGGCGATAGACTGCCAATAGGTGAGCTTGTGGAGATTCTCGGTAAGGCAGGAGAGAACGATGCTGAGATGCACGCCATCTTAGCAGAGTTCGACCTTCCGTATCGCTTCGAGGAGGATGTGCTAAGAGCTGCGGAGCGCATACCTGCAGGAATAACTAAGGAGGAGATTGCACGCCGCAGGGATATGCGTGATAGGGTAACCTTTACGATTGATCCTGCTGATGCAAAGGATTTCGATGACGCTCTCTCGATTGTAGAGATTCAGCAGGGCGTATGGGAAGTAGGTGTGCATATCGCGGATGTAACACACTATGTTACACCTGGCTCGGTGGTGGATAATGAGGCTTTAGAGCGTGCTACGTCTGTCTATCTCGTCGATCGCACTGTGCCGATGCTTCCAGAGAGGTTGTGCAACGACCTCTGCTCGTTGCGCCCTCATGAGGATAAGCTATGCTTCTCGGCTGTGTTTACCATAAATGAGAATGCTGAGATTTTGGATGAGTGGTTTGGTCGTACGGTTATTCACTCGGATCGTAGATTTGCATACGAGGAGGCTCAGGAGGTTATAGAGACAGGTCTCGGAGATTACAATAGCGAGATAATAATCCTTCATACTCTTGCTCAGCAACTGCGTGCTGCGCGTTTCAAGAGTGGTGCTATAGCATTTGCTCGCGATGAGGTGCGCTTTATTCTTGATGAGCAGGGACGCCCTACAGGGGTATATACTAAGGTGCAGAAAGAGGCAAATCAGCTTATCGAGGAGTTTATGCTTCTTGCCAATCGCCGTGTAGCGGAGTACTGTGCCTATAGAGTGTCAAATGGTCGTCGTGTACCTCGTCCTATGGTCTTCCGTGTTCATGACGAGCCTTCAGAGGAGAAGTTGTCACGCTTCAGAGAGTTTGCACTACGTTTCGGTCACTATTTCAAGGCATCGAAGGGTCGTGCGGTGGCTAAGGAGATGAATAAGCTTCTTAATAATATCGCAGGTAGCGCAGAGTCAAATGCTATAACATCGTTGGCTGTGCGTAGTATGGCAAAGGCGGTATATACCACCGATAATATCGGTCACTATGGTTTGGCATTTCCATATTACACACACTTTACCTCGCCTATACGTCGTTACCCAGATATGATGGTACACCGTCTGTTGGCTTCATACCTTGCAGGTGAAAAGCGTGGAGATAAGACACTCCTTGAGCAGCAATGTGTACACTCTACCGAGCGCGAGATTTTGGCATCGGAGGCTGAGCGTGCAAGCATCAAGTATAAGATGGCGGAGTTTATGAAGGATCATATCGGTGAGGAGTTTTCGGGTACAGTGTCGGGAATGACCGAGTGGGGTATATATGTGGAGTTGGATGAGACACACGTCGAGGGTATGGCATTTTTGAGAGATATCGACGAGGATGACTACTATCGTTTCGATGAGGCGCGATATGAGGTCGTAGGACGTAATTCTGGCATAACGCTGACACTCGGAAGCCCTGTGCGCGTTAAGGTTAAGCGTGTGGATATGAATCGTCGTACACTCGACTTTCAGCTACTGCTTTAAAAGTGAGAAGTGAAAAGTATGGCGCGCAGAGCGCGGATATATAACAAAAATTTCGATTATGACTATAGACGAGATATTGGATAAAGCACTTGAACGTGAGCCTTTGACTCGCGAGGAGGCGTATAAACTATATGACGAGGCACCGCTACAGTTGCTCTGTGGAGTGGCAGATACTATTCGTCGTAGTGTTGTGCGCGACCCAGAGGTTGTTACGTGGCAGATTGATCGCAATGTGAATGTCACAAACGTGTGCAAATCAGGGTGTAAATTTTGTAATTTCCACTGCAAGCCTCACCAAGAGGATAAGGCATATATCACCACTATGGCAGAGTATCGTAAGAAGATTGACGAGGCTCTTCTTTTGGGTGCTGATCAGCTACTCTTGCAGGGTGGATTACATCCACGTCTTGGTATCGACTTCTACGAAAAGCTATTCTCGCAACTTAAAAAGGAGTATCCATCGTTGCGCCTAAATGCTCTTGGTGCTCCTGAGGTGGCACATATAGCTGCCATAAGTGGTATCTCAACACGTGAGACTCTGGAGCGTCTGCGTGCTGCAGGTCTTGATACGTTGCCTGGTGCAGGTGCTGAGATATTGTCTGAGCGTGTACGTAAGATTATCTCGCCAGCAAAGCCTTCGGCGCACGATTGGGTGAAGGTGATGCACGAGGCACATATACTTGGCATACCGTCAACCGCAACGATGATGTATGGTCATATTGAGACAGCCCACGAGCGTGTTGACCATCTTATAGCAATTCGCGACTTGCAGTCTCACAAACCTGAGGGGTCACGTGGATTTACCGCATTTATCCCATGGGTTTTCTGCCCTACAGGCACGCAGCTTGAGAAGGAGGGTGTAGCACCACGCTTCTCGCCAAACGAGTACTTGCGTATTGTGGCGATGAGCCGTATTGTCCTTAATAATATCGACAATATCCAGGCTTCATGGCTTACAGTAGGTAAGGATGTTGCCGAGATAGCTCTCAAGAGTGGAGCAAATGATATGGGCTCTATAATGATTGAGGAGAATGTTGTCTCCTCGGCAGGAGCTACCACACGCTTCGATAAGGAGGCAATGCAGGAGACTATTCGTCGTGCAGGATTTGTTCCAAGACTCCGTGATCAGTTATATAACTACAGAGACTAAAAGATATGATTAGGGCGTGTCCAAATTTTATTCGGACACGCCCAATTTGTATGAAGTTGTATAACAAGAGCTGATTTTAGGCTTGCGAAGCTCGAAAAAGCGGAGTTTACTTGACGTAAATGAGCATTTTGAGAGCGAGCATATTTGTTAGCGGCAGTAGATGCGCTGTTATATAAACAAAGAACGATAAAGCAGCTTTGTTAGACGGCTTCATTATAAGTTAGAACTCCATCTCAGGAGCCTCTACAGGCTGCTCAAATATCATCAAGTCGCGATTCTGCTGCAACTTATTTGCAAGGATGATAATCGAACTCTTATGCTCCACCTCGGCAACCTCTTTGCTCTTAGCAATAATCTCAGCCTCCATGGTGCCAATCTTATCGAGCATGTGCTGTGGGTAGCCAGCCTCGATAATCTCCTCAGCATACTGCTCCTTAGCTGCAATGAGAGCATCTAACTCAGTACGCATAGCTGCTATGGTAGCATCATTCTCAGCAAGTTTTGCTAACTCCTCAGCCTCGCTACCAAGAGACATGTTCCACGCCATGTCAAGGTCTGAAATCCTATTATTTAGCATTGTCTCCTGTGCGTTGAGATAATCCTCCTCGGCACGGAAGGCAGCGCGACGTTCACCAGCTTCATCCAAAATAGGCTCATACAAAGACTTGAAATATAGTGCCTTTGCACCGTTATAGCTCTCGCGGTATGCAATCTCATATTGCGCTGCAAGACGCTCAACTTCGCGCAAATCAGCCTCAGTATGTATTGTTTCGGCTAACTCAGCAAGATGCTGAGCATCCTTCTCTGGAGTTGTGAGATGTATGCGTGACTCGCAACGTGTACCAAGAAGCAATCCAACTACAAATAGCGTATAGATTGTGGCAAGAATAGCCTTTTGCTTTCTATTGTTCTTCATAGTGGTGACTCGGTTATTCGTTAAGTATTGTGTTACACTCCTCAATAAATATGAGGTATGACTCGCCGCCTATCTGTGTGCGGAATGCCTCCTGATATGCCTTGAGATTGTCGGCTGCTGAGCGAAACTCCTCATAAGTTGTAGCCTCCTTAACTGCTGAGGCAAGCTCATAGCTAAGGTCGTAGGCTGCATTTTGATGATTCTGCTCGTCGATGATAATCTCGCTCTTTGTCTCTCCACTGCACGATAAAAGTGCTATGGTTGTGGCGAGAATAATACTCTTTTTCATCTTTTATTACTTTTTATAGGTTATTCTACATATACGACCAAGCCTTTCAAATACTCGCCCTCAGGGTGGTAGATGTTGATAGGGTGGTCGGCAGGTTGTGTTAGCTGTCCTATGATACGCACTTTGCGGCGTGCAATGGCTGCAGCGGTGAAGATTGTTGTGCGGAACAAGTCGCGACTAACAGCCTGAGAGCAAGAGAAGGTAAAGAGAATGCCTCCTGGGCGAATCTTCTCCAATGCACGAGCGTTAATCTTCTTATAACCTTGAAGTGCGTTGCCCAACACCTTATGATGCTTTGCAAAGGCTGGTGGGTCAAGTATAATAAGGTCGTAGTCCGAATCAATATCCTTAAGGTACTCTACAGCATTGCAAGCAATAGCCTTATGTGGTGCGTCTGCTCCAAAGTTGAGCTCTACATTCTCCTCAGCGAGCTTCACCGCACGTTCTGAGAGGTCGATAGATACCACCTCTGTAGCACCGCCTGCCATGGCTGCAACAGAGAAACCTCCTGTATAGCAAAATGTATTTAATACCTTACGTCCCTTTGAGTATTGGCGTACCAAGTCGCGGTTAACACGTTGGTCGATGAAGAAACCTGTCTTCTGTCCCTCCTCCCAGTTAACCTTGAACTTAAGCCCATTTTCCAAGACAACAGTGTCGCTGGATGAGCAATGTCCCCAAAGGTAGCCATCGATAGCTCCCAAGTCAGCCTTGAAAGGTAGCGTCTGAGAGCTCTTGTCGTATATAGCCTCCAGCTTATCTCCGTATGCCTGACGTAGTGCCTCAGCAATAGCTTGACGAGAGTGATACATACCCACGGAGTGACACTGAACGACAGCTGTACGCTCATACACGTCAATCACAAGACCAGGTAGTAGGTCGCCCTCACCATGTACAAGGCGGTAGCATGTAGTCTCCTTATTGTCGCTGAGACCCAATGTTTTGCGAATGTTTAATGCCTCGGCGATGCGGCGGTTCCACCATGCTTGGTCAATATCCTCCTTCTCGAAAGTAAGAACACGCACAGCAATAGAGCCTATCTGCCAGTGTCCACGTGCAATAAACTCGCCCTGTTTAGTTACGACATCAACGATATCGCCCTCGGCAAGAGGCTTCACGCCCTCAGTTATGCGCTCTATGGCTCCTGAAAATACCCAAGGATGGCAACGCTGTAGTGACTCCTCCTTGCCACGACGTAGGTGGATTGTATTAAAAACTTCTACCATAATTATACTCTGGTTCTTTTATTGTTTCTGTGGTTCTGAATGGTGCTCTCTTCTCTTATTGCGATGACGACGATGGTGCTTAGGATGATGCTCCGTAGCTGGTGCTTGCATTGTTGGCATTACAGAAATAATAGAGAGCTTCTCACTCTTAGGCTCTACACGTTGTAGCTCCTTCATAATCTCAATGCACACCCACGCATCTGTTGCGGCATACTCCTGCTGTTGCTGTGTGAGTATCTCTGCCTCCCAGTTACTAAGGCGTTGAGCCTTAGACACTCGCATATTTAACACTATGGCAGATAACTTACGTAGGCTCTTCTCCTCAATGCCCCAGCGTGATGCCTCTACTTGGAGGTCCACAAAGCCATCAGCATGGAAGTTGCGTAGCGCGTGTAGTGCGCGTATATCTCCAGTAACATCTGCACCTATCTTAAGTATTTGTCGTGAGCCGAGAATCTTCAATATGCGGTTATCAAGACGAATATGAGAGAGACGGAATAGATAACACGTATCGGGTGTTGACAGCTGAAGAAGCCCAACCTTGTATGATACACCTGCGCGGAACGAAGGTCGTGTCTCCGTGTCGAAGCCGATGACATCATATCGCTTTAGGTCATTACACGCCTCTTCAATCTGCTCGTTTTTGTCAACAATGACAATTCGTCCTGCAAAACGTGCTGCAGGAAGTGATGCTACCGTATCGTTATCTATCGTACTTTGAAATGCCATTGTTACTATATGATCTCTACAAAATCTATGTTTAAGTGTGAGTCAAAGCACAAAGTTACTTATTAATTTCCACTTTTCCACTCTCGGAAATCGAAATTTTTCCTACTCGTATCAAATAATCTATTCGCTCAATGATATTATTATCCTCAAAATTAAGAAGTGAAACTATATCTTTTACGCTTAAACTGTTGTTTGATAGTGCGTTAAGTATTTGTGTGTCGATGCTACTGTTATCTTGTGGAGCAGTATGACGTTTTTTCAAACATATATCACATGTGCCACAAGGTTTACTCTCCTGTTGTCCGAAATACTCCTCTATAATACTACTACGACATCGATCCGTAGAGTTTACATATTGTATCATATTATTAAACCTCTCCACCGCAAGGTTGTAGCGGTGGTGATAGGTCTCAGGTGCAATGAACACATCGGCAGTGGCAAGACGCTCAGAGTTGAAATATATCATCGGAGAGTGTGACGCTGGAATATAGCGTATTATATGCATACGCCACAGCATCTTGAGTAGCTCGTGTACTCGCTTAGGCGATAGCTCTGCAACAGAGGCGATATTTAGCTCGTCAATGGAACGGAAATGGGTGAATACACCATTGTAGAGGCGTAGAATGGCGTGTAGCATCCTATCCATATCGTTACCTCCTGCGTTAACCTTATATAGTGAGTCGCGGCTACAGCAGAACATCAACTTCGCTGGATTATCCTGCTCGTCAATCAGGGTCATAATGTTGTTTTGCTCAAGGAGCTTAAGTGCATTAATGACGCTGTTTGTTGAGAGGCTCATCCTATGGCAGAAGTCGTAGATGTTGAACACGAATGAGGCTCCTTCGCCATCTTCTATCGCAACTTGGAGATAGTTGCATATAAGTTCGTATATACGTTTGATGGATGATATAGGAGGAAACTCCGACTTGAATAGACGCTCCACGCGCTCCTTGTCATCGGGGCTTAGCAGAAGCACAGCATAGCTACGCTTGCCATCACGTCCTGCACGTCCTGCCTCTTGATAGTATGCCTCCAGCGAGTCGCAAAGGTTATAGTGAACGACAAAGCGTACATCTGCCTTATCAATACCCATACCAAAGGCATTGGTTGCCACGATGATACGTACCTTGCCCTGTTGCCACTCGTCTTGGCGAATGCTTCGCTCCATAGCGGGGAGTCCTGCATGGTAGAAATTCACACTTATACCCTCGGCTTTCAACTGCTCGGTAAGCTGTTCGCAGCCCTCGCGAGTACGCATATAAACAATGCCCGAACCCTCGACATTGTTTATGATACGCATCAGATGAAATAGCTTATCATCCACCTCTCTTACGACATACGATAGGTTGGGACGGGCAAAGCTTGAACGTAGTATATGTTGTTGCTTAAAGCCCAAGTGATACATGATATCCTTGGCTACAACCTCTGTTGCTGAGGCTGTTAGGGCAAGGAATGTAGCATTTGGTGCATATTGGCGTAGCTCGGCAATGCGTAGATATGAGGGACGGAAGTCGTAGCCCCATTGCGAAATACAGTGAGCTTCATCAACAGCTATAAGGCTGATGTTCATCCTTCGTAGGCGCACTCGAAAAGCATCTGTCGCGAGGCGTTCAGGTGCGATATATAGTAGCTTAACATCTCCATACGTGCAATTGTCCAAGGCTATCTCTATACGTCGTGAGTCAAGACCAGAGTGTACAGCAACAGCCGATATACCACGCCTATTAAGTTGATCGACCTGATCTTTCATAAGGGCAATCAGAGGTGTTATGACAATGGTGAGACCATCCATCATAAGTGCTGGCACCTGATAGGTGAGCGACTTACCACCTCCAGTTGGCATAAGAGCAAGGGTATCTTGTCCCGAAAGTACGGAGGCGATAATATCGCTCTGTACAGGTCGGAAACTCTCATAACCCCACCATTTATGGAGTATCTCCTCGGCGCAAGATAGGGGTGTATGTTTTTTTTGCTCAATCATACCATAAAGGTACTAATTTTTATCGAACTTCCAACAATCGAGTTAATATTTGGTTTCTGTTGTTTCTGTGGAATGGGGTGATAAATCTGATATTTTTATGGAATTTTAGACTTGTCAGTCAATTTTTTTCTTATCTTTGCACCGTAATGTGTTGATTAATATTATGAAAATTAAGGAGCAGTACAAAGTTCGTGAGATGGCTGGTGAGCATGTGGTTATCATGCAGGGTCGTCATGGTAAGGACTTAACAAAGATAATATCTCTCAACGAGAGCGCATTATATTTGTGGAATGCTATTGAGGGTAAGGAGTTTGACGTGATAAGCATTGCAAATCTCTTGGAGGAGTACTACGGTATTGACGACGAGGTGGCGCAGCGCGATGCAGCACGTTGGGTTGAGAAGTTGGAGAAGTGCGGTCTTATTGAGTAAAAGGAGATAGATTATGGCGAGACGTAGAGTATTATACTCATTTTTGATGGTGACAATTTATGTTGTCGCATCAATGCTCTCATCTCTATCGCTCATCTTCTGCGATCATCACCATCCTCACCATCACCATCATGTGGAGTGTCATGCCGAGGGATGCAGTTGTGGCTCTGAGGTTACTTTAAGTGCGGATTGCTGCGATCATCATCACCCGATTCTTGGTGATAATCACACCGATTACATAGATTCGTCGTTACGAAATGGCTCACGTGCATCGCATGCCATAGCCCTTATTATGGCACCTGCGATTGTTGATAATATCACCGGTGAGCAATCACTACATAGCTATAAGCTTTTTGTGCATCAAGGCAACATACAGGAGATGTTGCCCGATGTCGTATACCTATCTTCGGTGGGACTACGCGCCCCACCTCGTTTGGCATAACTATATCTAAACCAATAGATTTAGTTCTAATTAAATAGTATTATCCCCCAAATTTACAGAATATCTCAAGGGGAGAGTATATATATTTATAACCTAAGCCAATAAACGAAAATGAAAAAATCAATATTTTTATTAGTTACGTTACTGTGCCTTCCATTTGTAGCTATGGCACAGCGTACGTTGTCGGGCATTGTTACCGATGTTAATAATGGACAGCCTCTTGCTGGTGCTACGCTCTACTGGAAAAATACTACAGCAGGCGCAACAACAACTGCAAATGGTAGCTACTCTATTAAGCGTGTGTCGGGCTTCGATACAATTGTTGTTGACTATCTTGGTTACGATATTGTTGAGATGGAGGTGGCTAAGGATGTCGCAACACTCGATATTGCGCTAACACCTTCGGCTGTAGATATCGATGAGGTTGTTGTTGAGGGTCAGCAGCGTGGTAACTACTCAAAGAGTAGTGGTATCTCTCGCCAGGAGCAGATATCGTTTGCAGGATTGTGTAAGATGGCATGTTGCTCGCTTGCAGAGTCTTTCGAGAACTCAGCATCTGTTACCGTAGGTTATAGCGATGCTATTTCGGGTGCTCGACAGATTAAGATGCTTGGTTTGGCAGGTACCTACACTCAGATTTTGGATGAGAACCGTCCTATTATGCAGGGCGCAGGTGCTACATACGGTTTGAGCTACACTCCAGGTATGTGGCTTAACTCTATTCAGGTATCGAAGGGTGTTGCCTCTGTAACTGCGGGTCATGAGGCTATTACAGGTCAGATTAACCTTGAGCACCGCAAGCCTACCGACGATGAGCGTTTCTTCCTTAACCTATACTTTGACTCGGAACTTCGCCCTGAGATTAACGTCTCGTCGGCTATTCCACTTACTAAGGATAAGAGTCTCTCTACAGTCATCATGGCGCACGGCTCGCTCGATACGTCGCACCACGATATGAATAAAGATGGCTTTGCGGATATGCCAAAGTCTAATCAGATTAACGTGGCTAACAAGTGGTTGTGGCAAAATAGTGGTGGTGTGCAGTTGCGCTGGGGCTGGAAGGTAGTCAACGAGAATCGCCTCGGTGGTCAGATGGAGTATAAGAAGGATCTCTACGAGGAGATGATGGAGAATCCACTCGCTACACCATACGGCTCGCAGATTCACAACCGCAATATCAACGCATACGTTAAGCTCGGTATTCCTGTGGGTTACGAGCGTACTTTCACTGGCGACCCTGCAGATGCTGTGCAGAACAACGTGGCGATGATTCTCGACTATGATAACTACCTCACTGACTCATACTTCGGTGTCAACAATGTGGATGTTATGGAGGATGCCTTCCGCTTTAATGCTACATACGCACACTACTTCACACAGCGTTCATCACTTAACGCTGGTGTGTCGGCTTATGTGCGCTTGATGGATAACAACTATCTTCAGCAGAGCGTCTCAGAGACGGGAGCTATATCGCCAATGTGGAGCGAGGTTGGCAAATCTATGATTGCTGAGCCTGGTATCTTTGCGGAGTATACCTATAACATCGAGGATAAGTTCTCGCTCGTCGTAGGTCTTCGTGGTGATTACTCCTATGTGGGTGGTGACTACTATATCCACAACCACGACAACAATCATCGCTTTATCATCACTCCTCGCTCACACATCAAGTGGAACATCACACCACGCACAACATTCC
>JAGBUS010000071.1 GCA_017630735.1 Alistipes sp. | reverse complement strand
TAGCGCTCGAAGTTCTCCTCGCCGATAAGCTCGCCCATATAGACCTCAATAATCTCATTGAGGTTGTTACCCTTGAGCATTCCGTTTGCGACTACAGACACGTCGCCTTTCACTGATGAAAGGTCCCAACTCTCGCCATAGAGTTTATCCTTGGCGAGGCGCGATGCGGCACTACCCTTCTTCTTGAGTATTGCCTGACCACCCCAGATGCGCTCCTTGATACGGGGCTTAAATTTTATTGGATATAGCATATTTTCAATAGTTTAGAAGATTGACTCAACATACGTTACCACCTCGTCGATAGTCGCAGTGAGAGGGAATACCTTGGTTGGCTTGAGGTGCCACAACTCGCGGCCCTTCTTTGCTGCCTCCTCGCCTGCACCAGTGATGTTAAGCATGATACAAGCATCCTTAGCAATCTCGCCAGCCTCGACCATCTTGATGAGCGATGCTGTAGCAACACCTGCTGCGGGGTTGATGTCGATGCCCTCAAGCTCCTTGAAGAGCTTACATGCACGCTTCGACTGTGCATTTGTCGCAACCATGATATTGCCATTGGTAGCCTTCAATGCATCGTAGAGACCGCCAGCGATAGCATAAGGTGGCTTACGATTTGAGAGCACCTTAGCATCAATAAGCGCAGCATCGCGACGTGCCTTCTTCATGTCGTATGGTAACATCTCGCGTGACTCATGAATCCATGCATCGTACATAGGCACAAAGGGTGCATTCTGCGATACGATAAGCTTCATAAGGTTATTGCCATAGCTACCGTCCTCAATAAGGCGCATGTTTGCCTCCCATGCGGCGATGGCGCCTGTACCGCTACCAACAGCCTGGAAGTAGTAATCAGGAATGCGACCGATAGTCGTTACGGCAGAGAGTACGGTTGTACCCATGCCATCGCGGCGTGCGATGTTCTTTGCACCACCCTCAGAGTAGAACTTTGACGACTTTAAGGCATAGAGTGAGAGGTTGATGGCATCGTAGTAGTCGCCACCCTTCTCGCAAGCGATAAGCTTCACGCAGTCATTCAAAGGCTCGGTGAACCACAACGCATCGAGGTTGTCGTGAGGCACGGCGAGCAACAACTTAATGTTATTCTCGGAGCAAACCTTAGCAAAGGCACGCGCAGTGTTGCCAGCCGATGCGACAACCAAAACGCGCTCCTCATCCTCGTTGATGCGACCACACACACTATAGGCCTCAGTCTCCTTGAATGAGCAGGTCGACATGCGTACGCCATGCTTGGGGCTATAACCGCTGAGCGTAATCCACAAGTTCTCAAGACCAAGGTGCTTGGCAAGGGCCTCGCTCTTGAATGTAACGGGTGCTGATGAGCCCTGCAAAACGCGCTTTATGGGAAGCCAGTCGCAGAACTTATAGAAGCCGTAGCTCTCGGGCTTAACATTGAGCTTCTTCGATTCGTAGTTGGCGCGAACCAAAGATGGCACTTTGCACTCGTGGTCATCCAAAATCCAACCAGTGTCATCGAACTCACGACCCGTTGCTACGCAGGTCATCTTGTACTTCGTGGGCTTAAAGTTTTCCATATATAAAGTTTGTATTATCCGTCTGCCGATGATATGTATTAATAAATCGTGCAAATTTACACTATTTTTTTGAAAGAATCAATAAGTATAGTTGCCTATCGAGGATAGATTTTCGAGATTAAAACCTCATTGTTAGAAAAATATTTGTATCTTTGTCTTGATTATGCGGTTATAGCATATCAACACATGAGCGACATAAATGAAATTAAATAATACAACCATGAAAAAGAGAACTTTTTTAGCAATTGCAACCATGGCGGTTGTGCTTGCGTGCGGACTATTCGCAGCTTGTTCAGACAATGAAAAGGGCGAGGCAAAGGTTAAGCCCACCGAGACATTCGTATTTTATGTTGATTTGGAGCAGCTTGGCACAAAGAGCGCCATCAACGAGGTAATCACTGACGGCAACCGCAGCCTTATGGCTACCCTGCTCACCTCTAACAGCTACAACAACGATTGGACAGAGTATGCAAAGACTCTGCTCAAGAATCTCAGCGCTTCGGGTTTGGATACCAGCGTTCCCGTATATGGATACCTTAACACCACTGATGAGGATATGGAGATTGCTGTTTTTGCATCGGTGTCAAGTGCAGCAAAGGTTGACAAGTTTATGGAGTTCTTCGCGGATGTTACAGGCGAGGATATTGAGGTATATCGCAATGGAGACACTCGTGAGTTTATGATTGAGGAGTTTGCATTTGCATACAACAATAAGCGTTTTGTTATGGTTGCAAACGACTCTGAGGCTTTTAGATACGATCCCAGCAGCTTTGCAAACAAGGCACTTAATCGCCCTGAGGCAGACCTCTCAGCATACGCAAAATATGATGTTGCATTCGATGTCGACATCCCAAAGTGCATGGATATGGCTATCGATGAGTTACAGCGCGAAATCGACAGCGACTATGAGTACCTTGAGTATTATGCCGATGAGTGGGAGTACGATTGGATTATGGAGGACATCGAGAGCAACGAGCAGATGCTTGAGTATTTCAAGCAGTACAAGGGTCAATATAGCGATGACGCGCGTATCGTACAAGGTACAACATTCTTGGCCGGTAAGATTGTTGCAGAGTTATCTGTAACAGGTTACAATGGTGATATTGATATGTGTAAGAAGGTATCGAACAAACACCTACAGTATGTTGATAACGATGTGTTGGCAGTAATGAATCTCGGTGTAAATGGCAAGAATATCTCTGCCATCCTTTCAGATAACATCAATTCGGAATATGCTGATATGTTGGGTCTTGACCGCAATGAGTTCAACATCTACTTCGGCATACTTTGCGACGCGCTTAAGTCTATCAATGGCGATATGACATTGGCGCTTAACGATGTTGAGTTCGACTATTATGATAACCCCGAGAGCGTAGATGCACTATTGGCCGTTGATGTTAACGACGACTACATCATCTCGAACATCGCACAGTTTGGCGAGGGTATCTTGACAAAGTACGATGATAACCGCTATGGCTACACCTACGACAACTTCATCTTCTCACTTGGCCAGCAGGATAATACCCTCTTTGCGACAGTCAACAACCCATTCAAGCCTATGGCTAACTCTGCATCGAGCAAGCCTTGGGCAAAGGAGCTTGCAAAGGGCTACGGCTATTTTGTGGTTGACATCGACAACATCATCGCAAACCGCAATATTGCCCCCATCTATCGCTCAGCACTTGAGGAGATGGGCTCATCGGCAAATAATGTAAACAAGTTCGTGGAGTCGTTCAGCTATGCATATATCTCTATAGAGAACCCAACAACCGTGAAGATGGTAATAGCATTTGACGACAAGAATACTAACTCACTCGAGCAGATCGTTAAGCAGGTTGTTCCTATTGCAATGAGCGAGTTGACTCGTGAGTTATTCTAATAATATAAGAGCAAAGTGAAAGAGATAAGACTCAATAATGTTGTGCCGGAGATATTCGCCAATCGCAGCGACATATCTTCAGATATATGGCTCAACGATGTTGTTTTAGAGCGAGGCAAAAGCTACCTTATCGAAGCAGCATCGGGCACGGGTAAGTCGTCATTATGCAGCTACCTCTATGGTCAGCGTGGCGACTACCGTGGTGT
>JAGBUS010000070.1 GCA_017630735.1 Alistipes sp. | reverse complement strand
TCGGCTTCCCAGCACCTAACAAGCTCGTTCAGGATGCTGAGATCCCTGGCGGTATGTATTCAAATATGGTTGCACAGCTTAAGCAGCTTGGTGCTGAGGATATTCTTCCACGCGCAATGGAGCTTATCCCACCAGTACGTCTTGCTGCGGGTCTTCCACCTCTCGTAACACCTACATCGCAGATCGTGGGTGCGCAGGCGGTAAACTGCGCTATGGACGAGAAGGCTGGTCGTGCAATGTACACCAATAAGTCGGCTCAGTTCGTAGGTCTTGTTAAGGGTGACTACGGTCGCACCCCTGTGAAGATTGACGAGGACTTCCGCGAGAAGATTTGTGGCTTCAGAGAGGAGCGTCCATACGATACATCTAAGTATCAGAAGCAGCCTAACCCAGTATTGGAGAAGGCGGGTGGTGTTCTTCTTGCCGAGAACGAGAAGGAGGAACTCTTGCTCGAGTTGTTCCCACTTGTGGCTAAGGCATACCTCACAGGTATCAAGGAGGCTGCATATGCAGAGAAGGTTGCTGCAGACCCATCACTAAAGAAGGAGGAGGCTGTAGAACTTCAGCCTATCACTGGCGATACTATAGTAGCACCACTTCCAGGTCGTGTTATCGAACTTAAGGTTAAGGTAGGCGATAAGGTTGCTGCAGGTCAGGAGGTTATGATCCTTGAGGCTATGAAGATGGAGAACTCTATCACTACTGATTACGCTGGCTTCGTTAAGCAGATATTGGTGGCTGAGGGTGATACTGTAGCTGCTGATGCTATTCTTATCGAGGTTGCTGACTCTATGGAGGATGATGGCGCAGAGGTTGCAGAGAAGAAGGTTACTGCTGCTGATGGCAACACTGTAAACGCTCCACTTCCAGGTCGTGTTATCGAGCTTAAGGTTAAGGCTGGCGATAAGGTTACCGTAGGTCAGGAGGTTATGATCCTTGAGGCTATGAAGATGGAGAACTCTATATCATCTGACTATGCAGGTGAGGTTCTCGGTTTGTTGGTAGCTGAGGGTGATACTGTTCAGGCGGATCAGCCACTTGTAGTCATCAAATAATTTCTTGAGATAAAGGGTCATCTGTGACCTCTCAATCAATGCCCTGAAAGGGAAATACGTCGAGTATATCCCTTCCAGGGCAATTTTCTTTATCGAGATCACATCTAACCCCTTCTATCAAGAAATTGATTTGCGATGATAACGCAGCATCTGCTACCGCTAACAAAAACGCCACCAATGGGACGTACGCCAAGTACTACCCATCGGTGGCTTCTTTTGCTGAGCGTTGCATCTACTACCTTCTAATCGCAAATTGAATTACTTGTGATAAAACAAATCTGCACCTCTAAAATCAAAAATTTAGTGTTAGGTGAGTTTCTTTTCGTTGAATGTAAATAAATACCTTCCTAACTTTTCACCTTTCACTTTTCACTTTTCACTTTTCACCTTTCACTTTACACCTTTCACCTTTCCCTTTTCACTTTATCTCGTCGTATCGCTCCTCGACCTTTGCCCAATTAACGACCTTCCAGATATTCTCCACTGCATCCTTTCTTGAATTGCGGTAGTCAATATAATAGGCGTGTTCCCAGACGTCAATACACAAAAGCGGTATAAGACCATCAGTAAGAGGAGTGCCTGCATTAGCCTTAGGGATAATATATAGTTGCCCATCGTGGTCTGAAGCAAGCCACACCCAGCCAGACCCAAAGAGTGATAATGACATAGCCGTCATCCGTTCTTTAAGTTTCTCAAGTGAGCCAAAATCTTTGTCGATAGCTTTACGCAGCTCCCCTGTAGGGTGGTGCTTGGCTCTTGGAGCAAGACTATCAAAGTAGAAAACATGGTTCCATGCCTGTGCAGCATTATTAAATATCGCACCATCACTGCTTAGTACTATCTTCTCTAATGGCATCGTCGCATATTGTGTCCCTTCAGTAAGTTCTCCAAGTTTTGCAACGTACGTAGCGTAATGTTTATCATGATGGAAATGTAGCGTCTCAGCTGAGATATATGGCTCAAGAGCATCGTACGCGTATGGTAGCTCAACAAGTGTGAGCAATGTTGTTGTAATTGTTGTCATTGTCATAATCATAAAGGTTTTTGTTCTAATATCGTTATACAATAACAACGCCAAGAAGCTGTCTAACATAGTTATTTTGGCGTTGCACTCGTCTTCGAAATGCTCATTTACACTTAGTAAACTCCGCTTTCTCAGACTTCGTGCGCCTAAAACTAACTTATGTTATACAGCTTCATACAAAATGGGAGTGTCCAAATTTATTTTATTGGACACTCCCCTATATGTGTTAGAATTATGCTACTTTGCCTGGTGAAGAATAACTCGTTCAATAGCACGCTCGCAGACAGGGCAGAAGCGTTCTGCGGTGTTGTTACGCATGCGGCAAACGTCTGTTGGTCGATAGATGCCCTTTGAGAGGTATCCGCCACCCTCGTATGCACCTACAACGTAGTTAGCAGTTCGTTCAGGTGTCACGGCGGTAGGTATCTCGATACCCTCAGCAATCATATCTGCCCACTTTGAGTTGAAGTCAACCATAGTGGTGATATTTGGCTCCCATGGCTCGTGCTTCAAGGAGTGCATATTGTCGTTATCGTCGGCATTATCGTAGAAATACTCGTCGCCAAGACCTGCAAACGAGTGACCAAACTCGTGAACCACAACAGGGCGGAAGTCACGATGGTGAGCAGTGGTTAGGGTATATGAGTTATAGATACCGCCACCACCATAGGTGTCTGTATTTGCGAGAATTACGAAGTGCTCGCAAGGAATGTTTGTGACGAGGTCATACATAGCATATACATTACCTGATGTGAGGTAGCGCGCCATATAGAATGTCATGAAGTTTGAGCCTACGGCAGTTGAACGCCATGCTTCCTGCTGAGGTACGCTAACATTGCTATCAACAGAAGGTGATGCTACAGCAATAAAGTTAAACTTGTCACTATGGCTCTTGAATGGCTCGTATGACAATATCTCCTCAGCTGTAATCTTGGCATCCTCCATAAATAGCTCCATCTCCTCGGCAGTGTAGCCCTCTGCAAGGATTGCCACGTCGATACACTCCTTAGAGTCGCCACCCTTATGAATATAAGTATATGGCTGTGGCTTAATCTTGCTATTGTCGCGGATAAGAACATCCTGAGGATCAATGGTGAAGGTATGGCTACTCTCCTTATCGGTGTTGTCGCGAAGAACAAGGGTTGCCACGACGCTTTGCTTAGGCATAGGAACAAGTAGTGTAAACTCGAAACTGCGTGTTACGCGTAGTGCCTCCTCTGTGGTTATCCACTCCTGGAAGAGCGACGAGAATGATGTCATATATATCACCTTGCCACTTTGAGCATCACGGAGTGTGATATCGCCATTTCCTTTAAGGGGTACGTTATCGAGGTTGATGCGACGTCCCCACCAATTTGGGGTTGATGAGAGCTCCGAGATAGCGATATACTGCTCAGAGGCATTTCCCATAAATGTGTAATCAAGGCGCAGTGTTGCGTCCTCAAATGTCGCTTCGAACTGTTGTGCCGATAGTGTAGATGTAGCAAATAGAGCTACAACAAATAATATTAATCTCTTCATTCTTTGCCTATTTATTATGTATTCTACTTATTTGCATTGTTCTTATTTGTATCATCATCGGGACCTCCCCATAGGTATATCTTTGATTCGGTACCCTCTCTCAATCGACCAATATTCTTTCGGTGTGTTACGACAAGCAATACCGCAACAACCCACGAGAATATAATAAATGGAATGCTCTGGAATGGAGCTGCAGGGTCGTAAGTCATTGTCGAGAAAATTAGTACGAATGTTGGGTAGCAACAGCCTGCAACCATTGATGCCAACGATACATAGTGCCATATTGCGAATACGAAGCACCATACACCGAAGCAGAGCATGAGGATAGGTGCGTAGATACCTGTGCCTGCACCGAGGAGTGTCGCAACACCTTTACCACCTTTGAATCCAGCAAAAATAGGGTAGATGTGTCCGAGGACAACAAATATTGTGGCAATAATACGTAGGTTGATGAGCCATGCCTCGCTTACGGCATCGTCGTAACGCATTAATGATGTGAGGATTACAGCAACGAAGCCCTTGAAATAGTCGATGATGAATACAGGAAGTGCTGCGCGCTTGCCAAGCACACGGAGCATATTTGTTGTTCCTGCATTCTTTGAGCCGTGCTCACGAATATCTATGCCATAATATTTCTTACCAATCCATACGGCACTCGGTATTGAGCCGAGTAGATACGCCGCAATCATGAGAGCTATGACACATAGCCACGTAGTTGCTGTCCAAGATTCCATAAAAAGTTGTTATTTTCTGAAACATAGCAAGTTATGCGATATTGCCCCACTTACTCAATATACAAAGATACAAAAAAAAGTAAATAACCAAAATTTTATTATGCCAAAACTTTTTTTCTCCGTAGTGCCTTTTGGAGTATTTCGGAACAAAATGACACAAAAATCTGTGAAATTTATTGTCAGTTAGAAAAAATATCGTAAATTTGTTTTACGAAAATTACATAATTGCATATTTATGAAACTACAACTTAACTTTGCGAATATCGCAGCTTCGACAAAAGAGTCGGTAACAGATTGGAAATGGTGGTCTTCAATTGGTCAGATTGTATTGGGTTGTTTCCTTGTTGCTGTAGCTTTTGTTGTATTTATCAATCCATACAATATGGTGCCTGGTGGTATATATGGTTTGGCACTCGTATTGCATAACCTTTTCCCATCAATTCAGGTTGGTACATTTGGCTATATGTTTGATGTGCCTCTTATCCTTACAGCGTTGATTCTTTTTGGTGGCACTTTCGGTGGTCGTACAATCTTTGCATCGTTCATCACTCCTGGTATCATGAATATTCTCGATTACTTGGTATACCCATCAAAGGAGGCTATCGAGGCTCTCGATCCAGCGTTGTTGCTCGGTGGTCAGATTGACCTATCACAGCACCTTATGTTGGCTGCTATCATCGGTGGTTGCTTCAGTGGCGCGGGTGTGGGTATCGTAATCCGCAACAATGCCGCTACGGGTGGTACGGATATCACAGGTATGCTCCTACACCGCTTTGCGAAGATGAAGTTCTCAAATGGCGTGTTGCTCTCGGATGCTATCATCGTGCTCAGTGGTTTGATTGTCATCGGCTTTGGCGTAGGTATCGACGGTCCAGGTGAGGGTGTTATGTTGTCGTTGTACTCTGGAGTATGTATCTTTGTGAATGCTAAGGTGTTGGGCTACACCATCGACGGTGCTTCACGCGACAAACTCCTCTATATCATCTGTGAGCACCACTCAGAGGAGATGCGCGAATATATCCTCCATGAGCTTGACCGCGGTGGTACATATCTCAAGGCTAAGGGTATGTATACTAACAACGATAAGGAGATGATATTCCTTGTTGTAAGTCGTAAGGAGGTTCGTCACGTACAGCAGAAGATTAAGGAGTTTGATCCTCACTCATTCGTTGTTGTAACAGACGCTTACGATACTTTCGGTCAGGGATTCAAGCCATTCCCACAGGAGAATGGTATGCCTACAGAGTAAAGCCATCTTAAAACCATTTTATGCGACTACTTTGGTATTCGGCTTGAGTGTAAAATGCTCATTTACCTTATGTAAACTCCGCTTTTACCCTCTGCGACCGACTCCCAAATTAGTCTGCCTAAAATGATTTTACAAAGTGCAGAATTGCGACTACTTTGGCATTCGGCTTGAGTGTAAAATGCTCATTTACCTTATGTAAACTCCGCTTTTACCCTCTGCGACCGACTCCCAAATTAGTCTGCCTAAAATGATTTTACAAAGTGCAGAATTGCGACTACTTTGGTATTCG
>JAGBUS010000069.1 GCA_017630735.1 Alistipes sp. | reverse complement strand
TACAGACTACGCAGTAGAGATCTACTACGAGGCTGTTAAGGGCAACAAGTTCGTATGTAACATCGCTCCAGATGTATACATGGATATGATGTATATGCCTGATGCATTGCGCGCTACAGTTGAGTTGATGGAGGCTGATCCTGCAAAGTTGAAGCACCGCAACTCGTTCAACATCGCTGCTATGAGCTTCACACCAGAGATCATCCGCGAGGTTGTTGAGCGTCACGTACCTGGCTTCCAGATGGAGTACAACGTAGACCCTGTTAAGGATCAGATTTCACGTAGCTGGCCAAACTCTTTGGACGACACTTGCGCTCGCGAGGAGTGGGGCTGGAAGCCTGAGTGGGACTTGGAGTCTATGACTAAGGATATGTTGGAGAATGTTGCTGCAAAGTTGAAGTAATCCTCGAAAAACATAAAATAATTAAGGGAGCGATTGATGTCGCTCCCTTAATTATTATAGACCTTTTTTTGATATAGCCGTTTACTTCGCTACATTCCACAGGTTCTTTGGATAAATACCCTCCTCAATCAACTCCTCAATCTTAGCTACAAGCTGTGGTTTATCCTCCTTGTAAGTTACGCCAAACCAGTTAGATGTAGTCTTAAGAACACGCATTGTTGCAGTGCCCTCGCTGATAACCTTATTAACCATAAGAGGAATAAAGAACTCAGACTTGAGGTTTGAGATATTTGCTGCGAGGAACTCCTTGAAGAAAGCCTCAGAGTGGTCGAAATAGTCAGGTGTGAAGCCAAAGAGATTCATAGATACTGGAGTATCCTCAGCCAAAGGCTCATCTGCACCACCATCATGGAAGAGGATAGTGCCATTGACACGCTCAATCTGTGTACGCTCAACCATGCTTGTGAGGTTACCCTCGGCATCTACAGTACATACGCCACGTGACACTGTACCATTCTCTGAAAGAGTCTTATTAACCTGGTAGCCTACCATGCAGTAACGTCCTTTGCTACCCTCCAACTGTGCGAGGTAGTCGCCAATAGTCTGATATGCCTCACGACCGTAGAAGTCATCGGCATTGATAACAGCAAAAGGCTCGCGGATAGCATCCTTAGCCATCATAACAGCGTGGTTTGTACCCCAAGGCTTAACGCGCTCCGCAGGGAGTGTGAAGCCCTCAGGGAGGTAGTCCAACTCCTGGAACACATACTCCACCTCAATCTTATGTCCGAAGCGTTCAGCATTAAACACCTCCTGGAAATCCTGCGCAAAAGAGTGGCGGATAACGAAGACAACCTTGCCGAAGCCCGCGCGGATAGCATCGTATACAGAGTAGTCGATAATAGCCTCACCATTAGGACCTACGCCATCCATCTGCTTAAGAGAGCCGTAGCGTGAACCCATACCTGCGGCCAAAACTAAAAGTGTTGGTTTTACCATAGCGATATATTTTTTATTCATAATTTTCGTAGCACAAAGGTAGTAAACTTATTGGAAAATAGCAACTCAACTTTTGAAAACTCAATACTATTTACTATCTTTGGCATCATTAGATGCTCCTACTACAGACAGCTCATCACAAAAACTACCCTCACAAGTGAGGAAATCTAAATACTATTTTGTATCTTTGCGCGTTAAGACCATAAATACATAAGTATGATACGAAATTTTTGGGAATATCTCACCGAGAAGAGACAACTTCTCATGCGTGATCGCAACTCGGATAATATACACTGGAAGGTCAACATATCGCCGTTAGCACTATGGGGTAGCATTGCCGCGCTTATAGCATTGCTCTTTGCTGTGGTGACACTGCTTGTAGCGTACACCTCAATTCTCGACATTCTTCCAGGCTACCGCACAAAGTCCGAGAAGCTGAACGAACAGCTTATCCAGAGCATTATGCGCATCGACCTTATGGAGCGCAACATGCAGGAGATGCAGGCATACAATGAGGCTGTAGCAACCATCATGGGTGGTAGCACACCTACTCTACACTCTACCGTACTTACCGACACGATACGCTACGACAAGTCGCGCATCCTACCTACACGTGCCGACTCATTGCTACGTGCAGCGTTAGAGAGCACCACTGGTGAATACTCCCTATCAAATACCAAGCCACTAAAGTCGGAGGCTGCGATGTTCAGCTCGCCAATGCACGGCAACATAAGTCGTAACTTCGACGCTCCAGAGTCGAGCTTTGACGTAGCGATAATAAGTATCAATGGCGACGACTCGGTAATGGCTGTGGAGAATGGTACTGTCATAGCCATAGAGAACCAGGCTGAGGGATTACGAAGCATTACAATACACCACAATGGTGGATATATCTCGGTATACAAGAACTTAGGCGAGATTCTCGTGCGTAAGGGTCAGACTGTACAGAGTGGCTCGGTGATAGGTCGCCTAAGCAGTCACGAGGAGTCGCGAGAGACTAATCTTGAGTTAGGATTCGAGCTATGGCGTGATGGCACTGCCGTTGACCCTGAGCGTTACATACTTTTCTAAATTCCACAGCAATGAGTATTGAACGATTATCAATATTAGGCTCTACAGGCTCGATTGGCGTACAGACACTCGATATAGTACGCCGCTATCCTCAGCGTTTTAAGGTGACATCGCTTGTTGCCCATAGTCGCTGGGAGGAGCTTGCTAAGCAGGCTCGTGAGTTCGAGGTTGAGAGTGTGGTTATAGGCGATGAGCGACACTATGAGGCACTGAGAAATGCACTTGCAGATACCAACATCGAGGTTATGGCAGGTAGCGAGGCAATAAACCATGTGGCACGTAGCTATCGTAGCGACACGGTGGTAAATGCCCTTGTAGGATATGCTGGTTTGCACCCCACTTACTTAGCCATTGAGAGCGGTAAACGAATAGCTCTTGCAAACAAGGAGACCTTGGTTGTGGGTGGCGACATCATTATGTCAGCAGCACGTCACAAGGGTGTAGATATTATGCCTATCGACTCAGAGCACTCAGCAATCATGCAGTGCTTGGAGGGTGAGCAACGCAAGGCGATACGCAACCTTATCATCACCTGTAGCGGTGGTGCATTGCGCAATACTCCACGTGAGGAGTTAGAGAGTGTTACACCCGAAATGGCTCTCAAGCACCCACAATGGTCGATGGGCGCGAAGATTACCATTGACTCAGCGACGTTGGTAAATAAGGGTTTCGAGGTTATCGAAGCACGTTGGCTCTTCGACATTGAGCCAGAGAGAATTAAAGTTGTGGTACATCCTCAGTCCATTGTTCACTCCATGGTTGAGTTTACGGATGGTGCGGTAAAGGCACAGCTTGGCACTGCCGACATGCACACACCTATTAGCTATGCACTACTATATCCTGAGCGTGCGGAGGAGGCAATGGAACAATTTTCGATACTCAACTACCCTACTTTGACATTCCTTGATGTAGACCGCGAGAAGTATCCAGCATTGGACATCGCCTACGAGGTTTTGCATCGTGGAGGTACTGCGCCATGTACGATGAATGGTGCGAATGAGGTTGCTGTAGCGGCATTCCTCGCCCACAAGTGTAAATATACCGACATCGTGGGAGCTATACGCTATGCCCTTGATAACGCATCGTTCGAGAAGTCGCCAACACTCTCGATATATGATGATGCTAACATCGAATCTCGCGAGTTGGCACGCCGACACCTAAAACTTGACAAATAAAAAAATAAAATATAAACTATGACAGGAATACTTATTCAAGCCCTTCAATTCTTCGCATCGCTCTCGATGCTTGTACTAATACACGAGTTCGGTCACTACATCACTGCACGTATGGTGGGTGCGCGTGTCGACAAGTTTTACCTCTTCTTCAACCCATGGTTCTCGCTATATAAGCGCAAGATAGGAGGTACGGAGTATGGTATCGGCTGGCTACCTCTTGGTGGCTACGTATCACTATACGACAGCCGTGAGATATTTATGGATGAGGAGAGCGAAGCTACAAAGCAAAAGGAGGAGTTGGAGAAGCAACTCAAGCGCGCACGTCGTCGTGGCAATAACATGGATGTGGTACGCCTTGAGGCAGAGGTAGAGACTCTAAGCAAGAAGATAGAGGAGCTTAAGGAACGTCAGCGCACCATGGAGCCAGTGAAGGATGAGCTCCGCGCAAAGAAGCCATGGCAGCGTCTTATAGTTATGATTGCAGGTGTTGTGATGAACGTAATATTCGCCATAGGCATCTACTCTGCTATGCTCTACACATGGGGTGAGCAGTATATACACAACGATGACATGGTGAATGGCTACATCTTTAACGAGGAGGCTGAGGCATTAGGATTCCGTGATGGTGACCGCATCGTGACTATCGATGGCGAGAAGATTGGCAACGTTGTAGAGATAAGTGAGCGTCTGCTTATTGTGGGTCACGATCTTGATGTGGAGATATTGCGTGATGGTGAGCCTATGACACTGAACCTCGCAATGGAAGACCTCGTGGCAATGCGTGAGCGTGGTGGATATACGAACTTCATTGGCGAGTTTGTGCCATTTGTAGTATCATCTATTGAGTATGACTCAACAAGAGATGCAGGTATCGTTGAGGGCGACCATATCGTAGCGATCAATGGCGAGGCGGTCAATGATTTTGTTAGCGCACTACCACTCCTTAATAATATAAAGTCTACAACAGCCGACCTTACTGTTGAGCGCGATGGTGAGACTCTTGACATTGCTGTTCCAGTAGACGAGAATGGCAAAATCGGTGTTCGAATTGCAAGCGTAGTACCACGAAAGGTGGAGTATAGCTTCTGGGAGTCGTTCCCTGCAGGCTTGAAATATACAGGCAAAAAGTTAGCTTCGTACTGGGATCAGCTCGTAATGATGGTTAACCCTGAGACTAAACTATACAAGGAGATGGGTGGCTTTATCGCTATCGGAAGTATCTTCCCAGATGCGTGGAACTGGTATAACTTCTGGAACATTACAGCCCTACTATCGGTAATGTTGGCAGTGATGAACCTCCTTCCTATCCCTGTACTTGATGGCGGACATGTACTATTCACATTGTGGGAGATGATTACTCGTCGCAAGCCAAGCGAGAAATTTATGACCATAGCGCAGAACATCGGCTTCTACATCCTTATGGCACTTATCCTCTATGCTAACGGCAGCGACATCCTTCGACTATTTAGTTAATGATGCTCTCACGCTTTAGCGTACCACACTTTTCAGTTTTCACCTTTCACTTTTCACTTTAACTATGGCAAAGGTCAAACGAGCATACTTCTGTAGCGACTGCGGCTACGAGACACCAAAGTGGTTGGGTAAGTGCCCTGCTTGTGGTGCTTGGAATACCATCACCGAGCATATCGTGGCAAAAGAGTCATCGTCGGTAGCCTCACGCGTGGTATCTGTTCCCAAGGCTGAGCCACTAAAGGTGCAAGACATTAAGGAGGGTACCACACAGCGCATTGACATCGGCAACAAGGAGGTTAACCGAGTGCTCGGAGGAGGTCTTGTGCCAGGGTCGCTGATACTTCTTGGCGGTGAGCCAGGCATAGGAAAGTCTACTCTATCGTTACAAATAGCTCTTACAGACAACTCATTGAAGACACTCTATGTTTCGGGCGAGGAGTCGGCAGAGCAGATTAAGATGCGTGCTAACCGCATAGGCATACATAACGAGGAGTGCACCGTATTTACCGAGACGTTACTCGAAAATATCATGGCTCAGATTGAGGAGACACGCCCCGATGTGGTGATTATCGACTCAATACAGACTATGTCTACCGACCTTGTTGAGTCATCACCAGGCAGCGTAACACAAATCCGTGAGTGCGCTGCAACACTCCTTAAAGTAGCTAAGAGCAATGGTATAGCGATATTCATCATTGGTCATATCACTAAGGAGGGCTCTATTGCTGGTCCAAAGATTTTGGAGCATATCGTTGATGTGGTTCTTCAGTTTGAGGGTGATGGCAACCACACATACCGCATATTGCGAGGTCTGAAGAATCGCTTTGGTGCCACATACGAGATTGGTGTATTCGAGATGAGAGATAATGGTCTAAAGGAGGTTGATAACCCCTCGGAGATACTCCTCACCCACTATGACGAGCCACTTGCTGGTTGCGCTGTAGGTGCTGCGGTGGATGGTCTACGACCATATCTTATAGAGGTGCAGGCACTCGTTAGCAACGCTGCTTATGGCACTCCACAACGCTCCACTACAGGTTTTGACCAACGTCGTATGAATATGCTTCTCGCCGTATTGGAGAAACGTGTGGGGATGAAGATGTTTCAGAAGGATGTATTTTTGAACTTTGCTGGAGGCTTCAAAATCGCTGATACGGGAATGGACCTTGCAGTAGTAGCAGCCATAATATCATCCTACTACGACCGCGCACTGATGGAGGGTGTATGTTGTGCTGGCGAGATTGGACTATCGGGCGAGGTGCGTCCTGCGCCACGTACCGAACAACGTATTTCGGAGGCTGCGCGCTTAGGATTTAAGCGTATCGTGGTATCATCATTTGCGCAAAAAGGCATAAAACCAGCCAAGGGTATCGAAGTTGTCTATATATCTCGCATTGAGGAGCTACCAAAGGCATTGTTCTAATGAGGAATTAGTAGTGAGTAATTAGTAATATGGTCGTCTCTAAAGAGACGATTATAAAGAGATTAGGGAATTTAGAGAGGTTAAAGATTATACACTCACTAAATTCCCTAAATTCGTTATCCTAATCGCCCATCAGGGCGACAAGATTACTAATTACTAATTCTCTACACGTATTCTAATTGCCACTCCAGTTCCTCTGCAATCTTTGTCCTTGTAGGACAATCAGGCATGTGCTCTAAAAGTGTAGGAATACCAATCTTTACAGACTTATCACGTGAGGCGATATAACACATTAGCGACACTACGCCATTAGCAATATAGACAGAATTAGGATTTGCCTTAACAGCCTTCTCTGCGGCTATGAACGCCACCTCAGATGTAGTACGCTCATTGCGCGAAGCTGCCATAAGTGCTGCGTACGCAATCATCTCATTACTCTCGGTGCTCCATATACCCATTAATGAGTTGATGTCGTAAATCTTCGAAAGCAAGGCAAAGGCTAACTCCTCAGCAAGCTCAGCATTGGCAATACCACGTGACCAAAAGGGGAACTCATGAGTATCTAACTGCTTTGCATCGGCGATATGGCATGCACAGAGCTTCAACTCACGCACCTGCTGCTGATAAAGGTACTTTGCAAAGTCATAATCCTTCTCCACCTCTGAGGCTATCTCACGTATAGTGGCGATACTGACACCATAGTTAAGACCATAATTCTGGTTATGCGTCGCCATGCTCTCAGCGACAGCACCATTCATCTGCTTACGCACACGACCCAATAGGGCTATCATTCGCTGTGTATAGTCCATAGTCGATTATCTTGGCTGAAGGAACATCACAGTTCTACCGAACTCATAGATTGGCAATACACGACGTACGAGGATATCATTGCCAAGAGCAACTGCTACATCTGCATTATTAGCATATCTATACTCTACAGTGCCCTTAATATCACCCAAAGGGTAAGTCATCTTAGATGGAGTGATTGTAACAAGCACAATATCTCCCGACATATCACTCGTTGCTACAATACCGTTTACCGTGCTAAAGCGAGTAACAATTGTTGTAGGCTGCTTCTCAGCAACAGGGACATAGAAACGCTCTGAAAGCACCTCTACCTTACGTGTGCCATAGAATAGATCAAGATACTCCTTTTCCAATCGCTCAATCTCCTTAAGCGCACTCTCCAAGCCACCGCCAAATACGCCATCGCCAAAATCGCCAGTAATAAGCTCAAGACGCGCACGACGTAGTGAGAATATCTGCTCGGCAGCCTCCTTAGCAGCATGATCAGGGCTAAGCTCACCACCAGAGATACGGTCTATAGGCAATGGCAACTCGCACTCAACAGATGGAGCATCATACTGAGGCTTCTCATCCTCCTTAACGAAATGTATAGGATTCTCGATAACTGCCACATCAGCACTTGCAATACGATACTCATCGCGCTCAACAAACGAGGCACGTGTTCCGAGCAGCTTTTGAGCATAGCGAGCATAGATACCTGGAGTGAAAGTCTCATGCTCAACAACGATATCTATTGCCAATGTCGTAGCCGCCTCAGCAACAACAACATTACCATTCTCCTTATATATACCTACTCTTTTCTTAACAAGCTGCTGCGCCGAAGCATCAACACATAATGCAATAGCCACAATGGCTACAAATAGCTTAATTATTCTCATATCAAACTCTGTTTTCTTACTTATGCTACAAAGATAGTAAATAGTATTTAGATTTCCTCACTTGTGAGGGTAGTTTTTGCGATAAGATGCCTGTAGTAGGCGCATCTACTGATGCCAAAGATAGTAAATATTTGCTATACTCTTAAAAATTCAGGTAGAAATCGCGTGTTAAGGATTGATATTGCTCCGTATAGCCGCCACCTGCTCGGTGGTGTATGGTTAGTATATCACAAGATGGCATAATTGGCTTATCACACAACTGAAACTCCATAAGTGTACGTTTCGGACTATCACCCTCCACTGTTACTACATCGGTCAGGCGACGCAACCATAGACGTTCAAAAGCCACCCTGCGAAACATCATAGCACACTCCGTGGGTAGAACAACACTAAGCCTACCATTTGGCAAAAGCACACGCTCAGCAACGGCAACGATATCCTCATAGGTGAGCGTCGTAGCATGGCGCGCTGTACGTCGTGCCTCATTCGGAGACTGCAGAGCCTCAGTAAAAAATGGAGGATTTGACACTATGTGGTCAAACTTTTGTTCACATTGCCACTCATTAACATCACCATGAACAACCTCTATACGCTCTCTCCACGCACTATTTGCTACATTACGTCGTGCCTCGCATACAGCATCTTCAACAATATCTATTGCGACAATCTCTGCATCCGTATTACGCTGGGCAGACATAATAGCAATCAACCCACTACCTGTACCCATATCAAGGATACGGCAATCCGACGCCACATCTGCCCACGCACCAAGAAGCACACCATCTGTACCTATCTTCATCGCTGTGTGCTCATCCTCGATTGTAAAGTGCTTAAATCGAAACATCGCTAATCAAACATGTGGGTGATACCAACGCCAAAGAGCGAATAGTCATAGCGCACAGGGTCGTCAATATTGAAGCTACGGAGCGACGTTGTAAGCTCATCTACCGTCTTCCAGTCATTCTGCTTGCGGTTAAGAAGACCTAAGCTACGTCCCATTCGTCCTGTGTGTATATCAAGTGGCATATAGAGCGCAGACATAGGTATCCTTTGCCAAAGACCAAAGTCAACACCCCTATCATCTCTACGCACCATCCAACGTAGGTACATACAGAGTCTCTTGCACGCTGCACCCTTATCAATGGATGACATGTGCTTCTCAGAGTGTGAGTTATGTGGCACAGCGTGGAATTCGCGTCTGAACTCCGACAATACTGTACGTATATCCTTATGCTCCGCATAACGCTCCTCGAAGAAAGCTCCAATGCTACCCCACTTCAGAATTATATGACGCATAGCACGCACAAAGTCCTGAAAGTCCTCGCCATTGAACGTGCGATGCACGTATGTCGATAGGTTGGAAATCTCACTATCCGATGCATTTACAACAAAGTCAAATGGTGCATTATCCATATATCGCATCATACGATGAGCACTCTGCACAATAGCCTTACGATTGCCCCACGCTATAGTAGAGGCAAGAAGACCCGAAATCTCGATATCGCCATCGGCGGTAAAGGAGTGAGGAACACTGATAGGGTCAGCCTCGATAAAACTCTCGTTATTGAACTTATCGTGCAACGTCTCAAGGAGCTCATACATCTCCTCATGACTCATATCGTTATATAATCTCTCCATCCTTCATAGTTATTTTACGGTCGGAGCCATCTGCCAGCGCACTATCATGCGTAACGATAACAAAGGTCTGCCCCGTGCGCTCACGAAGCTCGAAGAATAGCTGCTGGATATCGTTTCGCGTCTCTGAGTCGAGATTTCCTGTAGGCTCGTCGGCAAGTACTACGGCAGGCTTATTTACCAGAGCACGCGCAATTGCCACACGCTGTTGCTCACCACCTGAGAGTGCCGAAGGCTTATGCTCCAAGCGATGAGACATAGAGACCATAGCCAACAACTCTCTTGCTCGCTCCTCAGCAACCCTACGCTTAACGCCCGAAATAAGCATTGGCATCATAACATTCTCCATTGCCGAGAACTCAGGCAAAAGATGGTAAGACTGAAATATGAAGCCTATACGTTTGTTGCGAAACTCCGAGAGTGCATCATCTGAGAGCGAGGCGAGCGACACGCCATCTATAATCACCTCACCAGAGTCGGCAGGCATAAGCGAGCCCATGATCTGCAATAATGTAGTCTTGCCGGCACCACTGGCACCAACAATCGAGACAATCTCACCCTCCGACACCGTAAGTGATACGCCATGTAACACCTCAAGTTCGCCAAAACTCTTTCTTATATCCTTAACCTCAATCATATCTTCTTATATTTCTCTGCAAGGCGCATTACCTGCACCGTCTCTGCAACATCGTGTACACGAAGGATGGCCTCTCCGCCCTGCAACGCCTCCCATGCCAATACCAATGAGCCAGGAAGCGACTCCTCTGGCGTTATATCGAGTGTTCGGTATATCATCGACTTGCGCGACACACCAACAAGAATTGGATATCCCAATTCTCGCAACTTACCAAGCCCCTTTAGCAGTTCGAAGTTTTGCACCGCATCCTTTGCAAAGCCAAAGCCAGGGTCGAGAACAATGCTACTTATGCCAGCCTTGTGTAATTCATCAATACGCCTACGAAAATAGTCGACAACGCCCACCACAACACCATCTTCATAATCGGTCATCGACTGCATTGTTTTAGGTGTACCACGCATGTGCATTGCTATATATGGCAACTTATTCTTTGCTACCACCTCCAGCATCTCATCATCCAACTCACCTGCTGAGATGTCGTTAACGATGATATCGCCATACTCCGCCACAGCACGACGAACAACCTCGGCACGGAAAGTATCTACCGACACCACAACACCCGCATTTACGCGCCTGACTGCCTCAAGACCCATACTCACACGTTGCCACTCCTCCTCTACGCTCACCTCCTTAGCACCTGGACGCGAAGAGTAGCCACCGATATCAACAATCGTAGTACCCTCGGCAATAACACTCTCTATACGATGGCATAAACCCTCGACACTCTCTATGCGGCTATTGGCATAGAACGAGTCGGGGGTAACATTTATAATAGCCATCACGTGGCTATCTGCAAGATTAATCGTGCTTGGCGCGAGAATCATAGCTTAATCGTCGGTGTAACTGTTCAATATCTTCGCGAAGCTCCTCGATATCTATATTTACGATAGCATACTTCGACCTATCACTACGCTCATCGTCGCTCATCTGGTTGCGTATACGCGCCTCGACCTGCTCACGTGAAACACCATCACGCATCATAGCACGCTCCACACGCAACTCCTCAGGTGCCATAACCGACACAACAACATCTACTCTACCGTCGAGCTGTACCTCGAAGAGTATTGCAGACTCCAAGACGACATAATCACCCTCCTGAGCCTCAGCCCAAAGATCAAAATCTGACATAACCGCAGGATGAACTATAGCATTTAACGCAGCTAACTCCTCCGCAGAGGTAAATACTCGCTCAGCAAGGTAAGCTCGATTAAGCTCTCCGCCAACATAGGCGTCCTCACCAAAGCGTGCCTTAATCGCACTACATACCTCCTCGTTTCCTGCCATAAGCTCCTTAGCTCGGATATCGGAGTTGTAGATAGCGACACCCATCTCCTTTAGGATATCGCATACGGTACTCTTTCCTGAGCCAATACCGCCAGTTATGCCAACCTTATACATATATATATTATAATGTAGGTTCTACAACTTCAATAGTAGGCATCACTCCCACCGCTACTACATCAATATCACTCATTCGCGATGCCAATGACTGCTGCAACGAGGTGCTTGTGATGTGGCGATATGTGCGACCTAAGCTATCTGTCACCTCTCTGTCGAAGCTCAACTCCGCAGAAGGTATCTCGAAACGGCTACGCTTAGTTGAGAGAGTATAGCTGATAAGGTTAGTGCCGTTTCCACGTATGGTGCATCCAACCTCATACTCACTACCATCAATCACCACAGTAACAGTATGATCTGTAGTATAGTTTCCACCGAGCTTTGTTATGTACCACAAAACAAAAGCAGCAAATAGGAGTGACACATATACAGGTGATACGTAGCTACGTAGACTAGAGAAAAAAGCCTTAATCTTTTCCATTCCTTTGTGTTATTACATTAATTACGCAAAGATAGTAAAAAAAGTGAAAAGTGAAAAGAGTAATTAGGAATGAGTAATTAGGAATTAGAAATAGTGTCATCTCTTCGAGATGATATAGGGAGTTTAAGGAAGTTAGGGAGATTAGAGAAATTTGTGTTTACGCATTAAGCTCGCTAAATTCTCTAAACTCCATAATATCCCTTCCCCCTAACTTTTATTTCTTGTCAGAAGGCGTGAGATGTGTTATATCACAAAAGTATCCCACTTGGGATAGTACAAGAAGTACAGTCCAAGTGGGATATCTTTTAGGGATATGACGCAGATTGCGTCTTATCACAAGAAATTATAATCGAAAAGCATTTTTGATTTTAGAGGAGCAGATTTGTTCTATCGCATAAGAACACCCCTCGGGATAGTACAAATAGTACAGCCCGAGGGGTGTTACTTATTGGGATAGGACGAAGATGCCCTATACAAATCGAAAATTACTCTTCGTCAGCCTTAATAGCCTTCTTACGCTGAAGATCGTAAGCGATAGGTGTAGCGATGAATACTGAAGAGTATGTACCGATAATTACACCAAGGATCAACGCGAATACGAAACCACGGATAGTCTCACCACCGAAGATGAAGATAGCAAGAAGGGTTACGAGAGTTGTACCAGATGTATTGATAGTACGTGACAATGTTGCGCAGATAGCGTTGTCGATGTTAGTCTTGATAT
>JAGBUS010000068.1 GCA_017630735.1 Alistipes sp. | reverse complement strand
TTTCACTTTTCACTTTTCACCTTTTTTATTATCTTTGCAAGATAATGAATATAGAGTTTGACATAGCACGACGCTTATCCGATAGACGTGGTGGACAAAAGGCGGGAATTATGGAGCGTGTGGCGACGATAGCCACTGCCGTAGGTCTTGCTGTGATAATCATAACCCTATCGGTAGTTGTAGGCTTCAAACAAAATCTCGGTGCGTTAATCTCTGGTGTTTCATCCGATATTGTTGTTACCGCACCGCAGAGTCGTGGTGTGGTCTCGGCAGTAGGCTTGGAGCGTAATTCGGAGTTAGAGGGATTGCTTCAAAGTGACGATATTATGCGCTCTACGCCTTTCACGTCGAAGGAGGGAGTTCTCAAGAGCGAGGATAATATTGTTGGTGTATTGTTGAAGGGTGTGGATACGCTCTACGACGATAGTTTCTATCGCTCGAAGATTGTTGCTGGAGAGTTTCCGCGCATAGGCGAGGAGCCACGCACCAAGGATATTCTCATCTCGCAGCGCATGGCAGATAAGATGGATGTTGAGGTGGGTGAGCGTATTGAGATGCTCTTCCTCGATATCGATGGCGGAGTGTTGCGTGATAGGTTTTCTGTTTCGGGAGTATACCATACGGGTGTTGATATCCTCGATGAACGATATGTCCTAACGGATATGCGCAATGTTGCGCGCCTCTACGATGGCGATAGTGGTGTTGTCACAGGATATGAGATTTGGCTCAAGGAGGGTAGTGACAAGAGTGCCATTGCGGAGTATCTCAACGAGGAGTTTATGGTGCTGTACTTCGACATAGGTCTCCAGGCTGAGGCTTATACCATGGAGGATATCTTCCCGCAGGTATTTGGTTGGCTTGCAACACACGATATTACGGCGATGGTCGTTATAGTTATAATGCTTGTTGTGGCACTGCTGAATATGGCAACAGCACTTCTTATCATCGTTCTGGAGAGGGAGCGTATGATTGGCGAGTTGCGCGCCTTGGGTATGCGTCGTCGTGGTGTTGTGAGGTTGTTCCTCTACCGCTCGTTGTTTATCGTCACACGTGGTGTGGTATGGGGTGCTTCGATAGGCTTCGTGCTTGTTTTGGTGCAACATATATGGAACATTATACCCCTGCCATCTGAGGGTTATCTTTTGGATGCTGTGCCTACGGCAATGTGCTGGGGATGGTGGATAGCTATACTTATAATGACTATAGCAGTAACACTATTGTTTATGTTGCTTCCTGCGGCACTCTCTGCACGTGTATCGCCAGCCGAGACAATGCGTTATGAATAGAAAATTTAGAGATTATGAAACCATATAACGAAGAACAGTCAAAGAAGGAGCAGGTCGAGGAGATGTTTGACAATATCGCTCCTACGTATGACCGCCTGAACCATATCTTGTCGCTCAATATCGACAAGGCGTGGCGACGTCGTGTTATGCGCATCGTGCGTCGCTCGAAGGCACACCGTATTATGGATGTTGCAACGGGCACAGGCGACTTAGCCATAGCGATGGCTAAGCGTGTTGACCGCACGCAGATACTCGGTATCGACCTCTCGGAGGAGATGCTTGCTGTTGCGCGTCAGAAGATTCAGAAGCAGGGTCTTGAGGAGCGCATTATGCTCGAAAAGGGCGATGCTGAGAACCTCACTATGGTGGCTACGGAGAGTATCGATGCTGCCACGGTGGCGTTTGGTGTTCGTAATTTCGAGAATATAGAGCGTGGTCTGCAGGAGATATATCGTACATTGCGTGCAGGTGGTAAGTTAGTGGTGTTGGAGTTCTCGATGCCTAAGAACCGCTTTATTCGCTGGGTATATAGCCAGTATGCTCACCGCTTGTTGCCACGCATCGGAGCGATGATATCTAAGGATAGCCGTGCCTATACATATTTGCCCGACTCGGTTGAGGAGTTTCCAGCTCCTGAGCGTTTTGCCGAGATTTTGAGGGGCGTAGGCTTTAGCAGTGTGCGCCTACGTCGTCAGAGCTTTGGCATCGCTTATATCTATGATGCAACTAAGTAGTAATTAATTAGCAAGGCGTTGATGCTTAGACGTATATCTCTTATCGTTGTTGCGTTGTTTCTCTTCGTGACAGGTGTTGAGGCTAAAGGACGCGATGTCGTCGTTGAGGGTGTCTCGCGTGTTACGCATATCTCATCTTCGGGTATGAACCTATGGCTTGATGTGCGTAACGAGCGTTGCTCACGTCTGGTGCTGAAGCGTGGCGAGGTGGAGATAAAGGTGGACGGCAGGACAAGGGTCGTGGTGTCGCTACGCGATAAGGTTGTTGTGCGTGGTCGTAGCTCTGAGGAGGTGCTTATTCCTCTGCGTTTTAAGTCACGAACGACATTTGCTCTTGGCTCAATACTTAGAAAGGTAATAACCAAGGATATGGAAGATATCACAATCTCGTATGAGGTGCGTGGTGGCACGATGCTCTTTCGTCGTACACTGCGGGGCGAGGATGTTGTGCTGAGGGATGTTGTCGAGAGCCTTGGTATCTCCGAAAGGGTGTTAACACAATTAGAACATTATATAGATTAGTATAGTATTTTATGAGACGAATAATCCTTCTTGCTGTAGCTATTTTTGTAGCAAACATGGCTATGGCGCAGAATATCGATGCTATGGTATCGCGCCTTGATGGACTCTCTATGTCGGGCAACCGCGTGCGTGTTACCGAGGATGTTGATACACGTAGTGCTGTGGATATTGTTGAGGCTCAGCGTCGCTCAAAGGTGGTGAGTGGCTTTCGTATAGTCATCTACTCAGATAACGGACAGTATGCTGGCGATAATGCCGAAAAGGAGCTTAGGAGTTTCCGCAGTATGTTTCCGTATATAAATGCCTATCTGGTCTACGAGAGCCCATATTTCAAGGTGTCGGTAGGTGATTGCCTATCTATGGAGGAGGCGCAAATGCTTATGGCGCAGCTCACACCACACTATCCTAAGGCATTCCCTAAGCGTGAGAATATCCGTTTTGAGGAGCTTTATGGAGCCCGTCGTGAGGTGCGCGATACGCTCGTAAATACTGCTACTAAGCCTATTATAGAGGAAAATTAAGTATAAAGATGCTATTTTTATGGTAGAAAATTTCCAGAATTAAAATAGCTTTTGTACTTTTGTGGTTGAAAAGATAAATTTATTAACAAAAAATTTCATAGCTATGAAGAAGATTTTTACTTTGGCAGTTTTGTTTGCTGCTGTATCTATGGTATCTTGCGGTTGCTTCCAGAAGAAGGCAGAGTGCGCTGAGACTGAGGCTACTACAGAGTGCTGCGGCGAGTGCGCAGGTGAGTGTGAGAAGGCTGAGGAGTGCTGCGGTGAGTGTGCAGGTGAGTGCGAGAAGGCAGAGGAGTGCTGTGGTGAGTGCGCTGAGGCTGCTGCAGAGGCTCCAGCTGAGGAGTGCGCTTGTGGCGAGTGCGCAGCAGAGGAGGCACCAGCAGAGGTTGTTGCTGAGTAATTAGCAAGGTAGCTTTGCTACAAATAGATAAGGCTGTACCCATTGGGTGCAGCCTTATCTATTTTAAGTGAAAAGTTAAAAGTGAAAGGTTAAAAGTATGGTGCGCTTCGCGCGAGGTTTATTTTAGGGATTTATAGGTATATACCTATTTCTACCTATAAATCCCTATCAATACACGGAACAACTATACCTACAGGATTGTAATTTATTGATAGAAGGCGGTAGATACAACGCTCAGCAAAAATCCCGACGATGGATAGTACTTGGCGTACATTCCATTGTCGGGACTTTTTGTTAGCGGAAGTAGATATCCGCTTTATAATCGAAATTTTAGCAGTTCATTGCACCACAGCAATGAATTACCTGTCCACTCACGTATGACGAAAGGTCAGAGCCGAGGAATACCGCAACATTTGCAACATCCTCAGGAGTACCGCCACGACGCATAGGAATCTGCTGTGCCCACTGATCCTTAATCTCCTGTGATAGCTGGTTTGTCATCTCTGTGATGATGAAGCCTGGAGCGATGCAGTTAGCGCGGATGCCACGAGGACCCATCTCCTTAGCGATAGACTTAGCAAGACCAATCATACCTGCCTTAGATGCAGAGTAGTTGCACTGACCAGCGTTGCCGCTAACACCTACTACTGACGACATGTTGATGATAGAGCCTGAACGCTGCTTAGCCATAACAGGTGTTACGGCGTGGATGAAGTTGAACGCCGACTTGAGGTTTACGTTGATAACAGCATCCCACTGTGCCTCAGACATACGCATCATAAGACCATCCTTGGTGATACCTGCGTTGTTCACCAAGATGTCGATACGACCGAAGTCCTCAACTACCTGCTTTACAACCTCGTGTGTCTCGTCGAAGTTCGCAGCGTTTGAAGCATACGCCTTAGCCTTTACGCCGAGAGCCTCAATCTCCTTTACAGTCTCCTCAACAGCCTCGTTGATAGCCAAATCGGTGAATGCTACGTTAGCACCCTCCTGGGCATAGCGCAAAGCAATAGCCTTACCGATGCCTCGTCCAGCACCTGTTACGAGTGCTACCTTACCTTCCAAAAGTTTCATATATGTGAGTTTTTTTGTTCGTTATTATTTGTTATCCCACTTGCGAAGTGCTACACAAGCATTGTGACCACCGAAGCCCAAAGAGTTTGAGATTGCCACTGTGAGGTCTGCCTTGCGAGCCTTGAGAGGTGTGTAGTCGAGGTCGCACTCAGGATCAGGATTTGTAAGACCGATAGTAGGTGTTACAATACCGTGGTAGAGCGATAGAGCTGAAGCAACGAGCTCTACAGCACCTGTTGCACCAAGCATGTGACCTGTGATAGACTTTGTAGATGTGATCATCGCCTTCTTAGCATTCTCCTCTCCCATAGCGAGCTTGATAGCCTTTGTCTCGGCAGCATCGTTGAGTGGAGTACCTGTACCGTGAGCGTTGATGTAGAGAAGATCCTTCTCTGCGTCGAACTGTGCCTCATCCAATGCCTGCTTGATAGCGCGTGATGCTGGGATACCATCAGGACGTGGAGCAGTGAAATGGTGAGCATCGCAGCTGTTGCCATAACCTACAACCTCAGCATAGATCTTAGCACCGCGCTTCAAAGCGTTATCCAATGACTCGAAGATCATCATACCTGCACCCTCAGCGATTACGAAGCCGTGACGGTCAGCTGAGAATGGGAGTGATGCCTGGAGAGGATCCTCCGAGCGTGAGAGAGCCTTGCTGTTAGCGAAACCACCGATAGCGAGTGGGTGTACTGAAGCCTCAGCACCACCGCAGATAATAGCATCAGCATAGCCGTGCTTAATAGCGCGGAACGCCTCACCAGCTGCGTGAGTACCTGTAGCACATGCAGTAACAACAGGAAGACATACGCCCTGTGCGTTGTGTGAGATAGCCACATTACCCGATGCGATGTTTGAAATCATCATAGGCACGAAGAATGGTGAGATACGACCAACACCCTCCTCAAGCATAACCTTAGTCTGGTTAACGAATGTATCCATACCACCGATACCCGAACCGATATATACGCCCAAACGCTCAGGGTCAACATTCTCACCACTTACCAAGCCAGCATCCTTCATAGCGTCTGATGCTGCTGCCATAGCATATACACAGAACTTATCGCTACGACGTGCAAGACCAGCGTTAAGCTCATACTCCGACTGGTCGAAGTTCTTGATCTGACCAGCAACCTTTACTGGGAGATTATACTCATCATAACCCTTGATAAAGTCGATACCGCACTTACCCTCTACAAGGTTGTTCCATGTCTCTTCAGCGTGATTACCCACTGGTGTGATAGCACCAATACCAGTGATAACTACTCTCTTTTCCATTTCTTTATTCTTTTATTTTTTCGGACAAAGTCCTAATTCCTATAATCGTTATTTAACTATTTCGCCCACTCAATGATGCAACCTCCTGTTGTGAAGCCAGCACCAAAGGCACTAAATACCAACTTATCGCCCTTCTGGAGCTTGCCGCCACGATTTAGCTCATCGAGGAGCGCAGGAAGTGCTGCAGATGATATGTTACCGTAGCGTTCTACGTTATGTGGCACGCGCTCCTCCTCCACGCCGAGGAAGTTGCGGATAGAGTCGATGATACGACGGTTTGCCTGGTGGAGAACGTAATACTTGATGTCGTTAGTCTCCAAGCCTGTCTCGTTAAGGAGCTTACGAATATCGCGGCATGAGCTTGTCACGGCGTGCTTGAACACCTCGCGACCTCTCATCACCAAAGGCTCGAAGTTCTCCTCCTTCGAGATGTATGGCGTAGGCTCAAGAGCGCGCTGATAGTAGAGCACCTCGGTGAGTGAAGATGTTGTGAGACGTATTGCCTTCATCTCGTCACCCTCGGTTACTACAGCTGCACCAGCACCATCACCAAAGAGAACACATGTACTGCGATTCTTCCAGCTTACCATGCGTGATGGCTCCTCTGCGCACACAATAAGAATGTTCTTAGCCTTCTTGCAGTTGATCTTATCCTCTGCCATGTCGAGAGCAAAGATAAAACCGGCACATGCAGCGTTGATGTCTACAGTAGGACATGTAGCACCAATCTTGCCCTGAATGATACAGCTAAGCGCGGGAGTTACATATTCGTTAACAACATTAGAGCAGATGATGAAGTCGATATCCTTAGCTGTGAGACCTGCATCCTCAAGAGCCTTGTTGGCTGCTATTGTTGCGAGGTCCTCAAGCTTCTCAGATGATATCACACAACGCTCTTTTATACCAGTACGTTCGGTGATCCATTCATCAGTTGTTTCGAGAAATTGCTCAAGCATGTGGTTAGTCACCGAGCAAGTAGGATGTGCCGAACCTGTTCCAATAATTTTCATTAAGAAATATTGTGTTAGTTTAACATTCTGCCTTAAGTCTTTTTGGTTATTTCAAACTATTGTGGTGTCTGATGTCGCACCAGATCATAATAACCAATTCTTAAAACGTCGCAAAGATAGGCACTTGTTCTCATACACGCATACGTTATGTGGTGAAAAATCGTATATAGTGGTAAAAAAGCTTTATTTGTGGTAAAAATTTTGCAAAATCACCACTTTTTCCTACTTTTGTGGGCAGAACAACAAAACTTTTCACCAATGAAAGAGAGAGAAATACCAAAATTTCTGGTGTCACGACGATATATCTCGGCACTTATTGCGTTCATCGTTTTGTTCTCAGGACTCTTCCTTTTTATATATCAGCCATTCTCGTTGGCTGTGTGGTTTACCACCTCCGAGTCGCTACATTTTAGCCTAACGTTGCTCTTCTATATCATCTCTATCATTATTCTTATAATGAGTAGAATTTTGATGTATACTCTACAGGATCGTGTTGAGCTTACTACGATGACATACCTCTGGTGGATTATGGCGGAGAATCTCGCAATATCTCTTCTCTATACCCTTATCACCATAAAGTTTTTCCCTATTGAGGGAGTCTCCACACCTACAATTGCCACACGTGCGCTGATGTGTGTTACGCTAATCCTTGCCATCCCAAATGCCTTGGTGTCATTCTATGCGGCATATAAGGCTAAGTGCGAGGAGCTACAAGCTACGCAGTATCGCTTCCAACGCCTTTCCGAGGAGTACCGATTGTTGGAAAATAGTAAGCAGTATGAGGTAGAGATGCGTGCTTCGGCGGAGAATAAGCAGGCGAAAGTTCAGGATATGACACCTCGAATGATTAACCTCTACGATAATAATGGAACTTTGCGCCTGACGTTGAATATCGACTCGCTCTACTATCTTGAGTCGGAGGATAACTACATCAAGGTCTACTACAAGCACAACGACAAGATTGTCTCTTACTTGTTGCGTTGCCGCACGCGAAGTGTTGAGGAGAGCCTTGCGGGTACGTGTATGGTGCGCTGTCACCGCTCCTTTATTGTGAATATCAATAAGATAAGCGTTATGGAGGATGACAAGCGTATGCACTTTATAACCCTTGACGATGAGAGTATCAAGCGAATACCAGTCTCGAAGAGCTACTACGAGACTCTCGTTGCGTCGCTCAATACGAATGTTACGATGCGAAATAAGGTCGAGGCATAATTGCCGTGTAGAGTATATAAATAGAGGGTGTCCACAATGTGTAGACACCCTCATTTTTTGAGTTGTTTATCCGTAGGGATAGGCTTACTTAATAGCAATAGCGTCAATCTCTACGCGTGCGCCCATAGGCAAAGCAGCCACCTGGTAGCAGATACGTGCAGGCTTGTCACCTGTGAAGAACTCAGCATAGATAGCGTTCATTGCCGCGAAATCAGCGATGTCTGCCAAAAGAACTGTAGTCTTAGCAACGTCGTTGAATGAGTAACCAGCCTCCTCAAGGATATAACCGAGGTTTGTGAGTGCCTGACGTGTCTGAGCCTCTACGCCCTCAGCCATAACGCCTGTTGCGCCGTCGATTGGGAGCTGACCAGAGATGTAGAGTGTAGCGTCGTGAGCGATAGCCTGTGAATATGGACCTACTGCCTTAGGTGCCAAAGGTGAAGCGATAACTTTTTTCATTTTTCTATTTGTTTTAGTTGATTTGTTGTATCTTTGTAACGCTACAAAGATAGTCAAAAAAATAATAAGTACACACACGAAACGTTATTTATAGTAAAACATTGTTGTAGTTTATTGCATTGGATAAATTATGAAACGTACACTTTTAATCTTTACTACACTTTTAATCGCTATGGTTATGGTCACAGGATGTTGCGATTGTCGCAAACGCGCAAAGCTCGAAAAGCCATTGGTAGGCACTGAGTGGCAGCTTGTTCAACTTATGGGACGTGATATCTCTGCTACGGAGGATAGCTATACGCTTCTATTCCACGATAATGGCACAGCATCAGGAGCAGGTGATTGCAATCGTCTTACCGCTACATATAGCATCACATCTTCGCGTAGCATGAAGATTGAGAACTTGGGCTCTACACGTCGTCTATGTCCTAATTTCGAGCAGGAGAATGCATACTACGATATGTTGGAGAGTGTTACTCACTACGAGATGGATGCCGATAAGATGTTGCTTCTGAGTAATGGTACGTTGGTAGCCATCATGCAAGCTGTAGAAGCTGTCTAACAAGGTTGCTTTATCGTCCTTTGTTGATATAACAGCCCATCGCCTCAAATTTCGCCGAGCGTTGTATCTGCATTGTTCTCTCAACAAATATGCTCACTCTCAAAATGCTCTTTACGTCAAGTAAACTCCGCTTTTTCGAGCTTCGCAAGCCTAAAATCAGCTCTTGTTATACAACTTCTAATGGAATTGGGCTGTCGAACAAAACGTTTGACAGCCCTTATCATTTAATAATGTTCGATAAATCTGTAGACTCCAGGCAGGTGTATCTCTATAATTCAGATAGGATGTTTGTCGTTAGAGAGATATTTTTTTGAATAATGTTGTGCTGTATCGTTGCTATTTGGGCGAAAAAATTATATCTTTGTAACGGATTATATAGTATAGTGTCGCAAATAGACGAGATAATTCGATTCAAATCATATACAAACAACTTAAAACATTAAGACAATGTACGGAAAATTTCAGCAGTATTTGCAGAATGAGTTGGCAGATATCAAGGCTGCCGGCTTGTACAAGACTGAGCGTGTAATCGAGTCACCTCAGCGTGCAGAGATCGACGTGGCTAACCGCCCAGTGTTGAACTTCTGCGCAAACAACTACCTCGGTCTTTCTGACAATCCTCGTCTTATCGACGCAGCGAAGAAGGCTTTGGTTGAGCGTGGCTTTGGTATGTCTTCAGTCCGTTTCATCTGTGGTTGCCAGGATATCCACAAGCAACTCGAGAAGGCTATCGCTGACTACTTTGGCACTGAGGATACTATCCTCTACGCTGCTTGCTTCGATGCTAACGGTGGTGTATTCGAGTCTTTGTTCACA
>JAGBUS010000007.1 GCA_017630735.1 Alistipes sp. | reverse complement strand
CTCGCATTGCCTACGGTATGGATAAAACAATAGCCCACACCAATGGATATGTGAAGAGCCAATAAGGGCTGTACATACCAATGATGTGGTGCTACTGCCATCATCTTCATTCCAAAAATTAAAGTTGCGAAGTTTAATCTAAGAAGATAATTTCAATAACACCTTATTAAAAACATGTCCTTCCGAAACACTATTGTGCCTTGGAATTGTAACAAAGTTAGTAAAAAAGTGTGATATTATCTCTATAAGATGATGTTTTTTTGAAAAATTCTCAGTTACCTATATTTAATAGACATAGAATATGAGTGGCGACAAAATTTGAATGGGGTATATAAAATGATTTCTTGTCAAAAAATGTCGCCACTATTAGATTTAGAAACTCAGTACATCATAAGTCTGCAAAATCTCCTCTTGCCTTAACCCCAAATATCGTTTGGTAATAGCCAAAGAACTATGATTGAAAAGTTCCATCAGCTTAACTAATGCAAGTTCTGAGTTTTCGCTATTCATATTGTACACTTGTCGCCCAAAGGTCTTGCGGAGAGAGTGGCAAGAAAAGTTCTTCACTTTCAAGCGATATTTCCGCTTAATCTCTTTCAAGATTACATTGATGCGCTGAATGGTGAAAACCGTTCCTTTCTGACTTACCAAGATAGGTGCTTTCAGTCCGATTGCTTGTATCTGCTCATAGCACTCCTGTATATGCTGTTGCAGTTGAGAGTTCAATCTAAGCACTCTTTTCTTGCCTGTCTTTTTCTCAATTATGGTAAACTCCTCGGCGCTGAGTATCTGCTCCCACCTCAGAGCTAGAATATCAGATATTCGCAATCCTGTGAAACAGCCAAGTGCTATGAGTAGCGACATCTTGTAATTCCCATCTTTAGCTAATTTGCGGATAAGATTCATCGCATCAGACCACACAAGGTAGTCCGCAGTTGTTGTTGAGTATTTCAAGCTCATAAATGTTCGGTTTTATAGTTAAACAAACGAAAGTGAACATTCTATTTTGCAACCAAATTGCAACTCATTGATTACTAATAGAACATTCACAAAGAGGAGAAGTGAAGATAAAGAGAGGACACCCAAGCGGATGCCCTCTCCAGTGAATTAGTGTGATTGTTAGCCCAAGAGCCAAGAGTATTCACTATCGCCTTGTAATGCTCTGCTGATTCCAACAGTTACCTCCGTAGCATTTATGCCACGCTGAACATAGCTGTCTATGTAGCTACTCTTGTCCGCGAGAAAGTAGAGTGAAATGGTAGTGGGGAAACAAAGAGGGCTGAGACCATCTTCGGTCTCAGCCCTTGAGGGAGTTAATGTCTATATGTTACAAGTCCCACTCCTCGATAATTGCTTCTACTCTACTCCAGAATCGGTCTGAAAGGTAAGCAGCTGTGCAACCAACAGGAATATGAAGCTCAACCTTTTCTATATCCACACCCACAGTACCATCATTATCTACTACAGGAGGATTCTTCGCCTTACTGTAGATGTCATAGCCATTACCGTCAGCTGTACCGCAATCCCTTAGTGCACTAGTATTAATTAACAGAAGAGTAGATGGAAGAACAAGCTTTTGAATATTGCCGCAACTCTTGAATGCTGCTTTATTAATAACCTCTACACCCTCAGGAAGAACAACTGTTTCAAGATTCCTGCTTGAATCAAATGCATAGTCATCGATAATACGTACACCATACTTCGCTGGGAGTTCAAATGTAGTCTCAGGAGATGCAGCCGCGTAAGCAACAAGTCTGTCATCCACAATCAGACATCTGCCATTTTCTTTAGCGAACATACCCTTAAACTCTCGCAAGTAGCGTGTGTACTCAAATGCTCCAGCACCTATCTCTACGACGTTATTGGGTATGATAATGCTGGTGATAGCTGTTCCACGGAAGGCTCTCTCACCGATGCTTACGGTACGTTCTCTCATATTTATATTAGTGAGGTTCCAGCATCCATTAAAGGCATCATCCTCGATCCATGCTGAGAGCCAGGGGAGCCAAACAGATCTGAGATTCACCTGGTTTTGGAAGGCACCTTTACCAATAGTATAGACGCTTTCATCGAAGGTCAACTTGCCATTATAGCCGTCAAACTCATGCATAACAAGATCTGCATATGGCTTCATTGCCTCTCGGAGAGCTGTATCGTCGAGTTTCTCAGTAGCTGTATACCATATCTGAGTTGCACCTGGGCCATACTCAATACCCTTCTCATAGTCGTATGGGCGAATGTATCCCAGATACTCCTCCCACTGTTTGTTATTCAAGTATGCATCCCATGACTCGTAGGGGACATATAACTTAGTATACGTTGTGCCCTCGAGTAGCATTCCTGTGCCCACCTCAGGTACCGACTTAGACTTGATATATACCACACTGAGGTTTGGACATGCTCTAAATACACCATTTCCAAGTCGCTCGATTGTGGTAGGAAGGGTCACTTCACTTAAGATGGTACAACCCCTGAATGCATAGTCATCAATTGAGTATACACCCTCTGGGATAGTAACGTTCTCCAACTTATCGCAGTAGTCAAACGCACCAAATGATACTCTTGTAACGCCCGAAGGAATAGTTGCAGAGGTGAGACCTGCTGGGGCGAATGCTACAACTTCATTATTAAAAATTAGATATCTTCCATCGTTTGAAGCATAGTAGCCCTTAAACTCTTTGAGTGAGTCACAGCCTATGAACGCTGCTCTGCCAAATGATCCTACTGAAGTTGGAATAGTAGCCTCTTCAAGATTGTCACACTCTGCAAATGCATTTTCGCCAATTGTCAACAATCCATCTGGAAGTTCAAGGCTCACCAAGCTCGAATATACGAATGCTTGTATACCAATTTCACGCAAACTACTTGGTAACTTTATTTCACTCAATGATTTACAATCCGCGAATGCTTCTCTACCAATCGATGACACATTATCAGATAGGTTAATCTCTTGTAGCTTTTCACATTGTTTGAAAGCTTCCATGCCAATAGTAGTAACCTTATTAGACATGTTAAGAGATACCAGGGAGTAACCATTGGCGAAAAGTGGACCATTAATCTCAGTTACAGTACCATCAAAGGTGAGAACACCATGACCAGAGTACATATCCCACTCGTTGCTAATGAGAGTCTGATTAACTGCAGCAGGATTCAACACCATCTTCTCGAATGAGCTATACCAAATCTGGTGGTCATATGGTCGTGGATTCTCAACATAGCCATAACCATAGATGTAGGGAGCAAGATCAGACCAGTATGTCTTATAATCTTCAACAGACTCGTTAGGTACAAAGAGACGAATCTCATCTGCTGCACAATAATCTGCCATATTCCAAGTTGGTACAGTCATGTAGTATGGCGACTCGCTCTTAAAGTATACATCGAGCTTCAAGCAGCCTCGGAAGGCATCAGTGCGAATCTCCCTTACACTCTCAGGAATGGTGAGTGATGCCAGGCTATTACAATCGTTGAACGCGTAGTCACCAATAACCTGAAGACTCTCAGGCATATTCACAAGGCGTACATTGTCGCAATCGTAGAACGCATATTCATCGATATAGGTAATACCGTCGGGAATAGTGCATACATCATTCTCGTAACCAGGGGCGTAGCGCATCAAGTGGCCATCGTTAATCAACATATTGCCCGCCTCGTTAGCATATTTGCCAAAGAAGTACATGAGTGATGAACAACCGTTAAATGCATCAGGAGCAATATGAGAGATTGATTCTGGGAGGTCGATAAATTCGAGGCTTGAGCAATTCTCAAATGCCTTAGAGTCAATGTATTGAGTATTCCATGGAAGGCTGACAATCGAAAGCGATGTACAGTTTTGGAAAAGACCCTCTGGAACCGTGGTGATACCTCCTACTATTGCACAAGTAAGTTTTGGACAATTTGCAAAGGCATACGTGCCGATATTAGTAGCGCTATATGGAAGAGATACTTTCTCAAGAGTATCGCAATATGCAAAAGCATACTGCTCAACACTCTGAACGCTATTAGGACAAATCAACTCAATAAATGCGCAATCCTCGAATGCCAACTCGGGGATATTGGTAACAGGGCCATCAAACTCGATAATACCTACCTTTGTCACAGGATTAACCGTCGAGCCTACAAACTTAACGTTGTCACCGAAACCCTCCTTAACAACGGGCTCAATATGACTATCGTCAACAGAGCGATACCAAATCTCGTTATCCTTCTGAGGTGCTTCAAGTGCTACGCCATTCTCGAAATCGTAAGGCATAATATAATCCTTGTAATAACTCCAGCCTTCTGCCTCTATGTAAAGGTTATATGACTCGTAGGGAACATAGATTCGGAATGTCTCCTGATTGTAAGATGCCGCCTGACCAAATATCTCCATGCCAGCAGTAGGAGGTGTTATAGGCGCAACAATTACATCTTCGATACTTGCTGACATTCTATCACCAACATAATCGAATGCATAATCTTCAATCTTAGTGATAGACGAAGGAATGGTGAGGAACATGATGCCGGCACAGCCACGGAAAGCAGAATTGCCAATCTCGGTGACACTGTAAGGTATATCTACATAACTAAGATCTGAGCAGTTGTAGAACGCATAATCTGCAATAGCATTAACATCAACCTCAATAAAATAGAAAGAATCTAATGCTAATGCTGATGCTGGTGCAAATGCCACAAGTGTGTTATCAATAACCACAGCTCTGCCATCATCAGTAGAGTAGATGCAATTGATGGTAGTGAGATTTTTACAGTTTTGGAAAACACCAACACCAATCTCAGTAACACTATCTGGCAATGTCACAGTTCTGAACTCCTTATCATAGAATGCATAATCGGCAATAGAGGTTACATCTTTATCAAATACAAGAATACCCTTGCCTGTATACGGGTCATAGTTATTGCAATCAACAGATGTCGCTCCGAAGGCATTTGCTTCTACTGAAACCATAGAATCGCTTTCATACCAAATCTCATTAGCTGGGATAGTACCTGCGAAGTCAAACTTAGCCATTGGCTGAATCCAGTTGCGCTCGATAGCAACATAGTTGCTTGTGCTCTTGGTCATCTTCATGCCATCAATATCCTCAATCACAATAGTAAAGCCATTCTCAAATGTGCGAGGAGGAAGTGCCATGTAGAACTCTGTAACATCGTTGCTCAAGGTAACGCCATCGCCATACTCATTCAAGCAATTAAGCGTAACCTCAGTGTAAATCTTGCCAGGACGAACAAGCGTGCCACCAAGCTCCATGTCACCATCGGGGTCGAGGACCTCCGATGCAAGAACACATGATGCATCAGCACTCTTGATGTACAACTCGCCAGCCACCTGCTCGTCGTTGTTGCCACGCAACTTGATAGAGCGAATCTGCTCGCCATTACCCGTCAACTGCAACTTAATCCATCCGCAGACACTCTTAAGGTTAATCTGCTTATAATCGCTCTGAGACACCATAATGTTGCCGTTGAGACCATAACTATTAGCAAGATAGTTCTGCTCCTGGGGCAACTCAGTCTCAATATTCATTGTCTCAAGGTTAAACTTGTGGTCCCAGTTGTAGGGATAGACCACAACAATCTTGTCGGTAGTCTCCTCTGGATAATCGCCTACATAGTTGGGAGCGAGTATACCTGTACGGTCACCAGTATTACCCTTGAAGATCCACTGCTCGTTCTCGGTACTGCGGTAAAATACTGAAACAAGGTCTCCCTCGGTCCAAACAGTCTTGCCAGACTGTAGCTGAATACGTGTGTCCTCACCGCTCTCAAGGCTTGCAAGGATAGCTCGCGACGACACGTTATCGGGTGATATCACCTCGATATCCGTTGTTTGACATGCAACAATCGATATCGTAGCAAACAAAAAAAGTAAAAATCGCTTCATAATATCACTATTTTAATTGTTAATCCTTAGTTCGTGGCAATAACTACCACTCCTGCTCTGGCTTCTCTCCAGGATCCTCAAAAGAACTGGCAGTAAAGCCTTGCTCAAGCTCAACCTCCACAATCTCAAAGTTGGGTTGAATGTAAAAAGTTTTCTCTGTTATCATATTTTTTAGTTTTAGTTTATATCCTATAGCATTGTAAATCAACAGTTCTAATATATAGCACAGTGCCAATGAACATGCAACAATAGAGCGTCGTAGCCCTCAGATAGAAGACTACGAAATGTCAATATATTAGATGCAATTTTGTTTGATTAAAACGGAGTCTGCTAAATTCCCCCCCCACAAATACTTACGGGCGCACACATGAAGCATAGGTTGATGTAACCTACACGATCTATATGGATAACCATATTTTCATGCATTGAACGCCTCATTCCCTTCTGCTTTGTACTTAGTATAAAAGAGAGTTTACGACTGTAAAGTTATAAATTTTATATGTAAAAACAAAATATTCATTGATTAATTTGCTTTCCATATGGCAGATATGGTTGCGGAACAATTGGGGATGAAGGGCAGCGCGAGGATTTGAGCGACCAGTGAGGGGGGGGCTGCAAAGGTTGTGGGGACCGTAGTGTCCAAAATGACCGAAGAGAAGTCGCTATAAACAATTGTCCGTAACCTCGCTTGAGCTCTGTACTCTCTCGGTCTTTGTAGTTGCTTTCATACGCAAAAACCACTGCTTTAATAGCGGTTCAAGTTTCTTAAATCTATCCATGGGATAAGGATAACTCAGATGTCCCATATTTGTGTAATTTTTCTCAAAGATATAAAAAATCTCACTCATATTAGCTACAAGTGAGATTCTTTTATGATCAAAGCAGATTTTTCATTGCTTCATCCATCTGGTCATTACCAAAGCTGTCAAGATAGACTTGCGTGATTCGTTCTGTGCTATGTCCTAATGATTCGCTAATGATTGATGTGGAAACACCAGAACGCTTAAGAACGGTAGCGTACGAATGTCGTGCAACATAAGTCGTCAATGGTATTGGCAACTTAAGTTCCTTGCCAATTTGTTTAAGGTACTTATTTACCTTGCCTAACACCTTATGCAGTCTATCTGCTATCTGTACTTCCGTTTTATGAAATGCTGATAATATTGGGAATAGATATGCTCCTCCACGATATTTATCTATCAACTCGATAGCTTTGGGTCGCAGTGGTACTATAATTCTTTTCTTAGTTTTATGCCTGTAATAAACAACTCTATTGTCAATGATATTGCCATCTTTCAAGAGAGCTATATCTATAAAGTTTATGCCCGCAGTGAAGTATGAGAACGCAAACACATCTACAGCAAGAATCTCCAATTCACTCTTACCTTTATAGTTTATGATGTTTATAATGTCTTTTTTAGATAAAGCTCGCTTAGCAGTCTGTTGGTTCATTTTTGAAACCTTGTATGCTCGGAATGGATAATTGTCAGTTGTTATCAGCTTCATATCCAATGCTTGGTTGAAGATGACCCGCAAGTGCCTTAATCTTGTACCTATGGTATTAACCGCAAAGTTTTGCGACCTCATCCATTGCTCATATCTTTTTAACCAACCTGTATCAATATCTATAAATGGAATATCAAGGTGCTTGTTAAACTTGATGAATGAGTTATAAGAGATTTGGTACATTCCTGCGTATCGCACTCTGTTTTCTCTTTTTAGACTCTCTATATAACTTAGGTATAGTTCTCCAACAGTTTGCATAGGAGGCTTCTCAGATGTTTCTAATAGCGTGGTTACTGTAAACTCTTTTCCCTCTAATCTATTATCTAATGCTTTTCTTTTGATTTTGCCTATCTCTGTATCAATTACAAGTTGGATTCTTACATAGTCTGGGCAATCCTCTTTTAATTGATTTTTCTT
>JAGBUS010000067.1 GCA_017630735.1 Alistipes sp. | reverse complement strand
TTCTAATAGCGTGGTTACTGTAAACTCTTTTCCCTCTAATCTATTATCTAATGCTTTTCTTTTGATTTTGCCTATCTCTGTATCAATTACAAGTTGGATTCTTACATAGTCTGGGCAATCCTCTTTTAATTGATTTTTCTTAAAATCCCAATGTGCAGCACTAACAGATATGCCAAGACTTTGATATTTTCGTTTCTTATCTTTGCAAACACACAGCATTAGGGGGTGTTTTCCATCGGATAATGTCTTAGATTTGTAACATAAAACCTTGATTGTTTCGCTCATTTTGGTTTACACGGTTTACGCTACGGTTTACACAAAAGTAACAAAAACGGGGGGTGTGGAAAAGAAAAAAAGCAGCTACTGCAATTGTAACTGCTTGATTTAGTGGTGAATCCGCCGGGGCTCGGACGACGCAGTCGAAGAGCCGATACCTTATAGCGCAGACGAAGTCGAGCAATGATGTCATTTCTATCGGCTCAACCCGCATTAAGTGAGAAGGCGCGGTGGAGAGAAACGAGCGTCTTGCTTTATGCAAGTGCTTATTTTGTTGTGGCATAGGGAGTTGGCTCGCTTATGCACACAACAAAAAAAGCAACAGATGAAATCTGCTGCTCGTTAAATTTTTGGTGAATCCGCCGGGGCTCGAACCCGGGACCCCAACATTAAAAGTGTTGTGCTCTACCTGCTGAGCTACGGATTCTCCGATACCAAATGTATTTTATTTCTACTTTGGTGGTGCAAAGATAGTCAAAAAAATCATTATACCAAAAATATCATTTAAATATATTGTCTGACCCGAAAAAATTTTATATTTTTGTGTGATATAACAACCGATACAAACAAAAAACTTAATACTCTATGAAGAAATTTTTACTCTTTGCAGTCGTAGCAATCTTGTTTGCCGCCTGCACGCAGGATGTCGCGGTGGAAATATTGAGCCCCAATATCGCCGCCGACGCCCCTGAGACACTAACCGTTGGTTTTGAGGGTGATGACACTCGCATCCAACTGAACGAGAATGTTAAGACCGTTTGGACCAATGGCGACCAGGTGTCTGTATTCTACCGCTCGGATGCTAATCAGAAGTGGGAGTATACAGGCGAAACAGGTGCTCGCATTGCCGACCTTACACGTGTTGACGAGGGCGTGGCAACTGAGGATATGAAGCGCGTTGTTGTGGTATATCCTTACAACGAGAACTACTACATCAACACTGACACATTCAATGTTCAAGCCACATTGCCTGTTGTGCAGACATATTTGAAGGATAGCTACGGCTTGAATGGCAACATTATGATTTCTCAGAGCGAGTACAACAACTTCTCGCTTAAGAGCGTATGTGGCTGGCTTAAGCTACAGCTCACTGGTAATGGCGAGAGGGTTAAAAGTATCTCTTTGAAGGGTAATAATGGCGAGCAGGTCGCAGGTGAGTTGTATATCAATTCAGCGGATGCAACTGCTATTTTATCCTCAGATACAGGCGATGCTGATGATGACGAAACAGGCGGTGCTGGTGGAGGTCTTGTTTTTGAGAACACTATCCTAAAGGAGGTTGTGTTAGATTGTGGCAATGGCGTAGAGCTTGGTGCAGAGGCTACAGCGTTTTATATCGCGCTTCCTCCACAGACATTTAGTAAGGGAATAACTGTGGAGGTTACAGATATTGGTAGTTACGTTATGACGATATCAACAGAAAAGGAGATTGTTATCGAACGTAACCATATTCAGCCAATGAAGGCAATGGAGTATATAGGCGATATTCCTGCAACATGGAAGATTTATTATACTGCAACACAAAAGGTAATTCCAGATTGTAATGCCTTTGGAGCATCTATTACATCAAACGAGTGGGATGAAACCACTGGAAATGGTGTAATAAAATTTGATGGAAAGGTAACTAAAATTGGAAAGTCTGCATTCTATGTTTCCATTTTTAATGAAGGAAATCTTACTGGAAAATATCTTACCAACATTATAATACCTAATAGCGTAACAGAGATTGGAGAAGCAGCTTTCTTTAACTGTTCTAACCTAAGGAGCATAGTTATACCTGATAACGTAACATCCATTGGCAATGACGCATTCGCGTATTGTAGTCATTTAGAAAGTGCCTCTATTAGTAATAGTGTAAATACACTCAAAAGTCAAATATTCAGATATTCAGGTCTTACTAGTATAACCATACCTAGTAGTGTTACTTCAATGGAAAGAAATGTGTTCTATGAATGTAGGTCACTCAAAAGTGTATATTGCAAATCTACAACTCCTCCAGAAGCTTATACAGGAGGATATAGTTGGCAGGCGTTTGACTATAACGCAACTGATCGCAAGATATATGTTCCTAAAGGATGTAAGAAAGCATACCAATCTGCCACTGGATGGTATTCATACTACGACTGGATAGTAGAGGATCAATCATTGTAAGACATACGAATATTAGGACTTCTGATATGATTAACATATGAGTGAATAAAGGTTAATTGAATTAAACGACATCAAAATAAAGAGATAGAATCTACATGGGCATATCCAATAAGTTTTATGGATATGCCCATTTTATATGAAATGGTTTGTTTTAGGCGATAAAGTAACTTCAATCGGAGCAAGTGCATTTTATAAATGTGATAAAATGACAAAACTAACACTACCAGAAGGTCTGATGACAATAGATAATAGGGCATTCGATGATTGCGAGAGCATGACTAATGTTGCTATTCCAAGCAGTGTTACTTATATTGGTGATAAAGTATTTTTGGGTTGCATAGCCCTTAAAACTGCATACATAAAGTCAACAGCCCCTCCATATATGGGCAATCTGGTTTTCTCATATTTTCAAGGTGACTCCTCTTATAGCGATATACAAACAAGAATTTATGTACCAGCATCGGATGATAATAGTATAATAGACGCATATAAAGCAGCTACAGGTTGGAGTAAATATAAATATTATATCTACGAAAAGCCATAACATATAGAGTATATTTATCTCAAAGGCGTAGCGCGAGTGCCATTATGGTACTCGCGCTATTTTGTTTAATCGTGAGACAATCCACACCACCACCGAAGCGTCATAGTTTACAGTTATAATCAAAATGAGTGAGACAACCATTATGCTGAGACCCCAAAAGTTTGGATAAAAAACTTTTGGGGCCTCTGCATCATTACTATTCGGGCAAAATAGTTATCTCGCCACCTCCTCGTTGTATATTTCGTTGTAGAGATTGCGTAGTTGCGGTTTGTTGGCAATCAGCTGGCGTAGCTCCTCAAGGCGTTGGCTATTCGCGGATTCGGGAAACCAGAGCTTCAAATAGCCGCCATAGTTATACTTCTCGTCGAGGTGCTCCACCATGCGCGTATATCCCTCCTCGCGTCCAAGGCTGGGGTAGTTGGCAAGGGTATACTGTATTGTGCGACGGATAATTGTGCGTGGAATGATGATGCGGTCTGCCTCGGCAACAATCTTGCCATAGATGGTGCGTGGTGGCTCCTTAGATGATGCGCGATGATCCTCTACGGCGTCCGCCATTATGGCTATCTGCTCGGTGGTGAACCAGTGTTTAAGATTCTCGTCGCTCAGCAATATCTGTTTCGATGCTGTATGATGCACTTCACGCCCCTCCTTAAGTCCTGTGTCGTGGTAGGCAGCAATGGCGTATGCCATATCTACATTAAGGTCATAGATATGTGCCAGGCGTATACTCTCGCGGATAACCGTGTCGGCATGGTCACGACGGTGTGCCGCATCGTGATGGTCATAACACGGCAGTATCTCCTGCTCTATGTATTGCTGCAGTTCGTTGTTAATGTGCTTCATAGTTTTCACTTTATTTGCGTCGCAGACACCACACTTTTGAGGCAAAACTACGTAATGCCTCTACTTTGCTACGGCTCGGCAAAACAAGTAACCTTGTTCTGCTCTCACCTTAAACGCAAAGTTCCCTTTTCCCTTCGTCTGTTATCCCACCACAACCTCAATCAAATCCTCGTGGCGGAGGTACTTTTGTGCCAGACGTTGCACCTCCTCAGGGGTTATGGCGTTGATAATCTCCACGTTCTGCTCCGTAGAGCTATTGTCAAGACCACACATGATATTCTCGATGGTAACATCCGCAATGCCGAAAGGTCCGTCGAGGATGCGGAGTATCTCGCCAATCATCATGTTCTTTGCCATTTGCAGCTCCTCCTCTGGCATCAGCTCGTTACGCAGACGCTCAATCTCGTAGTATATCTCGCGCAGAGCATCTTCGCTATGTTCGCGTGTCACCTGCGTGGCTATGGCTAAGTATCCCTCCTTCTCGAAGTTTATCATCGCAGCCATAACGCCGTATGTATAACCGTGCATCTCGCGAAGATTCTGCATCAGGCGTGAGCCGAAGTAGCCACCAAGCACCGTAGCTACGACCTGCATACCTACAAAGTCGGGATGGGTGCGTGGAAAGAGTAGACGACCTATGCGTATTGATGACTGCAACGCCGTGTCGATGCTCTTGTGTAGCTGATGTGTTGTCTCAGGAGCAGGAAATTGTGGCATAGAAGCATCGCCTTGTGGGAGCGATAGTGCAATCCCCTCAATGCCCTGCATCACATCGTTGTTGATATTTCCACTACATACTACAAAGCAGTTGTCGGCAGTGTATAGTTCGTTATATAGGACAACGATATCCTCGCGTGTAATATCGTCGTAGAGGCTCTCGTCTGCGCTTATGCCGTAGGGGTGATTCTCACCAAATAGTGCCTTGCCAAAGAGCTCGCGTGACTGCACATCTATCTTCTTGCGCTCGATGGATAGCCCCTGCTTACGCTTCGAACAGTATGTGCGTAGCTCCTTGCTTTCGAACGCTGGGTGTAGCAATATCTCGCGTGCCACGTTCAGCGTTTGTGCGAAGAACTTAGATAGCGACACAAATGATATGTAGGCGTAGTCGCGGTCGATATTGACATCGAAGTATGAGCCATAGAAGTCCAACTCATCGGCTATCTGCTGTGCCGACATCGTTTGGCTACCCTCGCTAAGCATGTTTGCTGTTGCCGAGGCGGTGAATGGCTTATGCTGCATGGATGTTCCCGCACGAAATACAAAGGTGAAACGTACCACCTCGAAGTCGTCGGAGTAGAGCGTATGAATCTTTACGCCATTGTCTGTGATGTGGAGTGTCGCACGTGGCATCTCCACGCTCTCAGGGATGATGATATCTGGTTGTGGTCTCATTACTTTGCTCGATAGATAAGTGTTGATGAGTTGTTTGGTGTAAATCGCTCGCGTGCGAAGGATATAACCTCCTCGCGTGTTATTGAGCGGAATAGTGTAGCCTCCTCGTTTATGAGCTCCAGGCGTCCTGTCATGGCGTAGAAGCCGAGGTTCATCGCCTTGTTCATTACGTTTATCTCGCCCATGAGCATGTTGGCTTCAAACTTATTCTTCACCTTCTCCATCTCGTAGTCGGAGATGTTGCCCTCCTTGAGGTCGTTCAGCTCGCCCCATAGTGCCTCCTCGGCCTCCTGCTCGGTGGTTGATGGCATAAGACGTCCCTTGATGATGAATAAACCTGCGTCGATGCTACCCGTGATGTAGGCATTCACACTCGTGAATATTCCTCGCTCCTTAACCAACCTGTTCACTAAGCGTGATGACTCGCCACCTGCCAATAGGTCGGATGCAAGGTCGCCAATGAAGAAGTCGCGCGATAGACGGTCGCCCATGTGAAAGGCTATTGTAACATCCGTAGCAGGTACGTCACGCTCCACCTCCAGACGTCGTGGTTCCTGCTGCTTAGGCTCCTTAGGAACAGACGCTATCTCGCCCCCAACATCCTCTATGTCTGCAAAATACTCTGTCGCAAGGGCTATCATCTCATCCTCGTCCATGTCGGCTGATATGGAGAGTATCGCACGCGAAGGACGGTAGTGGAGATTGTAAAATTGGTGTACATCATCCAACGTGGCACGCTCGATATGCTCCGTCGAAATGCCTATTGTCGACCAACGGTAGGGGTGTACCTTGTAACAAAGGTCGCGTAACAGGGGAGTCTCATCGCCGTATGGCTGATTGAGATATCGCTGCTTGAACTCCTCTATCACCACCTGCTTCTCTGCCTCGCACGCCTCGTAGCTGAGGTTTAGGTTGCGCATGCGGTCACTTTCGAGCCATAGTGCTGTCTCGATATTCTCCTTTGGCAGGGTGATGTAGAAGTTTGTGTAGTCGTTGTTTGTGAATGCATTGTTCTCGCCACACGCCATCTGCACAGGCACATCGAACTCAGGTACGTTGTGTGTACCACGAAACATAAGATGCTCGAAGAGGTGTGCAAATCCCGTTTTATCCTCCGACTCATTGCGCGCCCCCACCTTGTATAGAATGTTCACCGCCGCCAACTTCGAAGCATGGTCGCGGTTAACGAGTATCTGTAACCCATTAGGGAGTGTTACTTCTTTATACTTTATCATATTTGGAGTCTGTTTATAATGCAAAGATAAGAAAATATGACAAAAAAAAGAGACTACCTCGAAAGATAGTCCCTCTAAAAATCAGTATCGGTCGATTACTTAACCCACTCTGCCATCTTATCCTTAGCGTAGAAGTAGTATACTGCAAGACCAATCCAGTTTGTAACAAATACGAGGATTGCTGCGATAACCTTCTTTGCAATGTCACCCTCAAGTGAGAGAATCTCAATAATAGCCTTGATGCAGAGTACAAGACCGATAATACCAATAATAGCTGCTACCATAATAGTTAGTATAAAAAGTTAAACATTTCGCTTCGCAAAAGTAGTAATATTATTTGTATTGTGCTAATTGTCACAATATTTTTTATAAATAATTCTTTTTATATTTATTCTGCTATAGCCAGAATTGTGTCATATTGAGCGTAGCGAAATATCTCTCGGAGCGTAGATCGTTCGATCCTGCGTGCTAACCGAGAGATCCTTTGCTTTGCTCAGGATGACTATGTAGTATGGCTATTGTCATTTTTTTTCGTGTTGTGTAGATACCTTTACGATATTTTTACTACCTTTGTTTTACTGTATTAGCAAATTTTTGTCATCTAAATAACTCTATTATGGCACAAACTGCAACGACTCCACGTAGGAGTTTCTTTAAAACCTATGTTGTTGATGCCCTTAGCTATATGGCAATGGGTCTCTTTTGTTCGTTGATTTTAGGACTTATCATCGGTCAGATAGCCAAGATTCCAGGTCTCGACTTCCTTGCCGAAATAGCGAAGCTCCTGCAGCTCGACCTCGTTGTGGGTGGCTCAATAGGCTTGGCTATTGCTCTGGGCTTGAAGCGCGATCCTTTGGTGACTATCTCGGCTATTGCCGTAGGTGCTTTGGGCTACTCGCTTGGTGGCACGTGGGGCGATGTGGGTGGTAATCCTATAGGTGCTTACCTCGCTGCTATCGTGGGCATCGAAGCTGGCTCGTTGGTATCGAAACGCACGCCTGTGGATATCATCATCACTCCGTTGGTTGCGGTTGTTGTGGGAGGTCTCTTTGCTAAGTATTGTTGTGTGCCTGTGGGCGAGTGGGTAATGTCGCTGGGCGAGATTATTAACCGCGCCACGACCCTCAATCCATTTATCATGGGCGTAATATTGTCGGTCTCTGTAGGTTGTATCCTTACTCTGCCTATAAGCTCTGCTGCATTGTGTATCTCGATAGGTCTCAGTGGATTAGCCGCAGGTGCTGCTACGGCAGGTTGCTGTGCGCAGATGGTAGGTTTCGCGGTTATCAGCTTCAAGGATAATGGCATAGGAGGCCTTATCTCACAGGGCCTTGGCACGTCGATGCTTCAGATTGGCAACATCGCGCGTAAGCCAATTATCTGGCTCGCCCCAACGCTCTCGGCAGCCATCCTTGGTCCCGTATCTACGGTGCTTCTTAAGATGACTAATAGCCCTGCGGGTGCGGGTATGGGTACTGCGGGTTTGGTAGGACCTCTCGGTTGCTGGGACTCTATGTCTGCCACCACACCTCACGCCCTTCTCCTTGTCGAGATTCTGGGAATGTACTTCGTAGCTCCCGCACTGTTGAGCCTTCTGTTCCACGCCATTATGAAGCGTCTTGGCTGGGTTAAGAGTGGTGATATGGCGCTCAAGCGGTAGGGTAGACCTATATTAAAGAGTAATCCCGATGAAGGTTTCAAAGCCTCTCATCGGGATGTTTTTTATCTACTCTCCGCCTCGCGGTATATATCTCGCAGCTTATCCGACATGTAGTATTGCAATACGCCGCGGATAAACATGAAGGAGGTGAAGGCAAGCCAGATAGCATTATTGCCGATAAGCCAGCCTGTGCCGTAGAGCAATACGAAGTAGCATATCGATGACCATACCATAGAGTTTCGCATAATACGGCTACGTGTAGCACCCACCATAATGCCATCCATCACGAATGGCAAGGCGCAGGCGATAGGTATAACAATAATCCAACCGATATACTGCTCAGCAACGGCGAGGAGCTCTGTGATATTCGCGCTTTCGGAGTCTACCAATAACGTAAATATATCTCGCCACCAACCTACGTATGCACCTACGTAGACAATCGCTATAATAACGCTCCAGACGATACATAGCTTAATACATCTCTTTAGCGATGCGACATCGCGTGCGCCGATAAATCGTCCTGTAAGTGCCTCCGCAGCAAAGGCAAAGCCATCGTTCATATATGAGAATAGGGTGAACAACTGCAACAATATGGTGTTCACCGCGAGTATATTCTTGTCGCCCATATCCGCCGATGCCTTGGTGAAGAAGGTATACACTGCTACGAGGCAGAAGGTGCGGATGATGATGTCGCTATTGATATTGAAAAACTGCTTCATCGCCGCAAGGTCGATAATCTCGCTCCACGACACCTTTACCAGCCTCTTGCTGTACATTATGGTGATGATGACCACCATTGTCACCACACCTGTCCACTGTGCCACTACCGAGGCTAAGGCTATGCCGTCGATGCTCATCGAGCCAACGATAGAGAAGAGGTAGCTAAAGCCGATATGTAGCAAGTTTACAAGTATTGCCACAATCATCGGCACAATGGCATTCTGCATACCTGTAAGCCAGCCGTTAAAGGCAAAGAGCATGATGCCAGCAGGTACAGCCCATATACGTGTATAGAAATAGTCGGCGATAAGTGCATCGGAGGTGCTGTCTCCCGTACTCATAAACCACAATGAGAACTCGCCAAGAGGCCATTGTAGCGCAAAGGCGAGGAGTCCTACGCCTAACGCCACGACAATAGCTCGCCACAACATGAGTGTATACTCCTTGTGTTGCTCTGCGCCGTATGCTTGTGCCGTAAGTCCGCTCGTTCCCATGCGGATAAATGAGCAGTTCCAATATATAAAGTTGAAAATAGCAACACCTATAGACAATGCACCAATGGTTGTAGCTCCATCGCTACCTGCCACACGACCAGCAATAAATGTCGAGGCGATACCCATCAGAGGTACGGTGATGTTGGAAATAATATTGGGGATTGCGATGCGTAATATATCTCTATTCATCTCGTTAGCTCTATTTTATTTCGCAAAGTTAACTATAATTCCGATATTATTTGCAATAAGTGTGGCATAGATGTTGCTAAAGTGTGTGATATTAAAAAAAATATGTAACTTTGCACCCGCAAATTTAATGTTAATACAAATAGATGAAAACAATTAAAACAGACTCAACGGCTAACGTATCGCGTTTTGCCCGCGATAAGCGTCAGCGTGTAAGCTCTACAACATCAGAGCGCGTTGAGCGTAGTCCTCGTCCACGCCGTGATGGCGACAATGAGGGTTCAAGAGAAGTTCGCCCACGTGTGGCTAAGGCAGAGCGTCGCACATCGTTCAACCCACATTTTACTGCGGAGAACCGTCTTCGCCCAGAGTATGACTCACCACGTCGTGATGGCGAGCGTAATGAGCGCACAGAGCGTGGTTATAACCGCGACAACCGCGATAGCCGTGGCGGAAAACCACAGCGCGCAGAGCGTCCACAGCGTTTTGAGCGCACAGAGCGTCCACAGCGCAATGAGGGTGGATATAACCGTGTAGAGCGTGGTGCAAAGCCAGAGCGTTTCTCACGTGATGGCGAGCGCACAGAGCGCACAAAGGGTGGTCGTCCAGCATCTACAGAGCGCCGTACTGCGGCTCCAAAGGGTGATGGCAAGCGTGGCTATGCTCCACGTCGTGACGAGAAGCCTCGTTCATATCCTAAGTATAACCCTAACCGCGTAACAGGCGAGATTCGTCTAAACCGCTTTATCTCACAGTCTGGCGTATGCTCACGTCGTGAGGCGGATGATTATATCCTCGCAGGTCTTGTTACTGTTAATGGTCAGGTAGTTACAGAGCTTGGAACAAAGATTCTTCCTACTGATGAGGTACGCTTCAACGATGAACGTCTTCAGGGTGAGAAGCATGTATATATCGTACTTAACAAGCCTAAGGGCTACGTTACATCGCTCGACGATCCACACGCCGATAAGACTGTTATGGACCTTGTGCGTGATGCTTGCACAGAGCGCGTATATCCTGTAGGTCGTCTTGATAAGAACTCACTCGGTCTGCTTCTTATTACTAACGATGGTGATGTTACACGTCAGTTGACTCACCCTTCAAACCGTAAGAAGAAGATCTACCAGGTGACTCTCGATAAGGCTCTTACACGTGCTGATATGGATACTCTTACCGAGGGTATCACACTTGAGGACGGTGATATCTTCGCAGATGAGGTAGCATACGCTTCGGAGGATAAGAAGACTGTAGGCGTTGAGATTCACTCAGGTCGTAACCGTATCGTTCGTCGTATGTTCGAGCACCTTGGTTATACAGTGCAGAAGCTCGACCGTGTCTACTATGCAGGTCTAACAAAGAAGAACCTTAAGCGTGGTGCATGGCGTTTCCTAACCAAGGACGAGGTAATGCGCCTTAAGACAGGTCAGTATGAGTAATTCCTCAATATAGCGACGCATCCGCGTAGCATAAATAAACATCCTCGGGTGAAGCATATAGCTCATACCGAGGATGTTTTTTTGTATTCTGCTCTCGCCTTAATTGCGAAGAGTGGCATTTACGTTATATTATACGAAGCGCATCATACTATTTTGACCAATAAGCCAAGAACCCAGATGGTTCAGCGAAATACACTCTTGCTGAAAGAATGAGCGTGAGTGGTCATAAAACCGAAAGTCAGTATATAAAATATATAAAGAGCTCGTTGGACGAGGTTGCTGAAATGGTTGCTGCTGCAAATGATAAGGATGGGGATAACCTGTTCTAAAGAAAGAAGGTTTAGTGTCTTCTTTTTTGTTATAATACCCCGCAAAAGCGGCAATGAAATATCAAAATGTTGCCAAAATGTTGCCAAAATCGTGGTTTGGAGAAAAAGAAAAACTCCTAAATCGCCGTTCTACAACAATCTAGGAGTTATTTTTAGTGGTGCCACCAGAAAATGAGTTTCATTTCTAAATGGCTCTATATCTTCGCGTTAAAGAATCGCAACAAACGTAATCTCCCGCTATTGCTCCACCTAATTTCTGCACTATTTTGCAGTGTGTCGCAGAGTCGAGTTCCTACTTTGATGCAAAGGTATATAATTATTGTTATATACAAATGGGAACTGCAATCTTATTTTTTCATAATATCTTCTATACGCCATTTTACTGCAAGTTCTAACCCCTTCTTAATACCTTGCGATAATCCATAATCATCTACCATATTTCGCAGTGCATTAATCTCTGCTATAAGGACTGTGCGTATTTGTCCATATTCCATATCTTCAATTGGAATAGAAGGTATGAATGGAAGAACTTGCTTAGGGAGATAACAATAAAATAGTGGGTATTTTCTTTTAATTGAAATAGCACACTCACGCATCTGTACTATATTATTACCAAATAAAGCATAGTTTATATCAGAAATGCCCTTATTTATTTCTTTTGCAAATTCGTTTACATCATTCTGTAGTTCTAAACCTTCTTTGAGAACTTCTACTTGTCTTTTCATTATATCATTGTTGTCATCGTACATAATAAACCTCCTTAATCTTATAACTTAATCCGATTTTCAAACACTCCCTCAAACAAACTCATTTCTCGCTTAGCGATTCCTAATCTGCTTGCCAACACTCGCCAATCCTTGACAGCAGCTACAATCTCGCTGATGATACTCTTTGCAACCTCTGGGGTGAGCATATACTCCTCGCATGAGTTGAGCAGAATAGATAAGTCAGATTCGTTGGTCTTGCTGTTAATTAGCAAACTTTGATGGTCATTCAGCGTTGGGTTCATATCGTATGCAGGCGATAGCGTCCAGCCTTTTGCAGTGAGCAGAAAACCGTGGTTACGGAAATGATCATCGCTGTTGCCGACACATATATTGAATGCAACTCGGCGGAACAACTCTCGCAAGTTCGCATCAACATC
>JAGBUS010000066.1 GCA_017630735.1 Alistipes sp. | reverse complement strand
GAAAAGTGAAAGGTGAAAAGTGAAAAGTAAGGAATTTTGTTTATAGGGAGTTTAAGGAGCTTAAGGAGCTTAGGAGCGCGGGTACTATAGAACGCTCCCCAGAGCGAAGCGGAATTACTCAGAAAAATAAACTTTTGTGCGTCATCCTGAGGAGCGTAGCGACGTGAGGATCTACCGCTGTGATGATGTAACGTAACAAGGGTAGATTGCCACGAGCCTAACGGCTCTCGCAATGACGTAGATATAATTCCTTACCTTTCACTTTCCACTTTTCACTTTTCACTTTGTGTTAACACCGTTAACACCATTAACGCCCATTAACATGCGTTAAAATGTTAATGTGTTAATGAAAGGTACGGTTTTAGCTACTAAGAAAGCATGTTTCTACGTGCAATAAACATACTCACACTGCTGGCAAGCATACTACTCCTTGCATCACTATCTGTGAACATCATCTACGCTACAGCCTTAGAACGCTTCAACGTGGAGTACTCATGGGCAATGCTCATAGTATGTATAATATTCATAGTAGACTACTTCGCGCTTGCCCTGCACAACAGCCATCCATGGCGTTATATGTTACGTAACATACTAATGTTAATAGTATCTATACCCTACCACGCCATAGCCACACTCCTGGGTATAACACTAAATAATAATCAATATATAATTATAAGTAGTGTGGTAATGCTACGTGGTGTTATGGCACTATATATCACGCTACGCTGGCTCATAGCACGTCGCACAACACGCCTACTATGGGCATATATAGCTACAGTAGTGGTATGTACCTACTTCGCTGCGCTCTTCTTCTACGAGTATGAAGCTCCTGTAAATAGTAGTGTACAGAGCTTCGGCGATGCTCTATGGTGGGCAGCGATGAACATGACTACCGTAGGTGCCGAGATATTCCCCGTCACCACCATAGGTAAAATAATATGTATAATATTACCTATTATAGGTATGGCGATGTTCCCTGTATTTACCGTCTACGTAACATCGCTATATGACCGTGGCACGGAGCAACCCTCTACACCCTCTGGCACAGATATTGCACAGAGTAGCAACAAACCAAAATCTATATAATATGAGAAAGAGTATATTATTTATTATGTTTGTTGCTTGTGTTGCAACAGTTGTAGGATGCTCCGCTGAGCGTAGATGGGGCGAGAGAGAGCGTAGGGAGCTACGTAACGAGCTACGTGCCTATCGCGACATGGCATACCTCGACAACCTTGCCGAGGTGGAGTTCGATACCTTCACAGGCAATGTGGTGGAGGCTATAGAGATAGACTACCCTATATATACTACCTTTGTCGAGCTACCTGGCAGGGGTGACACCGTAGAAGTATATGTAGTATCTACGATTGTTGAGGAGCTTAGGGCTAACCCTCATAATATGCGTAATATATATCCTTATCCCTATCTTGTTGATGAGGGTATCTTGCCAGCCAACCTTAACCACCAAGCACAGCGCGCCTTCTATGAGTGCCTATCCTACAAGGTTAAGCAGTACTACCCCACGACCTTGGCGTTCTTCGAGGATATTATTAACTCTCCTACCATGCCCACGCCGATAGTTGACATGCAGATGGCATGTGCCTCGGAGCTCTTCGACTGGAGCATAGAGATAGACGAGACGATAGTGGCGGATTAACATATTAACATTTTAACACATGTTAATGGGCGTTAATGTTGTTAACGTTGTTAACGTTGTTAAAGTGAAAAGTGAAAAGTGAAAGGTGAAAAGTAAGGAATTTTGTTTATAGGGAGTTTAAGGAGCGCGGGTACTATAGAACGCTCCCCAGAGCGAAGCGGAATTACCCATAAAAATAAACCTCGCGCTTTAGCGCACCTCACTTTTCACTTTTCACTTCTCACTTTTCACTTCCCAAAGCATAGTTAAGTATAAAGTTTGCCGTTGGGGGCTGTAGAACAGTGCGTTTTGCAGCTCCCGATTCTTTATTGTTGCATAATTAAATTTTTTTACTTACTTTTGTCTTAACAAATAAACTTAAAATTAAGAGACTATGGGTTTACTACAAGAGTTTAAGACATTCGCGCTTAAGGGTAATGTGGTTGATATGGCAGTCGGTGTTATCATCGGTGGTGCCTTTGGTAAGATTGTTACCTCGCTCGTTAACGACGTTATCATGCCTCCTATCGGCTACCTCACTGGTGGCGTTGACTTCAAGGATTTGAAGTGGGTTATTCAGGAGGCTGTGGAGGCTACAGACACTACTGCTGCCATCGCCGAGGTATCGTTGAAGTATGGTGCTTTCGTTCAGCAGATTATCGACTTCCTCATCATCGCAATTAGCGTATTTGCGATGATTAAGCTTATCAACAAGCTCTCAACACTCCGCAAGAAGGAGGAAGAGGAGGCTGCTGCAGAGCCAGCACCTGCACCAGAGCCAGAGCCAACTAAGGAGGAGGTTTTGCTTGCAGAGATTCGCGATTTGCTTAAGGAGAAGAAGTAAAGAAGCCTTGTTATACAACTTCTTAAAGAGAATGGAGGGTGTCCCAAAAGACATCCTCCATTTCATTTATTCTTGTATTAAATCTGCTACCGTAGCACCTACAAACTCTATCAACGCCTGCGGATGAATGGCTATCTGCAATCCGCGTACTCCTGCGCTAATGTATATACGCTCGAAGTTGAGTGCCGTGGAGTGGATAAAGGTGGGAAAGGGCTTCTTCATGCCTATGGGCGTGCATCCGCCACGAATATATCCCGTAGTGGGGAGTAGCTCCTTCATAGGTATAAGGTCGCACTTCTTGTTTCCCGACACACGCGCCGCCGCCTTGAGGTCCACCTCCTTATCGCCAGGGATGACGCAGACAAAGTGTCCCGCACGGTCGCCCTTCAGCACCAAGGTCTTGAACACCGTAGCGATATCCTCACCCAGCTCCTCAGCAACATGTGTCGCGGCGAGGTTATCCTCATCCACGGTATATGGCACCAGGTCGTAGGCTATCTTCACCCTATCCAAGAGGCGCGCAGCATTGGTCTTCTCTATCTTCTTTGCCATAATATCTAAAATTTTGCTACCTTTGTAGCATGAAATACGCATTAATCACAGGAGCATCATCGGGCATAGGACGTTGCTACACTTTCGAGATGGCACGTCGTGGCTACGGCATCATCGCCGTGAGCAACCAGCAGGAGGCACTCGCAACACTTAGCGAAGAGATACGTTCAACATACGGCGTGGAGGTGGTAACGATGTTTACAGACCTCGCAACACGCGATGCCGCCAAGAGCATCTTCGAGAGCTGTCGCGCGCAGAGTCTCGACGTGGAGGTGCTCATCTGCAACGCGGGCATGCTTCTCTTCTCCACCCTCGTGCGCACTGCCCCTGAGCGTCTGCACACCATAATAGAGCTACACTGCACCACAACAACACTCCTATGTCGATACTTCGGTGAGGAGATGAAGGAGAAACGCCGTGGTCGCATACTCATAATGTCGTCATCCACAGCATGGCTTCCCTACCCCACAATCACGCACTACGCAGCAACGAAAGCCTATATCAAGAGCTTCGCCTTTGCATTGTGGTATGAGCTACACCGCTATGGCGTGAGCGTCACTGCCGTATTCCCTGGTGCTGTCGACACTCCCTTCTACAACCTCAGCCCCTCGATGCGTAAGCTATTCCGCACACTCGGCATAATGATGAGCCCTGAGGCTATCGCCAAGCGCGGCATAAAGGCGATGATGCGTGGCGTGCGCAGAGTGACACCTGGACTATTCACCAAGTTTGTGGTAGGCGTATGCGCCATCCTCCCTGCACGTCTACTCGACCTCTTCATCCGCATAAAGCCCATTCGCGAGCTCTTAGAGCGCGTCTAACCCTCGACAATAGCGCGGAGCATATCTACGCTTAGCTGCGTGAAATCGTCGACTATAGCATCCGCAGCGGTCTTCTCCAGGAAGTCGCGCGAGAAGGTTGTGGCAAGTGCTACCACCTTGATACCTGCACGCTTAGCCGCCTCGATACCCGCCTCAGCATCCTCAAAGACGATGCACTCCGAAGGCTCAAGACCCAGCTTCGCCGCCGCAGTGAGGTATATCTCAGGGTCGGGCTTGCAACGTGTTACCTCATCACCCGCAACAATAGCCTCGAAATAGCGACCTATATCGCAACGCTCCAGCACAAAGTCTACGTTCACCCTATATCCCGACGAGCCTACTGCCGAGCGTAGTCCAGCACCCTCAGCCTCGGCAAGGAAGTCGAGCAATCCGCGCTGTGGCTCAATGATAGGGGCATATATCTCGCGGTAGATAGCCTCCTTCTGGTAGCCGAGCTCACGAATACCCACACGCTCCACAACCTCCTTAGGCATCAGCTCACCCATAATATCATCATTGCCCTTGCCAAAGACCCTGCTCAGGTCATCGAAGCTACGCTCCACACCATAGCGGTGGAAGAACTCGGCAAACGCCTGACGGTGTATCTCAAGGTTGTTCACCAACACACCATCCATATCGAAGAGTAATCCTTTCAACATACAATTTCATTTTTAACTCTACAAAGTTAGCACTTTTGTTTGAATTTTTCGCCTCATTGTTTATAAGAGTGCGCATAGTTTGGGTAATTCGATAAAAATCATTACATTTGCCTATTATGAAACTGTTTCGTAGATGGGAGCTGGGCGAGAATATGCTCTACACCCTGGTGTGGGTGGCGATATTCTTGATTCCCTTTATGAATGCCCAGTTGATGTCGGAGCACGAGATTGACTTTAATAAGGTGATTATCTCGTGGGTGAAGGTTGCGCCCTACTTCACAATCTTCCTTGTGAACAACATTCTCCTCGCCCCTAAGCTACTGCTCCGCCACCGCTACTGGCTCTACAGCATCCTGCTTCTGGTGATGCTCTTCTCAATCTTCGCCACTATCGAGATCCTCGACTTCCGCTACTGGCAGTCGATTGACGAGCTGCGCGACAAGGCATCGTTTACCGACCTGGCATGGTACTGGAATGTGCTCCTCGGCGTATTCATGGCGGGTGCTAACTCCATGATTAAGCTTTACTACCGCACCCTCGACACCGAGCGTCGCATGGCAGTACTGGAGAAGCAGAACATCGAGACACAGATGGAGTATCTGAAGTATCAGATTAACCCCCACTTTCTGATGAACACGCTGAACAACATCCACTCACTCATAGACTTCGATGCCGACATGGCGCGTAAGTCGGTGATGGAGTTGTCGCACATGCTACGCCACATACTCTACGATTCGAGCGAGAGCTCCACAACCCTCGACAAGGAGATTACATTCCTCGAAAGCTACATCAAGCTGATGCGTATACGCTATATCGACGAGGTGAACATCACATTCTCACACCCCGACATCCCCGCCTGTGCACGTATCAAGCTTCCTCCGCTTCTGCTCATCGTGCTGGTGGAGAACGCCTTTAAGCACGGCATCAGCTATAAGAACGCCTCGTTCATCAACATCAACATCACGATAGACCATAACGAACTAACGTGCATTGTTGCCAATAGCCGCCACGATAACGACACACAGAGTACCGAGCGCAGTGGTATCGGACTTAACAACATCATCAAGCGTATGGACATACTTTTTGGCAGTAGCTATACGTTAACCACTGACAGCACAGATAGTAATGTATATATTGTAGAATTGGTAATACCTGTAACAACAAATAAGTAATATGGTAAGATGTATCGCAATAGACGATGAGCCTTTGGCTCTACGTCAGATAAAGAGCTATATAGAGCGCACCGAGAACCTTGAGCTTGTCGCCCACTGCCGCAATGCCTACGAGGCACAGCAGGTGCTGGAGAAACAGAGCGTAGACCTCATCTTCGTCGACATCAATATGCCCGACATGAACGGCTTGGACTTTGTGCGTTCCCTCACCTCAATGCACTATATTGTCTTCACCACCGCCCATGCGGAGTTCGCCCTTGAGGGCTTCAAGCTCAACGCCATCGACTACCTCCTCAAGCCATTCTCGTATGAGGAGTTCATGAAGGCATCGCAGAAGGTTATGTCGCTTGTCGACCTTGTTGAGCGTTGCCACGCCGCCGAGAGTGCCATCGCGCAGAACGAAGCCGAGGAGGCAGATAAGGAGTTTATCTCCGTTAAGGCTGATTATAAGACACAGCTGGTGAAGATTGCCGACATCGTATATCTGGAGAGTGCTGGCGAGTATGTCCGCCTACATATCGAGGACAATACGACCATCACCACGCTCTTCCGCCTGAAGAATATGGAGACCACCCTACCCCAGGACACCTTCCTACGTGTTCACCGCTCCTACATCGTCAACCTTAAGCGCATCACGAGCTACACCAGGGGACGCATCTTCCTCGACAATGGCGAGTATATCCCCTTGGGCGAAAACTACAAGGAACGCTTCTTCGAGTATTTCAATAATGGACAGTAGGGAGTAATAGGGAACTTAGGGAACTTAGGGAGCTTAAGAAGCGCGGGTACTATAAAACGCTCACCAGAGCGCAGCGGACCTACCCAGAAACAACTCTCCCCCCTCTTCACAACCGATTTGTTGTCAGAAGGGGTTAGGCTTGGTTACTCACAAAAGAAGAACCCCTCAGGATAGTACAAAACGTACAGCCTGAGGGGTCTTACTTTTAGTGAGGGACCGAGAATGACCCCTTATCACAACAAATCATTAGATTGGGAGGAACGCGAGAAGGATACCCGCAGCAACTGCCGAACCGATAACACCTGCTACGTTAGGACCCATAGCGTGCATCAAAAGGAAGTTACCTGGGTTGTACTTCTGACCCACAGTCTGCGATACACGTGCTGCCATAGGCACAGCAGATACACCAGCAGAACCGATAAGTGGATTAATCTTCTCCTTCGAGAAGATGTTGATAACCTTAGCCAAAAGCACACCACTTGCAGAACCGCAAGAGAATGCTACAACACCGAGGGTAAGGATACCCAAAGTCTGCCAGTTAAGGAATGAATCGGCAGTGGTAGTAGCACCTACTGAGATACCGAGGAAGATAGTCACGATGTTCATCAACTCGTTCTGCACGGTCTTTGACAAACGCTCTGTAACACCACACTCCTTCATCAAGTTACCGAGCATCAAGCTACCGATAAGTGGAGCTGCTGATGGCAACAAGATAGCGATGATAACGGTGATAATGATAGGGAAGATAATCTTCTCGCGCTTAGATACTGTACGCAACTGCTTCATCTCGATCTTACGCTCCTTGTCTGTTGTGAGCAACTTCATGATAGGAGGCTGGATTACAGGCACAAGAGCCATGTATGAGTATGCCGCAACGGCGATAGG
>JAGBUS010000065.1 GCA_017630735.1 Alistipes sp. | reverse complement strand
GCTGCGCCACCGATAAGGCCGCCGTCAACATTAGGCTTTGAGAAGATCTCCTGAGCATTTGAAGGCTTGCATGAGCCACCATAGAGGATTGAGCACTCCTCAGCCTTAGCACCAAACTTTGAGCGCAACACCTCGCGGATATATGCGTGAATCTCCTCAGCCTGCTCTGCAGTTGCTGTCTTACCTGTACCGATAGCCCATACTGGCTCGTAAGCGATAACAAGCTTCTCAAACTGCTCCTCAGTAAGGTTGAATACAACCTCCTCAATCTGCTGCTTACAAACGTCGAAGTGACGACCTGCCTCACGCTCCTCAAGGTTCTCACCTACGCAGTAGATAGGAGTCAAGCCATTCTCGTATGCACGTGCCATCTTCTTGTTCAAAGTCTCAGATGTCTCACCATAATACTGGCGACGCTCAGAGTGACCAAGGATAACATACTTACAACCAAGCGCAGCAATCATCTCTGCTGATACCTCGCCAGTGTATGCACCCTTAACCTCTGTAGCGCAATCCTGAGCACCTACAGCCACATTCTTACCCTCTACAGCCTCAACGACCTGTGCGATGTGTGTGAATGGAGGACATACGATAACCTCAACGCAGTCGCAAACCTCGCCACGACCAGCTGCTACACCCTTTGCCAACTCAACACCCTCCTTAGGGAGTGTGTTCATCTTCCAGTTACCTGCAACAATCTTCTTTCTCATAATATCTGTTGTTTTAAATTTTACTACGCTAACCTTACTCCTTCTTAGACTCAATCCAAGCCTTAACCTCGGTAGTACCCAAGCCCAACTTGTTCTTCTTGTTGAAGCCGCAAAGGTCGTTGAAGAGCTTCATACCGCCGCTCTTGGCAGTGTTCTCAAAAGCCTCCAATGTGATATAACCCATCTTCTGGATTACTGCAACCCACTCCTGTGGGATGCCAGCAGCAGTGTATACCTCCTCAGCATCTGCAACAACCTTCTTCTCTGGGCGCATAGTTGGGAAGAACAACACATCCTGGATAGATGTCTCGCCAGTCATCATCATAGTGAGGCGGTCGATACCGATACCCATACCTGAGCAAGATGGCATACCATACTCCAAAGCGCGAACAAAGTCCATATCGATGGTCATAGCCTCGTCATCACCCTTCTCAGAGAGACGCATCTGCTCCTGGAAACGCTCCAACTGGTCGATAGGGTCGTTCAACTCAGAGTATGCATTACACAACTCCTTACCATTTACGAACAACTCGAAACGCTCAGTAAGGTCCTCGTTATCGCGGTGACGCTTGCAGAGTGGCGACATCTCGATAGGATAGTCGGTAACGAAGGTTGGCTGTACCAAATCCTCCTCGCAGTACTGACCAAAGATAGCATCGATAAGCTTACCCTTACCCATAGTGTCGTCAATCTCGACATTGAGACGCTTACAAGCCTCACGCAACTGCTCCTCAGACTGACCTGTGATGTCGTAACCTGTTTTCTCCTTGATAGCGTCGGTCATAGTGACACGGCGGAAAGGAGCCTTGAACGAGATCTGCTTGCCGTCGATAGTTACGTCGGTAGTGCCATTAACAGCCATTGCCACGCGCTCCAACATCTGCTCGGTAAACTCCTGCATCCAGATGTAATCCTTGTAGGCAACGTAAATCTCCATACAAGTAAACTCTGGGTTGTGAGTACGGTCCATACCCTCGTTACGGAAGTTCTTACCAAACTCGTAAACACCATCAAAACCACCTACGATAAGACGCTTCAAGTACAACTCTGTAGCGATACGCATATAGAAGTCGATGTCGAGAGCGTTGTGGTGTGTGATGAATGGACGTGCCGCAGCACCACCAGGAATAGGCTGAAGGATAGGTGTCTCAACCTCCAAGTAGCCACGTTCGTTGAAGAAATCACGCATAGTCTGCATAATCTTCGCACGCTTAACGAAGGTATCCTTAACATGTGGGTTAACCACCAAGTCCAAATAACGCTGACGGTAGCGCACCTCAGGGTCGGTCAAAGCATCGAATGTCTGACCATCTTTCTGCTTAACAACAGGCAATGGACGTACCGACTTTGAGAGCACAGTAAACTTCTTACAATGTACCGACAACTCGCCAGTATTTGTATGGAAAGCAAAACCCTCAACACCGATGAAGTCACCGATATCCAACAACTTCTTAAACACGGTATTGTAGAGTGTAGGATCACCCTCAGGGCAGATATCATCACGGCGGATGTATACCTGAATACGACCTGTAGCATCCTGCAACTCAAAGAATGATGCCGATCCCATAATACGGCGGCTCATGATACGACCTGCGATAGATACCTCCTGGAAGTTACCCTTCTCAGGATCAAACTGCTCGGCGATCTCCTTTGCCGAAGCATTCACCTCGTAACGTGCTGCTGGATAAGGATTTATACCCAACTCGCGCAATGCATTGAGTGACTGACGACGGAGAACCTCCTGTTCACTGAGTTCAATATTCATAATATGCTGTTTTAATTTATGTTATTCCAAGTGCAAATATGCTACAAAGTTACGAAAAAAGGCTGAATAATCAACGTACTACACAACTATTTAGCACAAAAAAATCGGAACTTTAGACTTGTATATACTCGTCATGCCGAGGAGGGGCAACTGCGAGGGTATTAGGAGAGTATTTGGTTCATGCCCCGACGTGGGCATCTACTGCTGTTAAACAATGGTAGATTGCCACAGAATTGCATAGACTCGATAAGATATCAGCCACAAAACAAATGCAATTCTTCGCAATGACAATATACAATTACAAAAAAATAGAGGCCACGTAAAAACGTAGCCTCCACTTTTGCTATATATCGAGGATTACTTCTCTACAGCACGTGCTGCGTATGCGATGTTGAGAGCCTCAGCCTTACGAAGCTCCTGCTTAACTGCAGTAAGCTTACCTACTGTTGCACCCTCATCCACGCGCAAGTTAACAACAATCTCGTTAGGGCCTACACCCTTAGTTACTGTTGTTGCTGAGATGAAGTCACGAATATCCTCTACCTCGCGGGTCTGGTCGTTGAGCTGAATCTTCAACGCATCCTCACCCTTAGCTGCGCCAAGGGGCTTACCCATCCAAATATTTACAAGATTCTTCTTGTCGAGCTCAGTAATCTCATTAGCCTCTGGCATCTGCACAGATACCAATGGATCTACCTCACGCATCGTTGTTGCTGCCATGAAGAAGAACAGAAGCATAAACACGATGTCGGGAAGTGATGATGTCGACATTGCGGGCACTTCACGCTTGCCCTTTTTTGCCATTACTGCCATAATTACTTCTTTGTTTGATCGTTTGGTTCTGCCTCAGAAATCTTCATAGGTACAGCCTTACGCACGTTCTGCGCCTCGATATCAGTCAACTCATTGTAAACCTTACCATATACCTGACGAGAGATATCGTCGCGGTAGAGGTTGAAGGCGTGAGTCAACTCATCCTGAACCTTAAGATATACCTTATACTCTGTTTCATCATCGGCCTTAAGAGAAACAAGACCTTCGCTGACGTCATACGTAGCACCATCAATCTCGGTAGCCTTCTTGTTTGAACGGTTAGGGTCAACCAAGAAGTAGTATACCTCGCGAGAGAGACGTGAGTGCTCGCCGCTACGACGCAAGTCGTTTGGACGATACTCATCAGTACCCACCATGATAGCACCACTACGTGATACGTTTACCTTGAGTACGTTACGCTCATTTACATCAACGTCGTTCTGCTGCTCTGTAGGGTCGATCCAAGGTGGAAGCGTACGCTTCATACCTGTGTCGACATCCATCGTAGTTGTCACCAAGAAGAATATCAACAGCAAGAAAGCGATATCTGCCATTGAGCTGGAGTTGATATCTCCAGCCTTTTTCTTCGTTTTTGCCATAAACTACGATTTAAAAATACCACGTACAGCCGACAATACAGCCGCCAAAGCAGCACCGGCAAATGTGATGTATGTTACCAAAATACTTGTATCTGCAATCATGTACTCGAATGTGCCGAATACTTTACGAGTTGCAGGATCTGTACCGATACCAAGGTCGTAACCTGCAGCATCCTTCAATGTGTGACCCTCTGCCCAGCCATTGCCGTTAGCAATAACGTATGCAATAGCAACGATAGCAACAACAACTACCAATGAGAGAAGTGTCTTCTTAAGACCACCTGCATTGAGGAATAGGTTGAAGAGTGCGCTCATGATGATGAATGCAATAGCAAATACCATCAAGAAGTAGAACCACATAAGGTTCCAGTGGATAGCGTTTGCCAAGGCAACCATGTTGTCACCATTAGCCTTTGCCTCCTCGTTAGCCTCGATAGAAGCTGCAATGTTCTCCTCCATGATAGAGACATTCTCGCGGTGCTGGTTCAAGGTGTCGTTCAAAGCCTTGAAATTAGCCTGAACACCCTCAGCCTCAGCAAGCTTACGCTTCTCAACTGAGTTAAGAGACTTCTTAGCCTTAAGAGCCTCAACAGTAGACTGAGCCTCCAAAGCAGCCTCACGTGCATCAGAAACCTTCTGCTCGTAAGCTGGGATAAGCTCATTAACAGTCAAAGCAAGTTTCTCCTGCTCTGCCTCGATAGCGTCCAAAGTAAGGACACCCTCGCCGAGCTGATTGGTAAAGATGATACCAAGAGCTCGAATACCATCCTCTGCCGATGTAACTGGCACAGGCTGGTCATCCTCAGTATTCACAGCATTGCCATCTGCGTCATACTGCTGTACAAGTGGTGTGCTGTTAGCAATCTTTGCAGAGTCTGGAGCATTCCAACCTGCAGCGATTGCCCATGCAACCATAGCGATTGACACAAGGGCGAAAGCCAAGAATACGTAACTATGTATTTTTCTCATAACTGACTTTACTTATAATGTATTAGGTCTAAATTATCGCTTGTTGTATGCAGTAAGCATATCAATCAAAGTGATTGAAGTATCCTCCATCTTAACTACCTGACCCTCGATCTTTGAAAGAATGTAGTTGAAGAATACCTGAAGAATAACTGCAGAGATAAGACCCAACATAGTAGTCAAAAGCGCAACCTTGATACCACCTGCTACAACGGCTGGAGAGATAGTAGCCTGTGCCTGGATATCATCGAATGCCTGGATCATACCAACAACGGTACCCATGAAACCGAGTGATGGAGACAAAGCGATGAACAATGAGATCCAAGAGAGACCTGACTCAAGGTGACCCTGCTGAACTGAACCGTAAGATACAACAGCCTTCTCAACAGCCTCAAGACCCTGGTCGTAACGCATAAGACCCTGGTAGTAGATAGAAGCGATAGGACCACGTGTGTTGCGGCAGTACTCCTTAGCAGCCTCAACGCCCTTCTCGTTAAGCAAACGCTCAACCTCAGCAACGAACTTCTTAGTGTTGATCTGAGCCATAGTGAGGTAAAGGATACGCTCGATAGCGATAGCCAAACCAAGTACCAAACAAACAAGTACTGGAAGCATCCACTCCCAACCACCTTCCAAGAACTTCTTCATCAAAGCGAAGTGCATAGGCTCACCAGCCAACTCCTCAACAGCCTCAACCTCAGCTACTGGAGCAGCCTCCTCTACAGCTACCTCCTGTGCTGGAGTCTCGGTAGCATCCTGTGCAAAAGCAGCGCTGAAAGAAAGAGTAGCAGCTGCCAAAACCAAAAATAATTTTTTCATAATGTTTTGTTAGTTAAAATTTGTAATTTTTTAGTAGTTGTTTTTCTCTATATTTTTGTTTTAAGTGAACAATCTTCGCATCACTTCGCCCTCTATCGTAAACCCTACAAGCACCAACAAACACCCATCATTGCACCCTATATGCACGATGAATATTTTTGGAAACGTGTATTAATCAAAAGTTTACATCTATTTTGCACCGATATTCAACGCTTTGAATACCAATTACTATGGCAAAATATTGAGCGAAATATACAAATAAATTCTGAAAGTAGCAACCCTTTACAAAGTAAATTCACCACGCAAAGGTCTACGCATCAAATTAACTGTTTCCGAAAGTGGCAAATTTTTGCCTAAAACATACATTAGCTTTGTGACCGCAGCCTCGATAGTCATATCGTGACCCGACACAACGCCCGCCTCCTGCAATGCAAGACCTGTCTCGTAGAGGTGCATCTGCACAGCACCATCCTTACACTGCGAAACATTCACTACGATAACGCCACGAGCAATAGCCTCCTTAACAAGCTCAACAAACCACTCCGACGTTGGGGCATTACCTGCGCCATAGGTCTCCAACACTACACCTCGCGCACCACTCTCAAGCAACATCGCACGAAGCGTTGCAGGACGAATACCTGGGAACAGCTTCACAACAACGATATCATCCGAGAGGGTCTCGCTGATACGGAACTCATCAGAAAAATCTGGAGCATAAGGAGCAATTGCAGAGGTATTATACTGGATATTTACACCCACATCTGCCAATGGAGCATAGTTGAACGATGCAAAGGCATTGAGAGCCTCAGCACTTAGCTTTGTAGTACGATTACCTCTAAAAAGGCGATTCTGGAAGTATAGTGCCACCTCTGGAACTAAAGGAGCACCATCCTCGGTCTTCGAGCCAGCAATCTCAATGGCTGTGATAAGATTTTCACGACCATCAGTACGAAGAATACCAATTGGAATCTGGCTACCGGTAAAGATTACAGGCTTTGCGAGGTTCTCAAGCATAAAGCTCAATGCCGAAGCTGAATAGGACATGGTATCAGTACCATGGAGAATCACAAAACCGTCATACTTAGCATAGTTATCGCGTATCATACGCGCCATAACAGCCCAATTCTCCACCGACACATTCGATGAATCTATAGCTGGCGTGATTGATATCGCCTCGATATCTACTTTTAGACGTTTGAGCGAGGGAAACTCCTCGTATATGCCACTGAAATCAAAAGGTACCAACGCGCCTGTAGCCTCGTCGGTCTTCATACCAATGGTACCTCCGGTATAAATAATAAGTATTGATGAACGCTTCATAACTGAAGGTGTGTGACTTTAGTGTCGCACTAATCCTTACAAAGGTAGGTAAAATTTATGAATAGCGAGCACTTTTCTCTCACTTTTTTATCCTTTTTTGCGATATTTATGCATTAAACATTGCTATATGCAAAATATCACCTTGGCTGTAGCCGTTGTTATAGCATCTATTTTCTCAGGCGTAGTATTGTGTAATTGAGCAATTTTCTCGCACACATACTTAACATACGCAGGCTCATTGCGCTTACCTCGATAAGGCACAGGCGTGAGATATGGAGAATCCGTCTCAAGGAGAAGAAGCTCAACAGGCATATCCGCAACAACCCTATCCATACCGCTATTCTTGAAGGTAACAACACCACCAATACCGAAGGCGAACTCGCCATTACGCATCAGCTTGCGAGCCATTTCCACATCCGAAGCATAGGCATGAAATACGCCTCTGAGACCTCGACCACGATAGGTCGACACGGCATCGAGCATCTCAGGATATGCATCGCGCGTATGAATAACCACCGCCTTATCATACTTTATAGCCAACTCAAGTTGAGCATGTAGCACCTCACGCTGAACGCTATAAAAATCCTTACTCCAATATAAATCAAGACCTATCTCACCTACACCACACAGCGGTACTGGAGCATCTCTCAATAGTTGCTCGACCATATCCAGCTCCTCCTGCCAACGAGGATTATCATTGACAGATGTTGGATGCAGACCCGCCATGGCACGACATCGCGTGGGGTGCTCCGCAGCTAAACGAAACATCCTATCACGACTCTCAGAGTCGATATCTGGTAGCAGCATAAGCTCTACGCCAGCATCCCATGCTCGCTGCAAAGCCTCGCTACGATCCTCATCAAACTCCTCTGCATATATATGTGAATGAGTATCTATCATAACATCATTTTTACATTAATACCTATATTAATAGTATGACCCTCTATATTTTCTCGTAACGTCGTCCAGGGAGCGCACGTATCAGACCCTGCATCTCAAGCTCTATAACGACCATAGATAGCTCTCCGATGGTTAGTCCTGCGACACGTTGCAACTCCGCCCAATCAACAACAGCTCCATAAGACATAGCATCCCACACCCTACGTTGTAGTGGCGTAAGAGCCGCCAATCGTTCATCCACACTATCACCCTCCGACGCTACCTCCTGCACATTCGGTTTCCAATCCATATCGTCCATGATATCGCTCGCCGTAAGCACCATACGCGCCTTTCCAGTGCGTATTAGGTTATTACTTCCCATAGACGACACATCTGTTATTCGTCCTGGCACTGACATTACTGTGCGATAGTAGCCATCGGCGAGATCTGCCGTAGCAAGTGCGCCACCCGACGCTGGAGACTCAACAACAACCGTTCCCATGCTCAACGCGGCGATTATACGATTACGCGATATAAACATCTTACCGTTCTGCTTCGTCTGCGAGTGCAACTCCGAAACAATAGCTCCATTATGTCTAAGGATATCATCTGCCAAGGCACGGTGCTGTGCTGGCGACACCTCAGGCAAGACATTTGCCACAACTGCAACCGTCGTAGCTCCATGAGTAATAGCCGCACGATGACATGCTGCATCTATACCATAAGCCAAGCCACTAACAACACATAGATCGTTAAGCTGTCCACATAGACCCTCAACAAGCTTATCCACAACATACAATCCCGATGACGAAGCCTCACGTGTGCCCACCATGCTCAGCATACGCTTCGAAAGAGCCTCGACATTTCCTTGAACAAATAAAACATGCGGGCGATCCTCTATCTCGCGTAGCAACGGTGGATAATCCTCATCCGTAGCAGCAATAATACGGATGTCGTGCCTCCTGCAATATGCAATCTCACGCTCCGCATCCTTAAAACACTCCTTGGAGTATATCTGCTCAGCGACATCCTTACGTAGCCCGTAACGTCCTACAAGCTCTCCCATAGGCACGCGAAACAACTCTTCAACACTACCCACAGCATCAAGGAGTTGTGTGATACCACGACTACCTAAACCACGAACAAATAGTATAGCGAGATCCTCAATGGTCATATCTTGCTAATGAGTAATTAGTAAAATAGCAAACAGCCGCAACAAAACATCTAACCCTCAGCTTTCAGATTTGACGATTTATGAACAGCTTTACATAACAAAGTTAAGCAAAAATATGATATATGTAACACCTATATTGATAAAAAATAGCATAGTTCTAAAAAACTTTGTACATTTGCAACATAAAACATATTAATATATGAAACAGATATTTAGGATCTTATCCGTAATTTTTACAGCTTCACTCCTTATGGTGAGCTGCGTTCCCGACAATGAACTTATATTCCCCGATGATGAGACAGAGAAGCCTGGCGACAAGGATGACGACGAGGACTCTCCTCAAACAAATCCCGACTATCCCGACACCTCATGGGCTACAGGCGAGTTGGACTGGGTGTTCGATATGAACGAACTACCAGAGATTCGCATCACAGTAAGCGAGGAGCAGTGGAACGCGCTATTGGAGGAGTATGACCGCAATAGTAATACCGCGGCATACATTCATTGCGATGCTGAGTTTAAGTCAAAAGGCGAGACCCACAACTTCATAGATGCAGGACTACGCCTACGCGGTAACACCTCACGCCGACGTCCAGAGGGTAATGGTGGCGAGATGCACAAGCGCGATAATGCCGACTGGCACCACTGCCACTTTATGCTCAACCTTCGCAAGTATCAGAAGGATGATGCTCACGAGCTACACAACATACGCAAGCTCCACCTTAAATGGCACAAGGATGACCGCGCCTACTGCCGCGAGCTGTATTGCTACGACCTCTTCCGTCGCTTTGGCATTTGGACAGCTGCCTATAGTTCATATTGCCGTCTATGGATACACGTCGAGGGCGATAAGGAGCCAGCATACTATGGCGTATATGCAATGCTTGAGGCGATTGATGATAATTTCGTTAAGAGACGTAAAGAGCTCTTTGGCGACCATGACCACAATCTCTGGAGATGTCGTTGGGGCGCAACACTCAACTACAACGATATAAAGGGTGCATGGATAAGCATTGACGACGACACAGGCAACGACTATGTATACGAGCTAAAGAGCAATACCGATAATTTCGAGGCAGCTAAGGAGCAGTTATATGAATTTTCGAAAAACCTCACACAGCTTGAGGGTCAGGAGTTCCACGACTGGATTGCTAAGGTGTGTGACGTACGCCTACTGCTTCGCACCTATGCCGTAAACGTAGTTGTGGGAATGTGGGACGACTACTGGAATAACTGTAATAACTACTATATCTACTTCAACTCATCGGATAAGGAGAATTATAAGTTCTTCTTTATCCCATACGACTACGACAACACTCTCGGCACATCAAATAATTGTGGCGTTCAGAGCGACTCAGGTCGTCAGAATCCTCTTGAGTGGGGCGACACAGGCAAAAACCCTCTTATCGGCAAGATTCTAAGATATGAGGACTATCGTAAGATTTATGTGGAGGCACTCAACGAGCTTTGCGACCCAGCAAAGGGACTTTTCCACTACGAGGCATCTATCGCTCGCATCAAGGGTTGGCACAATATGATTCACAACTATGTGGATAACGACACCGAGGAGGATTGCGAGATTAAGGACCGCCCAGCAAGTTGGGGCAACATCTACGACTACCGCATCCTCGATGCAGAATCGTCGATGAACTTCTTTAAGGTTAAGGCGCAGTCGATACCTAAGAATTAAAGCCGCCTAACAAGATTATTTTGGCGTTGCACTCGTCCTCAATATGCTCATTTACGCCCAGTAAACTCCGCTATTTCGGACTTCGTGCGCCTAAAACTAACTCTTGTTATACGACTTTATACAAAATTGGGAGAGTCATTTACGACTCCCCCAATCTTTTTTTCAGCATATCGCATAATATCATCTCCTCATTTACTCCTTTTCGAAATAATCGTATCTCTTTAGAAAACCTCTTTCATTATGCGTAGCGACTCCACATTATTTATCGCATCGAGGTGATAAGAGTAGTATTTAAGCATCGCTTCAAGGAATGAGGCACGCTCAACGCGATTGAGACCTATCTCGCCGAGATAGCGGACATCACATTCGAGCATATCGTGGAGGATACGTGCATTCTCAGGCGTGAGGGCAGCACTGGGGATAAGGGCGTGAGGAGTGAAGTGACCATCACGGATATCGAGCCACGCACCATCGGTATACTCATTATCGGGCGAGAAGCCCAAAGGACGGCTGAGATTTGCCAGAAACCACAAGTGGAAATTGGCAATACCCTCCTCCAACACATCGAGTGCCGCAACCGAGCCCCACACAAAGTCAAAAAGCTCCGACCCTGGCTCACTCTCCCTGACAAGGCGATAAAGCACCTCTGCCATAAAGAGTGCCATCGTAGATTTGCGAACATCGAAAGGTGTGGTCTGCAACACCATGCCAGGCACTAAGTCCTTCATACGGTGCATCGACATCTTCGACGATGTAAGACCCTCAAACTCAACAGCAAACATCGGCTGCAGCAGTGCCATCTTTGACCCCTTAGCCGTAGGACGCACACCCTGCACCATATAGCTCTGACGACCACATACGTCGGTAAGTATATGCACAATAACGCCCTTCTCGCCATACTTCAGTGTGCCGAGAACCACGCCACGTGCCTTATACGACTTCATCGCCATCGTTACTCAGGGTCGTGCCAACGTCCGTCGCGCTTGATAATCTCTATAAGGTGGTCTATAGCCTCCGACTGATGGATATTACGCTCGACAATTTCGCGACCGCGGTAGAGTGTGATATGCTCAGGCGACGAGCCTACATATCCATAGTCGGCATCCGCCATCTCGCCAGGTCCATTTACGATACAGCCCATAACACCGATTTTCAGGTCCTTAAGGTGCGAGGTACGAGCCTTGATAGAGGCAAGAGTAGACTCTATGTCGTAGAGCGTACGACCACAACTTGGACAGGCGATATACTCCGTGCGCGAAAATCTGAGACGTGCAGCCTGCAGAAGCATAAGCTCTATATCCTCAACCGTCGCAGCATCCAACTGCGGTGCATCTACCCATACACCCTCGGCAAGACCATCTATGAGCAACTGTCCCATATCCGCTGCGGCATATATCGCCACACGCTCAGCGTCGGCATCGTCATATATTCTTCGAAGCACCTTAGGGCGGTTATCCGCGCTACTTAGTATCGCCGCGCGCCACTCGTGCGTAGGATTGTCGCTGAGAGCCTCCACAACATCATACTCCGTAGTCATCTCGGTGTGGATGATAGGACGCGCAGAGGTACGTGCGCGGAAGGATGTTGGCGAGTAGCCATCAAGGCTCTCCACCTCAAACTCCGCAGTGCGACCCACGAAATACTCAGCCAACAGGCGACCCACAGGCACCTCATTCTCAGGAGCTTCCGTAAGCGACACACGTAGCGTATCACCGATACCATCCGCAAGCAATGCACCGATGCCCACAGCACTCTTTATGCGACCCTCAATGCCATCACCTGCCTCCGTAACGCCGAGGTGCAGAGGATATGTCATACCCTCCTTCGCCATAGCCTCGACAAGCAAGCGGTAGGCATGTACCATAACACGTGTATTGCTCGACTTCATCGACACCACAACATCATCGAACTCCGCCGCGCGACACATGTGCAAGAACTCCATAGCCGAAGCCACCATGCCCTCAGGCGTATCACCCCACTCGTCGAAGACACGCTTAGCCAACGAGCCATGGTTTACACCTATGCGCAATGCAACGCCACGACGCTTACATATATTTATAAGGCTCTCCAACTCGCCATTCGAGGTGCGGAAATTACCAGGGTTTATGCGCACCTTGTCTACAACCTCGGCAGCCATCATAGCAATCTCAGGCGTAAAGTGGATGTCGGCAACTATCGCAGCACGGCAACCCTTCGTGCGCAACTGCTCCATAATTGGCGTTAACGCCTCGCCCTCTTTGCGACCCTGTGCCGTGAGGCGCACAATCTCTGCACCAGCATCGGCAATGCGTATTGTCTGCTCGACGCTACGCTCTACATCTGCCGTTGGAGTGTTTGCCATAGACTGCACCGCGATGGGTTGTTTACCTCCAATTGTCACACCTCCAAAGCTCACTTCATGCGAGATGCGACGGCTATATTTTAGTGTTGTTCCCATAAAAAGTAGTTTCTTTTTGCAAAGTTAACTTTTTTTATCGGTTTCGCTATCGAAAATCGCAACTATATCACAACTCTTTGATTTTCAATGATTTAAATACTATGTGTGTAACTCGCTGATAATCAACAAGTTGAAAAATCCATACTTTGACTACTGCTTATATCGCTGATTTACTGATAGTTACAAAATCGAATCTGGAAAAACTTTTGCCCTAAAAATTTGGTGTGCACATACATATTACGTAATTTTGCAATAACGAAAACTAACAAATTAAAGCATATTGCTATGAAACGACTTATTAACATTTTGCTACTGCTTCTCGGCTTTAGTGCCGTTAGTTGCAATGGCGACGGAAAGGAGGATGAAATGGTTTGTATGTATGGCGTTCCAACTGTCGATTTCCATCTTATCGCACGCGTAGTAGATGAGAATGGCAACCCTATCAAGGGCATCCAGGTTTTGGACGGCGCAGGCTATGAACTATTCAGTCGTGATGGATGCTTTACCGATAGCGATGGCAAGGTAGACGCTAAGGGTAGCGAGCACGGAATACCCATATATCTCACATTCAGAGATGTCGACGGAGAGGAGAATGGTGGCGAGTTCGAGGAGAAGCTATACGAAATCAAATATCATGAGGTAAATCAGGTTACCGAAGGTGATGGCATGTGGTACGAAGGCTGCTACGAAATTACCATCGACGAGATTGTTATGACCAAGAAGGTTAAGGATGAAATAATATGGGATTACGCGCCATTCGACCCTGCGTTTGTAATTGTTGACGAGACACTTAACAACATTGCAGAGACCGATCCCGACTGGCTCCTCAACATAGAGATTGAGTACAACGGCGAGACATATAAGGTAGACCCCGCACTCAAGGAGTTGAAACCATCGACAATGGCATACGTTGCAGGTCCTGCGGAGCTACGCTACGACGAGCACAACAAGACATTCTTCATATTCGGAGAGTTCACAATGGGCGAGGATGGCGAGTTTAAGGTGCGTTACAAGGAGCATGAGTGGCACATTCGCTTCGACACCAACATCTTGGGACAAGGCTTCAGCGAGTCGAAGGTCTATATCAACGATGTTGAGACAAAGGCAGTTAAGGGTGCTGCGGGCGAGGACTACGTATTGCAGTGGTTCTACCAACTTATAATCCCAAGCGAAGAATAATCGATAACTAATACATTATAATATAATGAAACGACTACTACTTTTTCTCTTGACACTGCTCGGCTTTAGTAGTGCAGGATGCGAGCATTTCGTTGGAGCTTGCGAGTACGGCGTACCACACGTATCATTCAACCTCAAGGCTCGTGTTGTTGACGAGAAGGGCAACCCTATTCAGGGTATTGAAGTGACAACAAAGGATGGCGGCCACTTCGATGATCGCACAGGTGTTTCAGACTACCTCGGTAATATCAACGCTCACGGCAGTTACATCTGGCCAGGCACTCAATATGATGTTGTATTCCGCGATATAGATGGCGAATACAACGGAGGCGAGTTCGAGGAACTTAGCCTCAATATTAGCGGTAAAGTGACGCAGATAAAAGATGGTGACGGCAACTGGGATAGTGGCTCTTACGTCGCCGACTTCGGAGATGTCACTATGACACTCAAGGAGAAAGAGGAGCAGAACCCAACAGAGGAGGAATAGCTATGAAACGACTATTATATATATGTATCGCCATCGCGCTCCTCGGCACCACTGGATGCGAGAAGAACGAACACTCGCCATACTACGTGCTATGGCTCTCGGCAAAGGTTGTGGACGAGGTGGGCGAGCCTATCGAGGGAATACACCTATACCTCGAAGGCGGTGAGTTCGTAGGACGCACAGGATTTACCGACTACAAGGGCGAGATATCGGGAGCACGCTCCTACACCCCACCAATGGAGCGATGGATAGTACACATTGAGGATGTAGATGGCGAGTATAACCGTGGCGAGTATGAGAGCACTACGATAGATATCACCGATATGGTTGCACCAGCCTCAGTGCCCGATGAGTGGGGATACTCAGGTAGTTGCTTACTAGATATGGGAATTATAACTCTACAAAAAAAGTAACGTATGTTAGGCAGAATATTAACACGACTATTTGCGCTGTTTGGCGTTACCACCACCTGCGTAGCGTGCTATGGCGTAGGATATGAGGAGTATCACCCAGAGTATATCACCACAGGTCGCGTTGTAGACACTGAGGGCAACGCCATAAAGGGTATATGGGTTGAGACAGGTGGCTGCAATACAAGAACCTCCGCAAATGGAGAGTTTACGGTATACGGCAACAGCCGTGATATATGGTTTGAGGATGACGATGGCGAGGCAAATGGCGGAGAATTCGAGGGGCGCAACATAAGAGTGCCCCAATACCAATACACCAATAACATCGGCGATGTGGAGCTAAAGCGAAAAACAAAATAACAAACAAGCGAGATGGGAAAGAGATTAGGGTTACGCAAATGGTTGGCACTTAAGCTATTCAATAAACTACGCCACATACGCGCCGAGGAGCATAGGCTACATACTCTATTCTGGGAGTGTACACTACGTTGCAACCTACAGTGCCGTCACTGCGGTAGCGACTGCCGAATAGACACCACGCTTACGGATATGCCTGCCAAGGATTTCTTCCGTGTGTTGGACAACGAGGTAACGCCAAACGTCAACCCCAATAAGGTGCTGGTAATTCTGTCAGGTGGCGAGGTATTAGTACGCAAGGACCTTGAGGAAATAGGCATCAACCTATATCGTAGAGGCTACCCTTGGGGCATGGTGACCAACGGTTTAGGTCTCACACGCCAGCGTCTCAACTCGCTAATACGTGCAGGACTACACTCCATAACCGTATCGCTCGACGGCTTCGAGGAGCAGCACTACCACATACGTCAGAACAAGGAGAGCTTCAAGCGCGCAGTGGAGGCAGCAAAGATGATTTCGGCAGATAAGGAGCTTACCTCGGACATAGTAACCTGCGTAACTCCTGCGCTCATACCACGCCTTGAGGAGTTCAAGGAGTTCCTATACTCCATCGGCGTGCGCCACTGGCGACTATTCAGCATCTTCCCTGTAGGTCGTGCTGCCAAGGATGAGAGCCTGCAGCTCAACAACGAGGAGTATACATACATGATGGAGTTCATCGAGAAGACGCGCAAGGAGGGACGCATCGAGGCATCATACTCCTGCGAGGGCTTCATCGGTGGCTACGAGATGAAGGTGCGCACCAACCCATTTGAGTGCCATGCAGGTATCGGCATCGCATCCATTCGCGTGAATGGCGACATTTCGGGATGCACATCGGTACGTGGTAACTTCACACAGGGAAACATCTACCGCGATAAATTCTGGGATGTGTGGCAAAATCGCTTCGAGAAGTTCCGCAACCGCAACTGGGCAAAGAAGGGCAAGTGTGCGGATTGCAAGATGTGGCAATTCTGCGAGGGCAACGGCATGCACCTCTACGACGATGACGAGAACCTACTCGTCTGCCACTACCAACGTCTAACAAAATAAAAGAGAGACCGCTATGAAAAGGTTATTACTATACTTCATGCTCTTACCGATACTCTGCACATCGTGCTGGTATCTGGAGTATGAAGATCCATATCCATCGGTACCTCACCCCGACTACAAGAGTGTTATGTACTACACCACAACCGACGGCTTGCCTATTAATATCACCAATCCCGACTCGTTTGGAATAGATATTATAGAGATGACCTATGCCGATGGTGAAGGAACAATAACCTTTGACGGCATAGCGCGACATATAGGCTACAAGGCATTTAGCGAGTGTGAGAATCTCAAAAGTGTGATTCTTCCCGACTCAATAAGGATTATAGATGATAACGCATTCTATAGATGTACAAATCTTGATAGCATTACTCTTCCCAACGGTCTAAAAACTATATGTATGTATGCCTTTGGGGAGTGCAAAAAGCTATCCTCAATATCTATCCCTGATAGTGTCGAAAATGTATCTATATACACATTCAAAGGCTGCGATGGGCTACGCGAATTCAAAGGCAAGTTAGCATCCGAGGATGGACGAACTCTTATCGTCGATAACTATATCTATGCCTTTGCTCCAGCCGACCTTACAGAGTATACACTACCTGAGGGTGCTACAAACATCTGCACAGGGGTATTTTCTGAGCAACACAACCTCACATCTGTAACCATCCCAGAGTGGTATATGCGTGTTAGCAGAGCGGCATTCTATAAGTGCTCATCGCTTGAGACTGTAGTAATTGGAGGCGGTGTATATGAGATGGACATTGAGGCATTTGCAAACTGCACAGCATTAAAGAGTGTCTATATCAATAGAAATAATCCACCTGAGATTCATAACGATACGTTCGCTGAATACATCAACGACACATACGCATCGAAATTATTAGATTGCGACTTCTATGTTCCAGAGGAGGCTTTATCGTTCTACAAAAATGCCGAATATTGGAAAGAGTATAAGGAGCATATCCACGGCTACAATTTTGAGTAGCTGACGATATAGGAGCAATGAGAATTTGCAGAGAGTGACGTAAATCCATGAGTGCGCCACTCTTTTTTTTGCAAAAACCACCCATTTTTCAGGAATAAACATGATAAATGCATGAAAAATCGCAAAAAAATTTGCAGAATAAAAAAATTATTGTACCTTTGCACCCGCAACTGAAAAGTTATAGTCGTTCAGACAATAAATATTTTGCGGAAATAGCTCAGTTGGTAGAGCACAACCTTGCCAAGGTTGGGGTCGCGAGTTCGAGTCTCGTTTTCCGCTCAAACGAAGAAGCAGTCCAAACGGACTGCTTTTTTGTTTGACACGATGACTCGCACGAGCGAACCCACTCGCCCCTTTCAGGGGTCGGGGGTGTAAATATAAGTCGCGAGAAATCACCCACGCGCAGCGGGGGTTCGAGTCTCGTTTTCCGCTCCAAGTCCAAAAGTTTTGAGGACAAAATCAAGCAAAACCCTTTGAAACATCGTTTCAGAGGGTTTTTCATTTGTTGTCGGT